>JABDGS010000078.1 GCA_013285915.1 Bacteroidota bacterium
CCCAGAGCCTTACAGTAAAAATGGACCCCAGGGTTAAAACTTCTGTGGCAGATCTGCAACTGCAGCATGATCTTTCAATGACCTGTTATAACGGAAGGCAAAAGGCGAAGCAAGCGCTGGACGAAATTGCAATAGCAAGGGCGCGGTTAAAAGATATAGCCGCTGCAAAAGAGCTTGATACGCAAGTTGCGGGCTTGCAAAATCAGCCCCGCGGTTCAAAAGAAGCATCTTTCGGTGCAGTTGAGAGATCGTTTGGAGGCTTGTTTGGTATTTTGCATGAAGCAGATATACCGCCAACCTCGCAAACTATTTCGGCAGTAAAAGAGGCGGACGCTCAATTACAAAAGCTTCTGATCGTTTGGGATGGGCTGCAAAAGAAAATAAAAAGCTTATAGCTGGTTATTCAACGGTGTCCCTCATAGCGGGATAAATACAAGTTGTAAATTTAAAGTTCGCAGGCAGATGCATGAACTGATGCTGTGTATTTCATTTGGCATATACTAAAATCTGAGCCGTATCAAATACTTACAGCCAGAAGGCAATTTGTTTTCAACAGCTACATCCTATATCTTCACTATTTGTTGCCTTCTTCTTTCCATCCAATTTTATGCGCACATATCCAGCTGTAAAGTTTGCCGTATTTATTTATTTTCTGCTACTTAATATAGTTCCGGGTGGTAAGGTGTATGCTCAAAATACCGACTATATTTTCCGGCATATAAGCACTGAAAACGGGCTGGTAAACAATTATGTAAAAAAAATCCTGCAGGATAGTTATGGCTATATCTGGATAGGCACACAAGGCGGCCTGCAGCGTTACGATGGCTATAGGTTTGTTACTTACGTAGCCGATTTTCACAATCCGGATGCCCTGCAAACCGATTGGATTAGCACCTTGTTTGAAGACAGCAGGCACAGGTTTTGGGTTGGTACGGACAAGGGGTCGGCTTACACATTAAACAGGAATACCGGTAAGTTTTATAATTATAACCTGCATGCTTCAGGCGAAAAAAATTTTATAAAAAATGCATGGCAGTTTTGCGAAGATGGCAGGGGCGATGTATGGGTGGCTGCATCAAGCGGTCTTTTTAAGTTAAACCAGCAAACCAACAAGTTTGAGAATATGAATGCTGTTTTAGGTATGGGCAGTAACGATGCGGCCAGCAGCATAACAACGGATAGCGACGGAAATATTTGGCTGAGCACAACAACCGGGGTAAAATTTTATGATGTAATAAAACATGTGGTATACGACAGGAACAACAACCCCCGGCACTTGCCGGTATTAAACATTAAAGAACCTGTAAGTAATGTTTTTTTTGATGATGTACACAATGTTTGGGTTAGCACCGGTTACAACCATATTTTATACCGGTACAATTATGATATGAAAGCTTTCAGGTCGTATTTTTTCGGTATGCCCTTACGGAAAAGCTATTTCGCCCCAGCGCCCAACAATGTAGTAGGTACGATGTATGAAACGAGGGATAAAAAATTTTATGTAGGCTTAATTCCCTTGGGGGTTGCCCTTTATAATAATACGAAAGACACATTTGATATTATTGAGGCCGACAATGAAAACCCTTATGGCATGCACCTTAATGCAGAGTCATACTCTTCCGTTTCAATAACGGATGACAACCAGGATAACACATGGATAGGCACTAACAGGGGCATAAATATTTGCAATCCCCAAAAAAATGTTTTTTCTAATTACGGCGCTGTTAATTCCGGTAACAGTAGCAAGAACTTATCATTACCTGTAAATTCTTTTTTACAAACGCCTTCCGACGGGGATATTTATGTTCCTTATTACTATCCCGGCGGTGGTATTAACCGTTACGACAGCAACCTTATTTTTAAGCAACATTATGTATTGGTAACAGGCAGTGCTGATAATGATAAAAACCAGGTATGGTGCCTTTACCAGGATAGCAACGGCATAATATGGGCGCCCAACCAGGATGGGTCAATATTAAAGTTAAACCCCAAAACCGGTGTGTTGAAAATAGAGCATGATACTGCACTTACCGGTAACATAAATACCATAAAGCGCGATAACGAAGGCAACGTGTGGATAGCCCATTGGAGTAAAGGATTAATGAAAATTGATCACAGCACCGGTAAATACATTACCTATCCAAAACAACCTGTTAAAAACATATCATGCATATTGTTTGACGGCGATAATATATGGGTTGGCGGCAGGGACGGCGGCCTGTGGCTTTTTAATAAAACAAAAGGCATATTTACACATGGCTATACTTATAATCAGCAAATAGTTACCTCCATCAGCAACAATAACATAAGCGATGTTATAGCTTATAATAAGGATACCCTTATTGTTGCAACACTTTCGGGCATAAACATCTTTGATAAACGCACAGAAACTTTTAGCGTCATATCAAGCAAAGACGGCCTGCCGGATAATTTAATATTAGCGGTGACGCTTGACAGGAAAAAAGATGTTTGGGCTACATGTGTAAGCGGCTTATGCAAAGTGAATATTTACACCCGTATAGTTACCAGGTACGATGCCACAGACGGTGTGATGGACCCCGAATTTTCGGGATGGTTTCTCGCTTTGAAAAATGGTAAGTTGCTGGTTGCAGGCTCTAAAGGGTTTATTGCATTTAACCCTGCTGATATACCCTTTAAAAAACCACCTCCTGATGTTTCAATCACTGGTTTTTGGGTGTTTGATAAAAAGTTAAGTATGGATCCGTTGAGCCGCGGTAATACCATAGAGCTTTCTTACACGGAAAATAGCATACGCATTGAGTTTTCATCGCTCCAGTTTAATTCACCCGGAAAAATAAAATATGAGTACAGGCTGGATGGCGCAGACAGGGGGTGGATATCAGCGGGAAGGGAACAAGCTGCAAACTATAATCAATTGCAAAGCGGCCATTACACATTCAACATAAGATCGGCCAACAGGGAAGGGAAATACTCCGTTAATATTACGCGCCTTAGTATTTATATTGTACCACCTTTTTGGCGGCGATGGTGGTTCTTGATATTAACATGTTTATGTTTAGTTAGCTTAATATTCTGGGTTATAAAATGGCGCGAACAAAATATAAGGGCAATAGAAAACAGCAAAACAAAGGTACAGGAGTTAACAGCGGAACAATATAAAAATCAGCTGGAACTGGAACAAATATCCAATTTCTTCTCTAAGTCAGTTATTAATAACTATAATATAGATGATGTGTTGTGGGATGTAGCCAAAAAGTTGATTGGCAGGCTTGGATTTGTTGACTGTATGATATATTTATGGAATGATGATAAAACACGGCTGATACAAAAGGCTGGATATGGGCCCAAGGGGTCTTTGGAGGAAATACAAAAACTGCCTTTTGATGTGGTGCCTGGCCAGGGTGTTGTTGGGTATGTAGCACAAAAAGGTGAAGCAGTTATTATACCTGACACAACGGTTGATGCGCGCTACCGGGTTGACGAAATGCAGCGTATGAGCGAGATATGCGTACCCATAAAATATAATGAAGAGCTGGTTGGAGTTATTGACTCAGAGCATTATGATAAAGGGTTTTTTACAAAGCGGCACCTGCAAATTTTAACTGCCATAGCAGGCCTTATAGCAGGCAAAATAAAATCTATTGAGTCTGAACAGGCATTGCGGCAAAGAAAAGAAGAGCTGGATAATATACAACAACAATTGGCACAGGTACAGTTGTCTGCCCTGCGCAGCCAGATGAACCCACATTTTATTTTTAACAGCTTAAACTCCATCAATACTTTTATACTGCAGAACGACCAGGATAATGCTTCGGAGTATCTTAATAAGTTTTCCCGCCTCATGCGCATGATACTGGACAACAGCAGGAACGAATGGATATTGCTTGAGAACGAATTAACGGCACTGGAATTATATATACAACTCGAAGCGCTGCGGTTTAATAACTCATTTACCTATTCAATTAATGTTAGTGAAGATATTTCAACCGCGGGGATATTGGTGCCACCACTAATCATTCAGCCGTATGTTGAAAATGCTATTTGGCATGGGCTAATGCACCGTACTGATCCAGGTGGCAAATTATTGGTGCACGTTTTTAAAGAAAAGGAACTGGTACATATTGAAATAGAGGACAATGGTGTAGGCATGGAAGCATCTGCTATATTAAAGCGTAAAAAAAATCAGTTGCATAAATCGCATGGCATGAAGATAACTGCAGAAAGGCTTGCTGTGGTTAACGATGTATATAAGCTAAATGCCAGCGTAACTATTACCAACCTTAAAAATTTACCCTGCGCAACAAACGGTACACGTGTATTAATAACCTTACAACACAAAAGCTATGAAAGCAATATTGGTGGATGATGAAAAGCATTGCAGGGATGGCCTGTCAATAATGCTTGGCAAATATTGCCCGCAGGTTGAAATAGCCGGCGAATATTCCAGCGCAAAGGATGCATTGCTAGGCATTGCCGAGCATGAGCCCGAGATTATTTTCCTTGATATAGAAATGCCTGGAATGAACGGTTTTGAGATGCTTGAATATTGCCGCGATTATAACTTTGATGTTATTTTTACAACAGCTTATAACGAATATGCTATACAAGCTATACGCCATAGTGCACTTGATTATTTGCTAAAACCTGTAAACAGGGATGAATTGGTAAACGCGGTGGCGCGGGCCAGGGCGATAAAAAATGATACAACCTTGTCACGCATCGACAAATTGCTTGGGCTGATGGAAAGCAAAAAAGCGCCGGGGCGTATAGCATTGGCCACGATAGATGGACTTGTAATGATTGATACAAAGGATATTTTGTTTTGCGAATCGGAAAATAATTATACCCGCTTTCACCTGGTTAATAACAAAGTAATACTTGTCTCCAAAACCTTAAAAAAAGTAGAGGCCATATTGGAAAACGATGATTCTTTCTTTCGCATCCATCATAGCTTTATCATTAACCTGGCATTTATGGAACGTTATATTAGAGGTGACGGCGGTGAGGTTGTAATGGCCGGAGGTAAGATACTTACTGTTTCCCGTATCAATAAAGCTGCATTTCTCGATAAATTAGAAAAACTTTAAAACTGACTTACCTTGACCCAGACCGGTGGCGCTATGCTGCTTGCTTCCGGTATATATTCCCCATTTTACCGGCAATATTCTGTCGATTACCCTTTTAACACCACCTGTTACTAAATGGGCAACGCAACTTCCTAATTGTGCCTTTGGGCTGCATGTATATGCATGTATGTTTGTGCCTCATTGATAAATTGATTATCAATAACTCCCCACGAAAAGACGATTGTGCTTGCAACGGTTTCCTGCTTACAGCAGGCTTGTTAACCGTGCCTGTATAATAATTATTCCAAAACAAGTCAAAACCAAACATGAATACAATCTACCTCTGTGTTAAACACATCCGTAAAACCCGGTTATGTTTGCTGCCCTTTTTGTGTATGTTAATGCAACATGCATTTTCGCAGCCAACCATCACAACCTTTGCCCCTTCATCAGGGCATGTGGGAACAAACGTTGTTATTACAGGTACAAATTTCAGCCCTGTTACCGCAAACAACATCGTGTATTTTGGCCCTATAAAGGCAAATATAACGGCATCGTCGGCTGTGTCTCTTACGGTTACTGTACCGGCTGGTGCTGCTTACCAGCCCATAACTGTTACCGTAAACGGCTTAACTGCATATTCTGCAAAACCATTTCTTGTAACGTTTGCCAGTGCCGATACAATTACAACAAATTCGTTTGCGCCAAAGGTTGATATAGCGGGTATTGTAAACCTTGCGCCCGGAGATTTTGATGGCGATGGTAAAACAGATATTGCTGCCACCCAGGCGGGTGCGTATAATTCATCGCTTGCTTTTTACAGGAACAACAGCATCGTTGGGCACGACTCACTCACGCCAGGCCTGGTGTTAGGCGGTGTTGGCTCGGACATTCTCGCCACTGGTGATTTTAATGGAGATGGAAAGCTTGACCTTGTGTCCGTATATCGCTCTAATAACCTCTTTAATATTTTCAAAAATAACTCAACACCTGGCAATATCCAGTTTGCCCAGGTTGGCGGTGATTATGCAACACCTTATAACCCGTCTGGCGTTGCTGTTGGCGATCTTAATGGTGACGGCAAGCCTGATATTGCGCTTTGCAATTATGGCGCAGGCACCATGTCAGTATATATCAATACCACTACGGCGGGTACAATTTCTTTTGCGCCCGGTATTAATTTTGCAGCTGGAAGCAGCCCAACTGCTATCGCTATAGCTGACATTAACGGCGATGGCAAACCAGATATTGCGGTAACCAATTCAGTATCTGCATCTATTTTAATCTATCAAAATATTACTACTGGTACAACATTTTCATTGGGCATGCCTGTGTCTATAGCCACACCCAGCGGCCCCCAAAGCATCGCTGTTGCCGATATGGATGGTGACGGCATTCCTGATCTTGTTACTGCCAATTATTACCCTTCAACTGTGTCTGTTATAAAAAACGTAACCGTTGCCGGCACTGCAATACAACAGGCTTCCTTTAAATCCAGCGTTGATTATGTTGTTGGCACGCACCCTTATGCTGCAAGCGTCGCGGATTTGGACGGCGATGGCAAGCTGGATATTACAGCAGCCAATATTAACAGCAATATTCTATCGGTGTTAAAAAATACCAGTACAAACGCCCCTTTATTCACTGCAGCTTCGTTTGCGCCAGGCGTGCCCCTTACCACGGCAAATGGCCCTGTTAATGTAACACTGTTTGACCTTGACGGCGACAGCAAGCCCGATATTTTTGCCAGTAACCTGTATTCCATCAGCGTGTCGGTATTTCGCAATCTTTTATACAGCCTTAGTGCCAGTATAAGCGGCACAGCAACAGCCTGCCTTAACAGCACAGCCCCATCGGTTACCTTTACATGTACCAACGGTGCAGCGCCGTACAAATTTGTATATTCTATTAACGGTGGTGCTGCACTTGTAGTAACCACAACCGTGGGCAACTCAGTTAAGGTTACAGCACCCACTACAGTAAAAGGCAGCTTTGTTTATATTTTGACGAGTGTAACTGATGGAAATGGCATGGTGCAAAAGGTAACAGGTGCTGCTGCTACAGTTACTATAGATATGCCAGGTGCAAGCATGGTAATAACGCAGCCGTTATGCGCCGGGGGCACTAATGGAAGTGTTGTACTAACGGGCAATGGTGGTACAAACCCTTACCAATATAATTTGACGCCGTCCACTGCTTACCAGGCAAGTGGCTTATTCAGCGGCTTGAAGAAAGGCAGTTATGTTTTCTCAGTAAAGGATGCGAGCGCCTGTGCGGGCACCGTAACCGTTGTGCTTACGGAGCCAACGCTGTTAACCGCCAACCTGACTGCTGGAACATTGTGCTTTGGCAGCAACAATACATTAACAGCAACGGGCGGTGGCGGTACGGCGCCCTATCAGTATAGCCTTAACAACGGGCCTAAGCAGGCAAGTAATATTTTTAACGGCCAGTTAGCAGGCGGCGCTTATACCCTGCAGGTAACTGATGCTAATGCCTGTACTGCCAGCAAAATATTAGCAATTAATACACCTGTTTCCGCACTTTCAGCCACGGCTACCATTACCAATATAACTTGTAACGGCAACGCAAACGGTTCTGTAACCGTTAAAGCAAATGGAGGCTACCCGTCTTTGTATGCGTATGCACAAACAGCCAGCGGGCCTTTTCAAAGTACGGGTAAGTTTACCGGGCTTGCGCCAGGCCAATATAATTTTGTGGTGAAGGATTCTGGCGGATGCACGTCAAGTGTTGTTGCGACAATTACTCAGCCAACGCCGTTAACCGCCAACCTAACTGCGGGAACGCTTTGTTTTGGCAGCAATAACACACTTACGGCAACGGGCGGCGGTGGCACAGCACCCTACCAATACAGCCTTAATAACGGTACCAAGCAAACAAGCAATATTTTTAACGGCCAGTTAGCTGGCGGCACTTATACGTTGCAGTTAACCGATGCTAACGCTTGCACCGCCAGTAAAACATTGGCCATTAATGCACCTGCATCAGCATTGTCGGCAACGGTTACCATTGCCAACATAAACTGTAATGGCAATGCAAACGGCTCTGTAACCGTTAAGGCAATCGGTGGGTACGCATCGTCGTATGTTTACGCACAATCTGCAACCGGGCCTTTTCAAGCCACTGGCAACTTTACCGGCCTGGCACCTGCATCTTATAATTTTGTGGTGAAAGACTCAGGTGGCTGTACAGCATCCGTTGCCGCGGTAATAACCCAGCCCGCAGTTTTAAAAACCGTACTGGCAGCAGGCAAACTTTGCTTTGACAGCACGGCAACCCTTACCGCCACGACTACGGGAGGAACTGCGCCGTACCTGTATAGTCTTAACGGTGGAGTACAGCAACCGAGTGCAGTGTTTAACAATCAATCAATCACCGGCAATTACGCTGTTTCTGTAGTTGATGCACATGGTTGTAGTGCCGCATCATCTATTGCTATTAAAGCCCCTGCCTCTGCGTTAAAAGGCTCGGTAACCATCATAAATGATACTTGTTATGGCTACACAAACGGCAGCATAACAGCCAAAGGTATCGGTGGCTATCCGCCTTATCAATATAAAACAGCGGGGTTCCCGGTTTATCAATCCAGTGGAAAGATCACTGGCCTGGCAACCGGCGGTTATTTGATTAATATAAAAGATTCGGGCGGGTGCGTGGTAAATGTAAGTGCAGTAGTTACACAGCCGGCACCTGTTACAGTTTACGTAAAAGCAAACGCTTTGTGTCTAAATGTGCCTACCACTTACGTGGCAACAGCATCAGGAGGCACTGCGCCTTACCTGTATAGCTTTAATGGTGGCGCCAAACAGCCTACTGGCTTGTTCAGCGGCCAGCCGTCAGCAGGTAGTTTCATTGTTTCCACAACTGATGTTAATGGCTGCAAGGGAAGTAATTCTTTCACCATTAAACCACCAGCATCGGCATTAACCGCAACAGCGCAAATTACTAATGCTTCATGTTACGGCAGCACCAATGGATTAGTAGTTATCAAGGCTGCAGGTGGTTATGCTTCATCTTATCAATACCAGTTATCTCCCTCAACAACATACCAGGCCAGCAACACATTCACAGCCCTTACAGCAGGTACAAAAACATTCGTGGTAAGAGATTCTGGTGGTTGCGGAATTAATGTAACTGCTATTGTTGGCCAGCCAGCTTTATTGCAGGGCACCATAGCCTCAAGCGGTTTATGTTTTTCAGGTACTACAACCTTAACAACCGGCAGCACTGGCGGTACAGCACCTTACCAATACAGCCTTAACGGTGGCGCTTACCAGGCAGGAGCAACATACCCCGGCAAAGCAGCAGGGACCTATAATCTTGCCGTAAAAGATGCACACAACTGTACAGGAACCGGGAAATTGGTTATTGTTGCGCCAACGGCTGCATTAAAGGCGCAGGCAACCTTTAAAAATGCCACGGGCACCACCGCAACTGGCAGTGCAACTATAACCGCAACGGGCGGCGTAGCACCATACCGGTTTCGTAAGGGAATAAACCCCTACCAAAGCAGTGGTGTTTTTACAAACCTTGTAGCTGCCATATACATATTCAGCGCAATGGATGCCAACGGCTGTGTAACTACGGTAACAGTCACCATAAAATCAGTAGCGGGCCTAAATGCGGGAGATGAAATTGTAACAGGAGAAAGTGTTGACCAATCCAAACAAAGCGATAATGGCTTATCGCTTAATTTAACAGCTTATCCCAACCCAAGCAGCAACTACTTTACATTAACACTTCAAAATGCAGATGCAAATGCCGGCGCGGAAATAAGAGTGATGGATATGAGCGGCAAAGTAATATACCATACAAGAGGAACGCCATGGCAGCAGTTTAGGTTTGGAGAAGGGTTTATAAACGGGCTGTACCTGGTTGAAGCAATAAACGGAAGAAAGATTAAAACGATTAAGCTAATTAAAACGAATTGAGGAATTAAAACATTACAAGGAGGGCCGAACGCGGGACCGGCAGCCATAAGATAAATTAATTTAGTTTAGAAGATGCCCGTTAAAAAGAAAGCGATGCACAAACATCGCTTTCTTTTTAACGGGCATTAACCTGACATCAATAACCTCAGTGTTATTTTAGTAAATTCAGCAACTGGCCATAAACTTTTTGTATACCTTCCTCCAGCGATACCGAGGCTTTCCAGCCCAGGTTTGTAAGCTTAGTTATATCCATCAGTTTTCGTGGCGTTCCATCGGGGCGCGAAGGGTCCGTTTTTATGTCGCCATCGTAAGCAGCCACTTTTTTTATCAGTAAGGCTAACTCCATGATCGAAACGTCCTCGCCAACACCAATATTTATAAGGCCGGCGTCATTATAATGCTGCATTAAAAAATAACACGCATCAGCAAGATCATCAGCATACATAAATTCGCGCCGCGGCGTGCCGGTGCCCCATATTTCAACAAAGGGCTTGTTTTCTCTTTTGGCAATAATAAATTTTCGCAACAGTGCCGCCAGTACGTGCGATTTTTCAGGGTCATAATTATCATTCGGGCCATACAAATTTGTTGGCATAACCGAAATGAAATTGCAGTTATACTGTGCCCGGTAGGCATCGCACATTTCTATGCCCGCAATTTTTGCAATGGCGTACGGCTGATTGGTAGGCTCGAGATAACCACTTAAAATATACTCCTCCTTAAGCGGTTGCGGGGCAAGTTTTGGGTATATGCATGATGAGCCGAGGAACATAAGCTTTTCGGCCTTGTTTAAATATGCTGCATGAATAATATTTGCCTCTATAACCAGGTTTTCATAAATAAAGTCGGCGCGGTAAGTGTTGTTAGCAACTATGCCACCCACCTTTGCAGCAGCCAAAAAAACATAGGCAGGTTTTTCTTCATCAAAAAAAACATTTACTGACTGCTGGTTTCGCAAATCAAGTTCCTTTGAGGTTTTTACAATTATGTTGGAAAACCCCATTGCAGCTAATTTTCTAAGAATTGCAGAACCAACCATACCTGAATGGCCGGCAATGTAAATTTTATCGGTTTTATTCATTATAGGCCTTAGGTTAGTGTACGTTAATCAAAATGACCAGGAACAAGGTATCCTGAATTTTTTAACAGCGCTTCCTTGTTAAACAATTCAATATCCGCTTCAACCATTTCCTTCACAAGGCCCTTTAGTGTATAAGTTGGTTTCCAACCCAATTTTTCGAATGCTTTTGACGGGTCGCCAATTAAAAGGTCTACTTCTGTCGGGCGAAAATATTTACTGTCAATGCAAACCACGTGTTTGCCTTCCTGAAGCATATAATTGGGGTTTGAGCAACTGCTTATATAGCCGCTCTCGTTTATACCTTCACCTTTAAAAGCAATTTCAATGCCCAATTGGCTAAATGCCATTTTTATAAAATCCCGCACGGTAGTTGTAACACCGGTTGCTATTACAAAATCCTCCGGTGTATCCTGCTGCAGCATCAGCCACGTTGCTTCAACATAATCTTTTGCATGGCCCCAATCGCGCCTGGCATCAAGGTTGCCCATATATAAAGTATCCTGCAAGCCCAGTGCTATTTTAGCAACACCACGGGTTATTTTACGTGTTACAAATGTTTCACCCCTGCGCGGGCTTTCATGGTTAAATAGTATGCCGTTGCACGCGTACATATTATAAGCTTCTCTATAGTTAACAGTTATCCAATAGCCGTACAGTTTAGCAACGCCATAGGGTGACCTTGGGTAAAAAGGCGTTGTTTCTCTTTGCGGTACCTCTTGTGCAAGACCGTACAATTCTGACGTTGAAGCCTGGTAAAACCTGGTTTTTTTGGTTAACCCCAATATGCGCATAGCTTCCAGCATACGCAACGTGCCGATGCCGTCTGCATTTGCTGTGTATTCCGGTGTGTCAAAACTTACTTTTACGTGGCTCATTGCGCCAAGATTGTATATTTCATCCGGCTGTACTTCCTGCATAATACGGATAATATTGGTTGAGTCAGAAAGTTCCCCATAATGCAAAAAGAAGTTGACGTTTTTCTCGTGCGGGTCCTGGTACAAGTGATCGATCCTGGACGTGTTTAGTGAAGAGCTGCGACGTTTAATGCCATGCACCTCATATCCTTTTGACAGCAATAGTTCTGATAAGTAAGAGCCATCCTGGCCCGTAACACCTGTTATTAATGCTTTTTTTGACATTGGCGATTAGTTACAGAATTTTTACAAAAGAAGCCAACCAGATTGTTAATTAATATATTTCATAAAAGTAAATATTTTTTTGTGCAATTGGGGTAATAAACTGCGTGCGCGATAAGTTGATCTACCTTTCTATTTAATGCAGTGTCATAAAATTTTCAATGGCAGTGCCTTTGATTTCAGCAGGTATCATCTGCCAGGTAGTTGCAGCTGTAAATAAATTTCCGGCAGCTGAAATGTGAGTATTATTCAGGCATTCGCCTATCAACAGGCCAGGAAATTCTTATATCTTCAAGTGCCGGGTTTGCTAAATATAATTTAAACTTTTTACGTACCTTCTTTTGGTTATGCCTAACTAACCGGAATAACGTGGAATGTCGGCCATTCGTTACCTTCACACTTCATTTCGTCAACATGAAAATACTCATATTTGGCCCCTCTGGTTCAGGTAAAACATACATGGCAAAGGCTTTGCAAAGGCAGGGTATTAACGCTTATGATGATAGCGATATAGAGGGCCTCTCAGCATGGTTTGACAGGAACGGTAATGAAGTGGTTGAACCAAAAACGGCAGATGAGGCGATGGCGAACGGCTTTGCATTTTTGTGGAGTAAAAGAGTGCTAGGAAACTTTATAAACCAGTTTTCAGAGGTGTATGTTTTCGGTGGTTCAGGCAATATATTTAATATACTTGACCTGTTTGACCGGGTGTATTTTCTTAAAATTGAACCTGAACTTCAAAAGCAACGGCTGCTTAGCGCATTACGGCCAACCCCTTTAATGGATGCTAATGAAGATGGTATAATAATTTGGGGTGGTTGGTTTGAAGAAGTTGCAAAGCAAAAAAATATACCCTTTATAGATGCATCGCAAACGCCGGAACAGATCTTTGAGATGATCAGGACGTGAATACCTCAATCGTGAAACGTGATTCGTGAAAGGCCGGACGTCGCATAAAATGTCCGCTCTGCAGGGGCACACCATGGCGTGTTAACATGCATGGCACAGCCATTTGCGTTATTTTGCGGATACATAAATCGTTAGTGCTATAACACCCGAAACCAACCACCATATATTTCTATTTACAGCCAAAAAATATAAAGCTAAAATATACACAACAACTCAAAACCTCATAGTATTTACGATTGCCCCTAAAATTTCGGGGTTGCGATTGGCGTTACATATTTATCATCACATCGCCTTTGTTCTCACCTTTTTGCAAACAAGTGCCATTTTCAACTTTCAGGGTGTTACCGCGTGTTGTATAAGTAACGAGATATGTTATATACAATTTTTCCCTGCTTTCCTTGACATTTTTTATAGTAACTGTCTGGCGCATTACGCTGGTGTTTACAGGGTAATTTTTTAACTGCATGGCATCATAAGCTTTTTGCCATAATATAGTTTGCTTATGTGCAACGGTTTTAAACACTACAATATACACGCTTGCAATTGTAGCATCGTAAGTAGCGCTGTTATAGCTGCTGTCCCTGCTCACGTATAGGTTTATTTGTTTGGTAACAGGTTTTTCAGCTGCGAATATGCTGCCTGTTTGGGTGTGAAATATGGCGGTTGATAAACCAAGCCCTAACAATATTTCTAATATAAACTTTTTCATTTTGGTTTTGTGAAGGTTATTTTCTTCCCATTCACACAACAAAACTACATTGGCGTACAGCCAGCCAAAAGGTATAATAGGGCTAATGCTGATTGCGGTGGGCGAACAGCAAAAAAAGGTCGGTAAACAATTATATTCACGCTGGCTGTCGGCGGTAAAAGGGGTGTCGGCGTAGCTAAAAGCAGCCCGGTTGGTATTGTTAACAGAGTTTTCAGCCGATCTACGCTATTCTGCCGGTTCTGAAGGTATTATATAACTTAAACCCATTGATAGCTTTGCGTCTACGCCTGTTTGTTTACATCGTGGTAGTATACTGCACCGGGATAATCTTTATCCACCTCATGTACTTTGGCGGTCCAGTTGCTAATAGCAACCTTGTACACAGTAGCCCGCTTTGCATCGCGAATGTCAACCGGCCCATATTCTGCGGGGCTAATGTGCGAAAAATATTTTCGCAAAAACCTTGTAAAAAAATTTAGTATAGCAGCATCATCTTCTACAACTGTTACGTTGCCAAAAATGGTTACACTGTAATACTCAGTTCCAAAGTCAACAGGTTTTTTTGCCGGGTATAGTCTCCCAATTTTTGACACGGAAATGCAAACATTGTTGTTGTGTTCAAGTATACTGCGAGTGTACCCATTACCTGCTGTGTGAAAATAAAATATGTCTTCAGCATCGTCGTACAAAAAAAAATTTGTGTTTACATACGGGTTACCGTTAGCATCAACCATACTTATTGCACACGACGCCGTTTGTGCAAGCATGGTTTTATAAAACTCAACTTCTGTTGCTTCTCTGTCTTTTCGCCTAACTTTTGGGTAATCAGCCATTGTTATTATTTAATTTAAATACCTGCAATGTATAAAATGTAATGCTGCAGGCATTTGTTGTGCCTTTCAAATTTTTAATTGTGACGATGAATTTATTTCATCAGCGCATGATCGTAACTAAAATAATTTTGCTTTCCGCTTAACAGAAGGGGGTGAAGAAGAAAATGGTAAAGATATATTTTGTTTTAATTATGTTACTAATATGTGCAAACGGCAGTGCTCAGGCAGGAGATAAGATGGATATTGAAAACTATAATCCAACTTCCACATTAGTAGTCTGCGAGCACCTTACCCCAAAAGCAAAATACCCTTTTATTGACGTGCATAACCACCAGTGGGAAATGCCCTCACAGGACCTGGCTTTACTGCTTCGGCAGATGGACACATTAAACATGGTTGCCATGGTTAACCTAAGTGGCCGTGGTTACAAGCTGGTGCCTGACTACCATGGCAAACCACTATTTAGTGTTCAGGGACCAGGGTACCTGCAGCAAAGCCTTGATAATACTAAGGCAAACGGGTATGGCAGAGTAGTATTATTTACAAATATTGATTTTATTGGTATTGACAGCGCTGGTTGGACGAGAGCAGCCGTTGCACAACTTGAAAGCGATGTAAAAGCCGGAGCAAACGGTTTAAAAGTGTATAAGGAACTGGGCCTTGAAATAAAAGATAGTAAAGGTAACCGCATACGTGTTGATGACCCACGCCTTGACCCTATTTGGGATAAATGCGCGGAACTTAAAATACCTGTGCTTATTCACACAGGCGAGCCCATCGCTTTTTTTGATAAAGAGGACAGCACCAACGAAAGGTGGCTTGAGTTAAAACTGCATCCAACCAGGGCAAGAAATACGGAGGGATATCCAACCTGGCAGCAGGTAATGGGCGAGCAGCATAATATGTTTCGCAGGCACCCGCGTACAACTTTTATTATGGCGCATTTTGGCTGGCTGGGTAATAACCTTGCTGCATTGGGCTACCTGTTAGATTCATTGCCAAACGTTTATACTGAGTTTGCCGCCATAATGGAAGAAATCGGCAGGCAACCAAAGAATGCAAGAAAATTTTTTATAAAATACCAGGACAGGATATTGTTTGGCAAGGACACGTGGGATGTAAAGGAATACGGGTTTTATTTCAGGATGCTGGAAACAGGCGATGAATACTTTGAACCATTAAGAAAATACCATGCTTTTTGGCACATGTATGGGCTGGAACTGCCCGATGATGTACTGAAAAAAATATATTATAAAAATGCCTTGAAAATAATCCCCGGTATAGACAGATCGATGTTTCCATAATAAAATAAATGAGCAGTATATGGCAATTGAAAAAGTAAATATTGCGGAAAAATTAAGCCAAATTAACGACACCTGGAACCCGCGGATAGTGGGTGAGCTTAACGGCCAGCACGTAAAATTAACAAAGGCTGATGGAGAATATGTATGGCATAAGCATGATAATGAAGACGAAATGTTCTTGATCATCAAAGGCAATTTTAAAATGGAATTAAGGGATAAAACGGTAGAAGTAAAACCGGGTGAGTTTATTATTATCCCCAAAGGTGTTGAGCACAGGCCGGTAACTGATGGTGAAGCGCAGGTATTGCTTTTTGAGCCAGCAGGCACGTTAAATACCGGCAATGTGATAAACGAATTTACCAGGCCTTACCTGCAAACAATTTAGCAAAGCATACCCGAAACAGTTATTATGGTTTTAACGCAGGAAATAAACACAGCGCCGACAGCAGCAACGCTGCATTTTGAGCCTTTAACAACAGGAAACTGGCAATTACTGCTACAGTTGTTTGGCTATAACGGTGCCTGCGGCGGTTGCTGGTGTATGACGTGGCGCTTACCAGCGAATGAATATGAAAAAAATAAAGGCGCTAAAAACTGCGACCTGTTTCACCAGCTTATAGAGAAAAAGGAGCCTGTTGGCATTATTGCATTTGAAAGCCGCGTGCCAATAGGCTGGTGCTCAGTAAGCCCCCGGGAAAAGTTAGTACGGCTAAAAAATTCCCGGATATTTAAAAGCATTGATAACGAACCGGTATGGAGTATAACCTGCTTATACATTGAAAAGGGGTATCGCAAAAAAGGCGTGTCAGCAAAGTTAATAATCGCTGCATCTAAATATGCCTTTGCCAACGGTGCCAGAATAGTGGAAGCATACCCGCTTGTACCGCCTGCGGATAAACCCGTGCCCGACCTGTTTGCGTATCATGGGCTTGAAAGTGCTTACAAAAAAGCAGGCTTTATAAAAGTAAAACAAGCTTCTGATAACCGGCTGATCATGCGATGCTATGGTGTTCACCACCAACAGGCCTAACTGAATTCAAGCAGCGCTAATTCATCAGACTGTTTTACGTGTTTGGCAAGGTTGCGCATAAAAACAGTCATATAAGGGGGTAGTTCTTTATTTTTTAGCGTAGCTGCATACCAGGTACGTTTAATACCCCTGCGTGTTATGGGTATTGCTTTAATGTCGCCTGATTCAACCGCGTACGGCGATATAACCCAATGCGGCAATACTGAAACGCCCATGCCTGCCTTAACCATCTGTATAATGGCTTCGGTTAAGGCAATTTTAGTAACCTTTCTCGGGCTGCCCCCTTTAAACAATATTTTGTATATCGTGCTTATTTCAACAGGTATATTATACATAATATAATTTTCACCGTAAAAATTTTCAGGATTTACCCATTTAAGGTCTGCCCACGGGTGGTCTGGGCTAACTATCGCTACAAATTCATCCCTGAAAAGTTGCGTATAATTAAGCTTTGTGTTAGTGTTATACTCTACAATTGATATATCAATTTTATTTTCAAGCAGGGCATTGATTGAGTTATAAGTGGCGTCTGCATCAACGTTAATTTCTACTTTGGGGTAAAGCTTTTTGAATTCACATAAAAAAGATGAAAGCCAGTGATACGACGTAAAACATTCAG
This sequence comes from Bacteroidota bacterium, assembly GCA_013285915.1. Taxonomy (GTDB): domain Bacteria; phylum Bacteroidota; class Bacteroidia; order Chitinophagales; family Chitinophagaceae; genus JABDFW01. The sequence goes on from JABDGS010000078.1 coordinate 17,622, forward strand.
TGCTTATTCTTATCTCACCTGCGTTCTTTTCAGTCAAAAACTTTATTTTGTTCCTGGTGCTTTCAATTTCTGCAATAATGTTTTCGCTCGCCTCTAATATTATTCTTCCAGTATTGGTTAAAAGCATTTGCTTTTTTTGTCTTATGAATATCTGCGTGTTAAAAAACGCTTCAATATCTTTTAGCTGGTGGCTTAGGGCAGATTGGGAAAGAAATAAATGCTCGCCTGCTTTTGTAAGGTTTCCGTGGCGGGCAACTTCCTGAATCATTTTCAAATGCCGGATGTCCATAATTAAAATATTTAATGATTATTAACAAATGTATAAAAATATGTAATGCCAAATTTGAATACATAATTAAAAATGGATTAGGTTGGGATGAACGGTAAATGCACCATTCGCAGGCGCACTTTGGGCGGCCAGTGAAAATTTTTAATAAAATCAATTAAAACTTTGCAGGCGGTTGCTAATAACCGCTGGTATAATATTGCTGAAAATTTGCATTAAGCAATGCCTTGTATGAAAAAAGTATTACTCGTTTTTGCCCATCCCGATCTAACTGCGTCAAGAATAAATAAGGCCCTTTTAGCTGCTGCACAAAATATTGAAGGGGTTATTGTATCTAACCTATATGCTAAATATCCTGATTTTAAAATTGATGTTAAAGCCGAGCAAACCCTGCTTTTGCAGGCAGATATAATAATACTCCAACATCCTTTTTACTGGTACAGCAGCCCCGCGTTGCTGAAGGAGTGGATAGACCTGGTTTTTCTTAAGGGCTTTGCATATGGAAAAAACGGCGATTTGTTGAAAAGCAAAATTCTTGTTTCCACGATCAGTGCTGACGGCAGCTTCGAGGGTTACCAGCAAACAGGTTACAATCTTTACACAATAAAAGAACTGCTGCGGCCTTTTGAACTTACCGCCAGATATTGCCAGATGCATTATGGCGATCCGTTTGTGGTGTATAATACAGATAATGTTACCGACGATGAACTTGAGGCTAAAGCATTGGGCTATAAAGATTTTATAAATGTGCATTTGAAAAAGTAAACCTCCAACTGCAGGTTAACTAACCGCAGTTGTTCAGCAGTTCAATCATATTGTGCAATACCTTTGCAACGTATGCTGCTTGATTTTTTGAAACATCTTTTTGGTAAACGGCCGTTGCCTTTTCCGGCTGAATACTTTGTTTCAGACAGACAATTCAATCAATTGTACCCGCCGTCAATAAGAAGGGCTGCTATAAAACATTTTACACAACTTGATATTGCCAAACAGGCTGCTGAATTTTTGGTGAATGAAGACAAGGTAAAAATTTTGGATATTGGCAGCGGTGCCGGAAAATTCTGCCTTGCCGCGGCATATTATAAACCCAACGCATTATTTTACGGCGTCGAACTGCGGGCAAACCTTGCGGAGCAGGCTGAGTTTATAAAAAATGACCTGGGATTAAAGAATATAACATTTATCAAAGGCAGCTTTAACGAACTGGATTTTAAGCAATACAACCATTTTTATTTTTACAACTCCTTTTACGAAAACATAATTAAAGAAGGCAGGATTGACGATAAGCTGCCTTTTAGCAAAAAAATATTTGATGATTACTCAGCGCAGTTATTTCAACAGCTTGAGCAAATGCCCGCAGGTACCAGGCTTGTAACCTACCATGTAACCAAAACAGAAATACCACTATCATTTAAAGTTACCCGCGAGAGTACTGATGGCTTTTTGAAGTTTTGTATAAAAATATAGGGCATTAACTTTTGCGATCATAGTGTATATGCCAGCTAAGTTTCCATGTAGCGCCGCTATCTCCGGAAGATTCCCAGTTCCAGTCGAATGATTGGCCGGTAATATGGTAGTAAACCATCCGGTTCAGTAATTTCCCGGTTGAACTTACTGTCGCAGGCACTTTTCTTTCAGCCGTCGTCAACACCATGCTGTCGCCACGCATTCCGCCTGTTAATGCAATATACTCGCCCTGGTTATCTACCCATGTCTGCTGCCACATTTTATACTTTGCGTTATACACGCTCCAGCTTTTGCCTGAATAATTTGAGCTGGGGTCGTTAAAGTTCTCCTGGGTAACACATGTATTCCATACTTTTTCAACATGGTTGGTTCCGTGCGATGTATCATTCCATGTAAGTTTCCAGTCACCCGCCCAAAAATCAAACTGTGCAGCTTCTGGTGAACTACAGGGCGTTTGGTTGGCGTTTTGGGCATTGGCATAAAAGCAAACAATGCAAAAGGCAAGCATAGTCCAAATTTTCATAAGTATCTTTTTAATTGTTGCAGGTAATTTCATAGCTAATTGCAGTGCTATATCGTTACAACTACAAGCTTATGATAGGTGAAAACTGACTTTTTTGCTGAAGCCTGATTTCAATTGTCCCTAATGGCTATAACACCAATCCGTACGGGCGGCAGTAGCTGTGGATCTACTTTTCCATGATTGTCGTTATAGAGCTTGTTAAACAAATGCAGGTTACTTGTTGCAACAAAATACAGGCTATCACCCACCACTACGCCGGTTGTTGGCTGGGAAAAAAAATCGCTTCCTGATATATGGATGAGAGATCGGGTAACCGAGAGGCCCTCTTTGTTTAGAAAGAAGCGGGTTATTGTATCCTTAGGTTCGTTTGGTAATATTGCAATAAGGCTGTTCTCATAAAAATACAGTCCATCGGCACCGCTCATCGGCGCGTTACGCAAGTTAACCAATTGCATTTGCCTCGTAGCAATGTCTATTCTTCCTATTACGGCATTGGGCGAAGCGTACATGGCAACATACAGGTATTTATTGTCAGGCGTTATGTCTATGCCGTTCGGCGAGTATTTGTCAGCAACATCTAAAAAAATTTCAAGTTTGTCATTGACCTCATTGAGTGTATAGATTTTCTGATTCCAGGTGTCTGTAACGTAAGGTTTGCCTGTGCTGTCAAGCGTGAGGTCATTAAAAAAATGCTTTACTCCCGGTACGCTAAGCAAATATTTTTTAAGCATCTTTCCGTTGGATAAATTAAATTTAAACAACCCGGTAAACCCCAATTGACTACTATCGTAGTTCTTCATGGGCATATTGTTACCTACGTTACCGCAGGCTGCCCATAAGAACCGCCTTTTTGCATCCACACGCATTCCAACCACCCCAAGTAAACCATACTGCTGCTCTTTCACAAAGTCAGACGCTTGGCCTGTTGAATCAATTCTTACTATCTTTCTTTTATAAGTGCTGCTTACAAAAAACGATTTTGTTAACGGGTCATAGGCAATGCCTTCGGGAATCAGATCAGTTTCCGCAATTGTTTTGGCAATTCTTGCTGCTGTTTTACCGGTGGTTTGCGCACTTGCAGCCAACCCGCATATTAAAACGCTGCTTAAAAATATTTGCAGAATTTTTTTCACTAAGTGAAAAATAGTAAACAACTATTATACACTTTTGTGATTTTGTATCAATGGCATTATTTGCCGCCTGAAACGGGACTTGACGTGATGAAAGTCAGCTCATGGGTGGATTTATTTTATCTTCACCCAATCTTCTTTCAACCCCTTTTCCTGCAGATAACTATATAACTCCTCGCCATCTTTTCCACCAACTTTAGCGTGATGCAGCATAGTAAACCCATGCGGCCCATTTGCAAAAATAAGTTTGGGGTAGGCTTCTAAAATTGGTTTTACAAGTTCTGTTTTGCCAAGCATGGTTAATACAAACAAGGTTACACGGCTGCCTG
>JABDGS010000079.1:5000-21218 GCA_013285915.1 Bacteroidota bacterium
ATAGGGGTGAAAGGCCAATCAAACTGAGAGATAGCTCGTTCTCCCCGAAATGTTTTTAGGAACAGCCTCGGATTTTGACGTATGATAGAGGTAGAGCTACTGATTGGGCTAGGGGGCTTCACCGCCTACCAAACCCTGACAAACTCCGAATGCTATCATATATCTCCGGGAGTGAGGCTGCGGGCGCTAAGGTCCGTGGCCGAGAGGGAAATAACCCAGATTAGCAACTAAGGTCCCTAATACATAGTTAAGTTGATCAAACGAGGTGAGACTTCTATAACAGCCAGGATGTTTGCTTGGAAGCAGCAATTCATTTAAAGAGTGCGTAACAGCTCACTGGTCGAGAGGTCTTGCACGGAAAATAATCGGGCATCAAACTATGAACCGAAGTTCTAAACTCAAGCTTAATTGCGCGAGTGGTAGGGGAGCATTGAAACAACATTGAAGCTGTTGGGCGACCAATGGTGGAGTGGTTTCAAAAGAAAATGTAGGTATAAGTAACGATAATTAAAGTGAAAAACTTTAACGCCGAAAGTCTAAGGGTTCCTGATCAACGTTAATCGGATCAGGGTTAGTCTGGTCCTTAGGAAAACCCGAAAGGGGCATCTGATGGAAAAAAGGTTAATATTCCTTTACCTGCTATATACTAAAAGTGACGGAGAATGCTAGCGGCATAGGTCAACGGAAGTACCGAGCCGAGCCTTCGGGCAAAGCGCAGCTGTAAAAGTTCTTCCAAGAAAAGCGAGTATAGCAGCCAGTACCGCAAACCGACACAGGTAGACGGGATGAGTATTCTAAGGCGCTCGGGTGAGCCGTGGAGAAGGAACTAGGCAAATTGTGGCTGTAACTTCGGGATAAAGCCATCCATAGCGATATGGATTCAATAAAATGGTTCAACCAACTGTTTAACAAAAACACAGGGCCCTGCAAAAACGTAAGTTGACGTATAGAGCCTGAAACCTGCCCGGTGCCGGAAGGTTAAGGAAGGGTGTTCGGCGCAAGCCAAAGCTCCTGACTGAAGCCCCGGTAAACGGCGGCCGTAACTATAACGGTCCTAAGGTAGCGAAATTCCTTGTCGGGTAAGTTCCGACCTGCACGAATGGTCTAATGAGTTGAACACTGTCTCCTCCACGAGCCCGGTGAAATTGTAGTATCGGTGAAGATGCCGGTTACCCGCCACGGGACGGAAAGACCCCGTGAACCTTCACTACAACTTTGCATTGATTTTGAGCAACAAATGTGTAGGATAGTTGGGAGACTTTGAAGCAGTGTCGCCAGGCATTGTGGAGTCAACGTTGAAATACCAACCTTTTGTTGCTTAGAACCTAATCCCTTGCGGGAAACAGTGCATGGTGGGTAGTTTGACTGGGGTGGTCGCCTCCTAAAAAGTAACGGAGGCTCGCAAAGGTACCCTCAGTACGGTTGGTAATCGTACTTAGAGCGCATTAGTATAAGGGTGCTTGACTGTGAGGCAAACACGCCGAGCAGGTGCGAAAGCAGGCTAAAGTGATCCGGTGGTTCTGTATGGAAGGGCCATCGCTCAAAGGATAAAAGGTACTCCGGGGATAACAGGCTGATCTTACCCAAGAGCTCATATCGACGGTAAGGTTTGGCACCTCGATGTCGGTTCGTCACATCCTGGGGCTGGAGAAGGTCCCAAGGGTTCGGCTGTTCGCCGATTAAAGTGGCACGTGAACTGGGTTCAGAACGTCGCAAGACAGTTCGGTCCCTATCTGTGGTGGGCGCTAGTAAATTGAGAGGACATGACCTTAGTACGAGAGGACCGGGTCGTATGTACCGCTGGTGTATCGGTTGTGCCGCCAGGTGCAATGCCGAGTAGCTATGTACAGCCAGGATAAACGCTGAAAGCATCTAAGCGTGAAACCTTCCTCAAGATGAGTTTACTTTTAAGGGTCGTCAAAGACTATGACGTTGATAGGCTATAGGTGTAAAGATGGTAACATCAAAGCCAAGTAGTACTAATTACCCGTAAGCTTTAATTTTTTTTTACTCTTGTAATTACTTAATCCCAATATGTCAATCTTATTAGCTTTAAGCTTATAGTCATAAGCCTTTAGCTGTAACTTTTTATGGTGGTTATTCCGTGAGTGTTCACCTCTTCCCTTTCCGAACAGAGAAGTTAAGCCTCACATGGCCGATGGTACTGCAAAAAAATGCGGGAGAGTAGGTAGCTGCCATATTTATTTTAAGAAGCCTTGCAGAAATGCGAGGCTTTTTTGTTTTGGCACCTGGCTATCAATGCCCAATTTCTAAAGCAAAGAAATTTGACTTGTGTTTGTAACCTTAGGCATCAGCTATCGCCGCTAAAATATTACCTTTGTTACATGTTTAAGAAAGTATTGACCATAATACGTAATATCTTCCTTCCCAAAAAAAGTTGCTGCAAATAACACTGCGGCCATTAAAATTATCCTTACAACAGTTACTTCATTTAACACGATACACTTATATTTGCAACCCGTTAAAATCTAAACTATTCAACCCAAATTAACTGGCATTCGGTTTTCAGGACTTTAAAGCCCAGATGGCGGAACTGGTAGACGCGTCAGACTCAAAATCTGGTATTCGCAAGGATGTGCAGGTTCGATTCCTGTTCTGGGCACAGCGCCCCCAGCAAAGCTGGGGGCGTTTGCGATTAGCAAGATCAGGAACTAGCCCAAATCCCTCAACAATTTCTAACAGGGCACCAACCTTGGATGGGCCTTTAAACCCTGACCGTTATTTCCCCGAAGTCGGATAATTGATCCCTGGTCCAAAAAAACACTCATACGCGCTAATTTTCCCATCTTTTATCGTAAAATAATCGCAGTTCCTGAATAATTTTCCGTCTGTATTGTAACCATTACTGATTACAAAGACAACATCCCCGCTCATGATCAGTTGCTGCAAGTCGGCCGATTTGATCTTGCCCGCGTTGGGCCAGCACTTTTCCTTAACTGCATTTATTTTGATATGATCGTCGAGCGGGCTTGTGAAAGTGAACCCGTCAGCAAGAATTTGCGTCATCAAACTCCAGTCCCTTGTCTCCCAGGCGGTATACCATGCCTTGATAATTTTTCCGTTTGCCGTATTTTCAAGCCCGGCTGTCTTGCCTGTAATAGTCTGGGCAAATCCTGCATGGCTGGACAGGATAACCCCAACCAAAAGAATTTGGCCAATAAGATTAGTCATTTTCATAAATAATTTTATAATGAGACAACCTGGGACCGGTTTTCCGTACAAAAGAGGATTTTTTCTACGCGGGGCTAAAATTGTTGGCTATCAACTTCATGGCCTCCAAAAATTGGTTCGAAAAATGTCCTGTTAGGTGCACTTAAAATTCAAATAGCTACAAAGGGTCGCATACACTGCGGCCCTTTTGCTTTTTCTGAAAGTACCTTTCTTCTATCTGTTTACTTTTTCTTCGCCCTCCCCTGGCGCAGGTGTTCCTTTTTAACAGATCAGCTGTGCCAACTAATGTGCGGGGGCCTGTAACCCGTTTAACAACAACGAAGGCCCTGCCGTCTGTTGCTGCTTACAGTAGCTTATGACTTAAAACACCCTTGCCACTTGTTTCCTGCAATTTTTCTCCTGTAGCTATTTTGAGTTCGTGGTTTCTAAAATAGCGTCGAAGTAGTGCTAATGTTTTAGTGATTGGCCATGTTTATCACCCGGCGCAGAGCAGGTTGCCCAGGTAGTAACAATATCCCCTGGTAACGAATTGTTTTTTGATCACCCCGAACTAAAGACTGTAAAGCTCATCAGCGAATGTGATACCGGGCAAGCCATCACCGCGAGGACTATTGAGACTTATATTAGAAATAGAAATGGAGGATTGGGCTTAGCTGACTTTCGAGCGTATTTTCTGCACAAAATCTTTTTCTGCTTTAAAATTGGCCAGGGTTAATGCTTTTCCCAGGTGGTGCCCGCTTTTTGTATGTTGGCCCTCCAGCAAATATAGTTTTCCCAGGGTGGCGTGGAGCAGGTAATATTCCTGGAGAAATGTTTGCTGCAAGCCATGAAGTATGCTAAACGCTTCCTGCGGCCGATGGTCATAGTATAATGCAATGGCGTAATTCAACTCTGCAAAGGGGTTCGGGTTATCCTGCAATAACTGCGCATAAATTTGGGTGATGGTTGGCCAATCGGTATCGGCAAAACTTTTTGCAGAGCAATGAAGGTAGGCGATGGTGGCTTCGTAATGATAGTGGGAGATGCTTTCGTGGCCGGATTGGTGCAGGTAATGGCAGCCCAGCTCAATCAAATCAACATTCCATAATGTCCTGTCCTGCTCTTCAAGATCATATAATTCACCGGTTGTTGCAGATCGGGCGCCCAGCCTGGCGGCGTTAAACAACAACAAAGCGTACAAAGCGGCCGTATCGTCGTTTGAAATGTGATTGTCCAGCAGGAATTTTGTCATTATCAGGCTTTCTTCGCACAACTCGTACCGGGAGATTTCCTTGCCGCTGCCTGCCCTGTAGCCTTCGTTGAATAAGAGGTAAATGATTTTATGCACAACGGGCAGCCGCGACTTTAAATGTGAGGGAGAAGGCTCTTTCAAAAAAATGTTCTCCATCTTTATCCGTTGTTTCGCCCTCTGCAGTATCTTGTCTATGCCGTCAATGGTCATGCCCAATGCACGGGATATAGATTCCACCCTGAGGTTGGTTACGTATTTCAGTGTAATTACTACCTGGGCTTTCGACGATAGGCGGGGATGCGCGCAAGCAAACAACAATTGCACTTTCCGGTCGTCGAAAATGCCATCATCCGGCTCATCCAGTCCGTCTGCAGCAAAATCTTCCTCAAAAGGGTTAACAAATGATTTCTTTCGCTTCAGGGTGTTGATGGCGTTGTTTCTGCAAACTGTGTATATCCATCCCGCGGGGTTGTTTGGGACACCTTTATTTTTCCAGGTGGAAAGGGCAGCGTAAAAGGCATCCTGTACCAGGTCTTCAGCCATTTCAAGGTCAATATCCCTTGAAAACTGAAGCATGGCCGTTACCATTTTACCAAAATGGGTTTTGTATAACCCGTCAACCACCTGTTTTTCTTGGTTCATCTCCTAATTCCCTCACATCTTTTACGCCCATCATCGGGCGCACCTCAATGGCCATTTGGCCAGAATGCACCAGTGGGCAGGTTTGTGCAATGGAAACCGCGGCAGCCAAATCACCTGCCTCCACGGTAATAAACCCACTTACGCCTTCTTTCGCTTCAATGAAGGGGCCATCAGAAACCACCTGGTTTTTGGTTACATAGCCCCCTTCAATCCGCAACGCGTCGCCGCCCCCGAAAATGCACTTTTTTACCAAAGATTTTACCCATACATCCATATCCCGCATTACATCATACCGTTGTTCCAGCGTCCGGAGTTTGAGCTGGCTGAGATCTTCCCGTATGATGAATAAAAATTTTTCCATATTACTTTATGTTGCTGGGATAACCTGCCCCCCCGAAAAAGCATTCAATAGATTTTATTTTGCCGTCAGTGCTAAAGGTATAAAATTCCGTGTTGCGCAGGTGTTTGTTGTCGTTAGTGGTGAGGATGTAGATGGCGAATGCATAGTTACCTTGCTGAATAATTTTTTCAAATTCTACCTTTTTTATATACTGGGCCTGAGACCAGCACCTGGTTTTGTATACTGCCAGGGGAATGTGGTCATCAGGGGCCGGGCTGGTAAACGTAAAACCATCAGCTAACTGGCTAACAGTCATGTTCCAGTCTTTTTTCTCATACCCCATTAAATAGGTTTTGATAGTTTTCTCCGCATTTTGGGCACTGGCGAATACTGTAATTCCGCAGCAAAAGGCCGCCAATAAAAGAAGTTTCATAAGCAATTTTTTAGAAAGACAAATAGTCAAGGGTTTTCCGTACAAAATGGGCGATTTATTTTTCGGCGCTATAAATTTTGCTTTTTGTGCAAGCCACCCCCAAACGCGCGAGTATTTTACTTTTGCTGATTTTTAAACTCCGTTGGCGTTACACCTGTATATTTTTTAAACGCCCGGTTGAATGATGCTTTTGAGTTAAAACCGCAGTCATAAGCAATACCAAGCAAGGTATGCTCTGCTAATTTTCCATCGAGTATTTGCTGTTTTACAGCGTTAACCCGGAAACCATTTATATAATCAAAAAAATTGAGGTTCTCCTTTTCATTAATAACCTGCGACAGGTGGTTTGTTTGCACATGCAGCATTTCGGCCAGGTTAAAAAGGCTTATATCTGCATCCAGGTAGGGTTTTTTATTTTGCATGTAATCTGCGAGGTCTGCATAAATTTTATCAGCCTTTGCTTTATTAAGCCCCGATTTTTTATACTTTTCTTCCTGTAATACACCTTCATCTTTGGGTAAAATAGCTGCTGCCACTTTCTCTATCGGTTTAACCAAAGGCTCGGCTTTTATAAAAATATTGCTTTGCCTTACGCCAAAATAGCCCATCAGGTAAATAAAAAGGCATATTGCCAGGTTTGGAAAAACACTAACATATTCAGGCGTTGACATGTTAGAAAAGATACTCAACAACAGGCTAACACATGAAATAGCCCAAATTGCTAAAATACCCCAGCACAAAAAATAAAGCCAGCTTAGCTGTCTTTCTTCAGTATTCGAAAAAATATGTTGAATAGTTTGCCGGTGTTTTTTTAACTGGAGCAAGGTCGCGACCGTATAGCCCAAAAGGGATAGCATCTTTACAATTATAAGCAACTTTCTCGCGGTCATCGGTGTTTCTATACCGCCAGCAACTGCCGAAACCAGGTATAGAAAACCAATTAAAAACAAAGCGCCGTGTAGAAGATATTTCGGCTTAAACAAAAACCTGGGCTGGGTTAGCGCTATGGTATAAAACCATAAAAATGGACCGTGTAACAATATGGAAGCATCGCTAAACTCAAACAGCATCTTTTCTGCCGCCAGTTTTGGCGTATACCCATCTTGCTGTACCAAAAACAGGGTAACAACATTTAATAAGAATAAAACAAGCCAAAGCATTAAAATGTAATCGGCATACCCCTTTGATTTTTTTCCCGCTATTAGCGAGAAGATGAATATTACCAGCGTTACACTGCCCGTATATAAATATGCCATACAACTGTTTGTACAAAAGTACTATGTACCCTGCCCGTTAAAAGTATCATTTTTCACGCAATAGGTATCACATGTCACGCTGCAGGTATCAGCGTGAGCAATGAAGCGACTACCGCTATTTCGGACCTCATTTTTGTGAAAAATATTTAAGCAAAATGAAACCGCAAATACTTAAAACCTCGGCACTAACCAAAAGCTTCCCCGGCAGTAATAGCGCCGCACCCGTTATAAATAACCTTGATACACATTTTTTTAAAGGTGAGTTTACCGTTATAATGGGCAATTCCGGCTCCGGTAAATCCACACTTCTTTATTTGTTAAGCGGGCTTGACAAAGCCACTTCAGGAAAAATATGGATTGATGACTTTCCTGTTCACAATCGCACTGAAAAAGAGCTTGCCCTGATGCGCCGGCAAAAAGTGGGGTTTGTTTTCCAGGACAGTAACCTTGTGCCCAACCTTACAGTAAAGGAAAACATTTTGGTGGCCGGCCGCTTGGTTAGTAAAAATTCGAACCAATTAAATAAACGTGTGGATGAACTGCTGAATGACCTTGGTATACTGCCGTTGGCAAACCGGATGCCGGGCCAATTGTCGGGCGGAGAGGCACAACGTTGCGCCATGGCAAGAGCATTGATAAATGATCCTGTTGTAATTTTTGCCGACGAGCCCACCGGCAGCCTAAATTCCGAAGCTTCCTTAAAAGTAATGGACTGCCTTGACACCATCCACAGCAAGGGACAGTCGATAGTAATGGTAACTCACGACCTGAAATCTGCTACTTATGGTGACCGTATTTTATTTTTTCGCGACGGGCAAATTGTTGACGAAAGACTAAGGCTGGGTGAGCGCGGATGTGCCGCCGAAGAGGAAGCCCTTTTTACATGGCTAAAACAAAAAGGCTGGTAACACTTTTTAAAAAAACATCAACGCATAAAAATAATTTCAATATTATGAACAGTATTTTATTAATAATTAAATCAAACCTGGCGAGGCGCAGGTCTCAAAGCATTACTGCCGGTGTTTCCATTGTAACAGTTTCGCTGCTGTTTAGTTTGTCAATAGGTATCTTAACAAGCATTCAGCAGCCATTCGATAAAGTGTTTAATAACCTTAATGCCTCACACATTCTTTTGTTATATGACTTTAGGAACGACAATGGTGACAGCATGAAGAACTGGTTTTTAAAACAGCCAGAGGTTGAGAGTGTGGGTAACCCTGATGCATATTATAATTGTAACGGCCCGTTGTTTGTTAAGACGGGAAAAATTGACGCGCTTGTACAAATAACGGAGTTTACAAGCAATCACCTTCGGCAGGATAAATTGAAAATTTTAAAAGGTGATATTAAAGATGCCCCCGGCATTAATGAAATATGGTTGCCAAATTATCTTGCGGTGCAGCATAATATACAGGTAGGCGATACTATCGCGATACCCACAAGTGGCGGCACTTATTCTTTTAAAGTTTCTGCAATGGTGTCTGATCCTCATTATGGCAGCGGCATGGTAAACCCCACACGTGCATGGGTAAAAGCTGGCAGCCTGTCTTTTTTTGCGCCCGTGTCGCAGCTTACCAATAATTGTTTGGGTATTCGTTTAAAATCAACCGACCTGGTAGCGGATGTATTGGGCAGGTTTAATACCAAATTTAATTTTGCGGGCACTGCCCTTCAATACAGCATTTTTAAATCGGCGTTTATGAGCACTTACCAGCTCATAGCCGGCATATTGCTTATCTTTTCCATACTGGCGCTAATTATTGCGGTTTATCTTATCCGTTCTATTATAATAAAAACAATTTACGATTATTATAAGCTTACTGGTATTCTAAAAGCACAGGGCTTTACACCAGCTAACATAATTGTTATTTATGTTACGCAATACCTGTTTATGGCAATACTTTTTATTGCGTTGGGGTGTTGCGGTACATCTTTTATTCTTCAACTAATAATGCAGTCGGTTATGCGCACCATCGGCGTAATTGATCTGCATTTGCGGCTGCCATTTATTTTTGCAGTGTCGTTTATTTTTTTAACAACCATAATTGTTTTAACAGCATTTATTGCAGCACTTAAAACAACCAAAATAAAACCTGCGCAGGCTATTAAATATGGAGCGCCCGAAAGAATAAAAACACGTACCCGCGCCGACAATATTATCAATAGATCTCTTCTGCCATTGTTGCCTGCGCTAAGCATACGAGCATTAATGGAAAATAAAAAAAGAGCTTTGGTAACTTTTACAGTATTGTTGTTTACAATTTTCATATTGCTATTCTCATCCGGTGTTACCACATCACTGTCGCAGTTAAAGTACAACAAAGCGGCCTGGGGTTTTGAGAACGGGGAAATTGAGTTGGTGAGAAATGGTGCTACACCCATTGGGTTTACACACCAGGAATTAAAAGAGATTTTTGAGGGTGAAAAGGGTATCAAATCAGTAACACCATTCAGTTATGAAAGTATTATGATATTGCCGGGCGCAGGCAAGCAGCCTGTTAACCTGTTTGGAAAGGCATACGAAGGTGACATTACAAAAGCCGGGCTAATTACTTTGTCAGGTATATATCCCTCAAATGAAAGCGAGATCGCTTTATGTATAGGCACCGCAAAATTACTTGGCAAAATGCCGGGCGATAGCATTGCTGCATTTATTGAAGGCCAGCAAGTAACGCTTAAAATTACGGGTGTGTACCAGGATATAAGCAATATGGGGCAGGGCTTCCGGCTATCTTCAAAAACGTTTGAAAAATTAAACCCGGTGTATTCACCCGCTATGTATAGCCTTAAACTTGTAAATGTTGCCGGTGCTGAGGATTACAAAAAATACCTGCAAAAAAAATATGGCAGCACTATTACCATTAACATGAATATTGAAGACCGGCTTAAGCAAATGGGTATTGTATCAAATATGATCATCACGTTCCTGTTGCTTGCAATTTTTTTTATTACCATTTTGCTTTTATCAATATGGAACGATGTTATCGTGTCAACGCGGGACTATCGAAAATCATTTGGCATATTTAAAACTGCAGGCTTTACCCCCCGGCAATTACGGATGCTGCTTGTATGGAAGATGATCTTGCTTTGCGCATTTTCGTTGATACTCGCCATCCCGCTCTCCCTGTTCCTTAGTCCTTTGCTTATGGGGCAGGTGACACAAAATTTTGGCATTGTTCAATTTCCGTTTTCGGTAAGCGGTGTTAGTGTTATAATAATTGCCTGTATATTTTTTTGCGCAGTTGTGCTGTGCGCATGGCTTTCATCATCCGGTGCGTCAAAAATTAATCCCCGTGTGCTGCTTGTCGGGCAGTAACCTCAGCTGGCTTTCTAAATTGTTTTCAAAACTTAGCTTAAAAATATTGTATGAAACTAATAAAAAATATAATCGTATCATTTCCGTTGCTGTTCCAAATAGCATCCGCCAATTGTCAAAACAAGCAGGCCCTCAACAGCTATTTGTCTAATCTTTATCGCAACCATATTATGCCGGGTTTTTCAGTGGTAGTAGTACAAAAAGGCAAAATTGTTTTTTCGCAGGGCTACGGTGTTGAAAGTATAGGTTCAGGTAAGCCATTCACTCCACAAACGGTTTCCGCCATCGGGTCGTTAACAAAATCAATGACTGCTATGGCGATGATGCAATTAGTAGAGCAAAAAAAGATCGATCTTGATAAACCGGTTATAACTTACCTGCCCTGGTTTCAAACAGCGAACAAAGAAATGAGTGACAGGATAACAGTGCGCATGCTGTTAAACAACACCTCTGGCCTGTACTCAAATATTCCATGGGAAAGCGAAGAGGCATCTGAGAATTCGCTTGAATATCTTGTGCGAAGCCTTAAATCTGTTTATCTCACAAGAGAACCAGGGCTTGCTTATCAATATAGCAATGTTGGCTTTAGCGTTGCAGGCCTTATTATCAGTAAGGTATCCGGTGAACCTTACAGCCAATATATGCAGAATAAAATATTCACGCCTTTAAAAATGGTTCATACTTCAACCGATGTAAGCTATATAGAAAGGCTGGGCGCTTTGCAGGGGCATTACTATGGCCTTGATAAAGCCATACCAGCAATGCGCGAAAGCCATCTTAAGCCAGACGGCTATATGCCTGCGGGTTCCATTTTATGCTCCACAACAGAAGACCTTGCAAAATACCTTTTAGCTTTAATGGGTGATAATGCCCCGGTTTCAAAGGCCAGCATTGATGCAATGTGGAAACAAAATATTTCCTTCCCGGGTCTTACAAAACAAGATGGCGGTGACGGAGCTAATTACGGTTACGGTCTTGGCTGGATGATATCAAACATTGAAGGAAATACCATTATTCATCATGGGGGGAGCACGGGTAAAATGTCGTCTTTTACAATGATTGATATAAAGAATCAAACCGCCGTGTCCATTTTGGTAAACATAGATTTGAGCTTTGTTGATAAATACCGCTATGCAACTGAAGTGAATATTATTAATAACATAAGAAGACTTGCCCTGGGGTTGGAAACTTCGTCATTCGGCATGCCGACGGTTAAAGACCCGACAATTAACAATTATACTTTAAATGATACGCTTGCAAAAAATTATACAGGTGATTATATATTGAAGAGCGATAATGTTAACTTTTTGTATGCCGGCGCACAAATGACAATTTCAGCATCAAAAAACAACCAGCCTGAATGTATAATTTACAGGGGCAAACAGGTTATAAACAGGTTTGTGCTTGATTTTGAAAATGAAGCTTTTGCGGTTAGCAGAAATACAGGTGCGCCGTCAAACGTGAGGTTTAAGTTAAACCCCGATAAAAAGGTTTCCGGTTTGTTTTTTGCTGATATGGAATTTATACGCGCAGATAAAGCAACCGGCACCAGCAGGCAAGAGGTAAATGTTGATAAAACGTTATCGTTCGCTATTCCTTCAAACTGGAAAGTTGCCATAGGGCAAAAAACATTTAGCGCGCAAAGCCCCGATAAGAAAACAGAGTTGAAAGGCGTAATAAGCGAAAGCGCGGATAGTATTTTGCGTATTCAATTCGATGATCAATATATAAATGCAAAGCAGGTTGAAGAAGTTGGCCTGCCGCATGTTGAAAGAGTGGGCACATACCAATGGAAAGAGAAAAGCTATGTTTGCAAAATTGACGGAGTATTAAAGCACGTTATAACATTACAGGCGGCAATAGGCAACCGCAGTTTAAGTTTGGCCTTAATGTGCCCGCCTGTGGATTTTACTAAAAACATTCAGCAGGTAATAAATCTATTGCTCAATTCGGTTAACGGGTAATATACGCAGCTGCTTAAATTGAGTAAGTATTTATACCGGCTTGAGAGTATCCTAAAAAGGGTTTAGGGCGTTACTTCAGATATTTTTAGCCTTCTTGAGGAGACAATGTCAATATTACTATAAGGAATAGCACGGACAGTGCGTATAAGTACGCATTTATCAGCCAGGAAATTTATATAACCCTGTTTTTAATGCAAAAATTACAATACCTGCCGTGCTTTTTACTTTCATTTTTTCCTGTATGCGGGCACGGTAACCTTCAACGGTACGGCTGCTCATGTACATAAGCTCGCCAATCTCCTTATTGGTATGTTCGGCGCAAATAAACCTTATCACCTCTTTTTCTTTATCCGTAAAAACGGGCATATTCATTTTGGCATAAGGGTTAAACTTGCTGGAAGAAATAATTCTCGTCAGCCTTGACGATGTTAGCTTGCAGTAATAAGGGTTTTGTACGTAAACTGTTTTTATGGCATCGGCGATCTCAGTTTTATCTGCGTTTTTTAAAAGATAGCCCATTGCGCCGCTTTCGAGCATATCAACTATGTAGTGCTCTTCGTCAAACATTGATAATGCTATTATACCGGTGTCAGGGAAATTTGTATGAATATTTTTGGCAGCAGTAATGCCATCCATTACTGGCATAATAATATCGGTAAGCACAATGTCAGGCCTGTGCTCTTTTACGCTGTTAACAAGCTGCAAACCATTACAGGCTTCGTCCACAACTTTTATATCAGCAATTTTACTCAGCATAAGCTGCAGGCCATCCCTGAATATTTCATGGTCATCTGCAATAACTACTTTAATTATATAATTGCCCATATTTTATTTTTTGGGTATCTCTATGCTGTAGCTTACACCTTTGCCCGGTGTGGCATCGAGATACATAACACCACCCATTAATTCAACCCTGCTAAGTATGTTCTTAAGCCCCAGGCCATCGCTCTCCGCTAATATTTTTTTATAATCAAAACCTTTACCGTTATCGTTTATATCAAGCTTAAGCAGTTTGTTAAGCTGCTGTAAGCGAACATCAATAACCGATGCAGCAGAGTGTTTTATTGAATTATGTATAATTTCCTGTATTATCCTGAACACATGCACCTGGCTTTCTTTGGATAATTCTTCCGGCCCTGTGCATGAAGCGTTTACTGCTATGGAAGACGAATGGTTGATCCTGCCTGAAAAATCAGCAACTGCCGCATATAGCCCCCTGCGGGTTAAAGACGAAGGCATCAGGTCATTAGAAACCTCTCTTACTTTTGTAAGCATCTCATCAATGTAGCCGCTCACTTTTTCTATTACCTTTCTGTCACCCGGCTCCTGGCTGTCGAGGCTGTTGATGTTTAATTTTACTGCAGACAGCAATGGCCCTATTTCATCATGCAGGTCCGATGCCATCCTTTTTCTTTCCTTTTCCAGCGTGGCAATTTCTGCTTCAATTTTTTCTTTGTGCAATTGTACATTGCGCCTGTGCTGGCGCATCAAGGAAATAACAAAAAAGATAAGTATCATTCCTATGGTGGAAGCAGCAATTAGTAAGGCAGTGTAAATTGACGTTTCGTTGGTAGCCATAACATAGCCAAAGCAAATAGTAAATTAGTAAACAAATTTACAAACACTAAAATATAGTATAATCTTACATAAAACGATTTATTTAAATGAAGATTTAAAACGCCAAATACTTCCAGTACTGCCTGGTAGGTGTAAGCAATAATAAACCCGATGCATATTACCAGCGTGGCGTTTTTAAGAGATCGCCGCACCTCGTTGAAAAGCACTTCATTTAATTTTCCGACGCTCAGATAGACAACTATTAGTCCGTATATTATTCTAAAGTAGGAGCTGAACTCAGTTAATGAATGCAATAATAAATTATCAATTATCCATATTATTATTCCAGCACCTAACAGTACATAATATTTTGCCTTTTTGTTTGTTTCATCCAGGAACATAAAAAATAGTACGATACAACAATAATCAGCAAGTGTATAAATATTATTATTTATGCTGTCATTATTGGTATACGCAATCACAAGCCTGCTAATAATTTCATTGGCCAGGGCTATCCATACCAGGAATATAAAGGGGCGATAAGATTTCAGGATTTTTTTAAATCTTATCACCCCAATCAAAGAGGCCAATACAATTGAAAAAGCAGATACCTGTACCCAAAAAAATGTACTCATTCTACGGATTTAAAGGCGAAGGTGGAGGGCACATTGGCGGACATCGCTGCGCTTCATCCAAAATATCTGCGGACGTTGCTGTTGTTCCGTCCATGCCTTCTGTCGGCAAAATGTCCTGTCCATTCTGATCTGCTGCCACAACAATCGCATGCAAATATAAGTCTTCTGACATACCATAATAAATGCGTACCGAGACGCAGCCTTGCACAGCTAATATATTGGCTACTGAAGCTGCGTCAAACGTTTCGCAAATAGGCAAAATGTTTTTGTCGTAACCAGTTGCAATAATGCTGTCTTTGTTTTGGCGGTAGCGGGTCGTCATATCAACGGCCTGGCTAAGGGGGATGCTGTTGCTCATAATGAAGATTTTAAGATGAGTCAACAAATTGGTAAAAAAAATAGCCAGCAGAGAAGTATAACTACGCAATTTTAATGCGGCTATTACTTAATCGGCTAAGTCACCCGCGAACACAATATTTTAGCAACTTCTGTAAAGCCGGCAAAAAAGTTAGGCTTTCACCTCCCCGCTGAAAAATAAGGGAATTTCAAGGCTTTTTTTATTTTTTGATGTTGTTCCGTTTGTCAATTACATTTATATCAATAACTCCAAAACCATGCTTGCAAAAAAACTATTAGTTGTTTGTGTCCTTTTCATCATATTGGCAAATCCCCGGTTATATGCGCAGGGCATTACACTGCAGCACAGCGCACCTGAAGCACAAGGTGTTTCTGCCACAGGCATATTAGATTTTATTAATGCTGCCGAAAAAAGTAAAACCGAATTTCACAGTTTTGTTTTTTTGCGCCATGGGAAAGTTGTTGCAGAAGGTTGGTGGAACCCTTATATGGCAGATTTAAAGCACTCCATGTATTCCTGCAGCAAGAGTTTTACTGCCGCAGCTATAGGTTTTGCAATAACAGAGAAGAAAGTGAAGCTTGAAGATAAGGTGGTAGATATTTTTCCAAATGATTTACCGGCTACTGTTAGCCCAAACCTTGCTGCATTAACAGTAAAAGATGTATTGATGATGAGTGATGGCCAGGACCCTGACCCAACAACTGTTATCCCACCGAAAGATGATTGGGTGAAGGAATTTTTAGCAACACCCGTTATAAACAAGCCGGGCACAAAATTTTTGTATAACTCAATGGGCACTTATATGCTCTCCGCGATAGTAACAAAAGTAACAGGCCAGAAGGTAATTGATTATTTACGGCCAAGACTGTTTGAACCATTAGGTATAAAAGATATTGATTGGGAAGTTAGCCCGCAGGGTATAAATACCGGCGGCTGGGGTTTGCGCATACAAACGGAAGGAATGGCGAAATTCGGCCAGCTGTACCTGCAGAAAGGCGTGTGGAACGGCAAACAAATTTTGCCAAAGGAGTGGGTGGAAGAAGCAACGACCATGAAAATAATGCAAGACCCCAATGCGCCGCAATCAAAAAAAGATTCAAGCGACTGGTTGCAGGGTTATTGCTATCAAATGTGGCGTTGCCGAAATAACGCTGTAAGAGGTGATGGGGCTTTTGGGCAATTTATTATAATGATGCCTGATAAAGATGCGGTATTGGCAATTACTGCTGAGACACCCGATATGCAACAAGAAATAAACCTGGTGTGGCAATACCTTTTGCCCGCCATGCATGAT
>JABDGS010000080.1 GCA_013285915.1 Bacteroidota bacterium
CGGGCATTGCCAATTTTCAAAAAGATTTTGCAAAATATAAATCATCAAAGGGGGCCGTACAGTTTCCTATTGACGAACCGATACCAGTTGCGCTTGTAACAAAAATTGTAAAATTCAGGGTGAAAGAAGATGCGGAGAAAGCTGATATAAAAGCAAAGAAAAAATGATGAAAGGTTTTTACTTACCAATTAACTGATCATTGAGTTGTTGCCTTTTTCCGGCATTTTTGGAAATATTGATTTGTTGGGGGTGGGTGGTCGGGGTATATGATAACGATATATCTATTGTGTCTTGATGAATAATGATTTTGCTGGTTATTGCCTCTATTATTGACCGTTTCTCTTCGAAAGAAAGGTCAAACCAGCGGTTGTATAAATCTTTGGCATCTTGCTGCACCGTGTCGGCGGAGAGTGCCTGTATCTTCAGGAAATCGACTTCTGCTTCTAGTTCCGGCAGTTGGTTTTCAAGCTGCCGCACCTGTTCTTCAATTGGTTTATACAATAGGCTAAAATCAGCTTTGGTAATCTCGCCTCCAATTCTGAGATTGACCAATTCTTCCATCTTCCTTTTGAGTTTGTTGTACTCACTGGTAATGCTCTTTAACAATGTTTCTTTCTCACTAAGCTCGGTTTGAGCCTTTCCGGCGAGAGTTTCGGCATCTATGTCAGCCAGAAGAAACGTTTTAAGCTGTTCGTGAAAAATCTCGTCAAGGTCATTAGCATGAATTTTACGCTTGCAGGTTTTACATTTGTACACAGGGGATGTGGTAAATACATACATTTTCTTGCCGCATTCGCACTGTACAAACCCAGCTAACAAAAAATTGGTTTTGGGGCCTGCCGGGCTTTTTTTCTTTTCCTGCCGGTCTAAAATGGCATTGCATTCATCCCATATTTCAGCAGTTACAATCGCTGGGCAGGGTACGTCTATCCACTCTTCTTTCGACTTCATTTCCCGTCGTTTGCCCGGACTCTTGCTTTGCATATAATTGGCACGCCGGAGGCCTTTGGCTGCAGGGTCGCGCAATAATCGTCTAACCGTAGCATCGGTAAACAGAGAACCATTACGCGTACGGTAGCCGCGCTTGTTCAATTCAGTAGCAGTTGTGCCTTTACGCCTAGTCTGTAAGAAAATCTCGTATAGCAGTTTTCTCACCGGCGCCTCCTGTTCACTAATCTTCAATTCTTTGCCTTCCCACACAAAGCCAAAGGATGGCGGGCCACCTAATGGCTTACCCATTTTGGCACGTATTGGCACCGACGCTGCCACCCGTTCAGATATTTCTTCGCGTTCCCATTGGGCCATTGCCGCTATCATGGTATAGAATAACCTGCCGGCAGGCGTTGACGTATCAATGGATTCTGCTAATGAAACAAGGTCTGCATTATAACCTCTGAATATTTCTGAAAAATCAAGCAGTTCTTTGGTGTTGCGGGCCAGGCGGGCAAGCTTTGAAAAGATAAGGCCGGAGATAACACCATTACGGATATCCTGTAACATCCGCTTTGTTTCGCGGTAATCCATTACTGATTTACCCGACATCGCCTCCAGGCGATAAACGGTGACAACCGTCCAGCCTTTTGCCTCGGCATAAAGGCGTGCACGTCTTTCGTGATGTTCAGGGCTTTCGTCCTTTACCTGCATATCGGTTGATACCCGTATCCAGATACCGATATTTTTCTTTTCCATATCAAAAGGTTTGTCTTAAAGTTACAAAAAAGGTGGGAGAGAAAGAAACAAAATACCAAATATTTTAGTATTAATTTGAGAGGGAAAGTTTCATCAAAAAGGAAAGCTTCTGTATTAAACTGCAACGCATCGTTTACAGTCCTTACTGCCTTTTTATACAAGCTGCGACCTGCAGAGTCGCAGCTTTCCTCACATTGGAAAGTAGGGAAGCATAGGTTGCTATGCTTCCTAAACTTCATCACTTCTTAAAACGGTAAATCGTCGCTTGTTTCAGCCGTCCCCACTCCCACAAGGTTTTGTTGTGATTGCGGTTTTGCCTTGCCTGATTTGGATTTGTTTGATTTAGCTTTACCGGACTTGTCATTTTTAGTGTTGTCTTCCTCTGCTTGGTTATTTTCTTCAAATAACCCTCCCTGGGCTCGCTCTTGTTGTGGCTCATCTTTTTTTGCAAATACATGCACTTTGACGTGTTGTACCTGCATGTTGATACGCCCCTGCGGCTCATTGCCTTTCAAGTAGGCAGTAGGAAATAATCTGCCACCTGCCTCAACTACTGCACCCTTGCGTAAGCTTGCAGCAATCGCTACGTTAAACCAATATCCGCACTGAACAAAGGTAACCTGATCAATCCTTTCATCTTTGCCCTTTGGTTTGTAATAGTCATTAATGGCAATCGTAAAGTTTACCACGTCTTTGTCGCCAATTGTCTTGATTTCTGCATCGCCTGTGAGTCTGCCGATAATCTGTACCATGATTGTTTGTTTTATGAATGAATAAATGATTGTGAAGCTGAAAAAGAATGAAAGTCATTCGGCTTCGCCTCATTCAAGCTTCCCATAGCGACCAGCCATTAGGACTGTGGAGAGCGGAGAAATTTTTTCAAGAAAAAATACTACCGCAAGAAAATGCACGACCATTAAAAAAGCGTGTGGAGATTTTTTATTGAAAACAGCATGCAAGCCGAAACTCGTGCAGGCGCAGAATTTCGCAGCTTCGGAACAGGCCAATACGTTTGCGACAGGGGAAGCGGGTGAATTGGATAAATTAAACAGTCAGATGAAAATACCTTCGTATAAAAAAAGAAGCCCTCCGGGTACAATTACAGGCAGTCAGATGGCTTTACAATCCTTCCCATTTAGCGTATAATAAGTGAATGATACCTAAAGAAAAAATCATGCATACCATAGGTAATGAAGAAGCATGGACATGTCTTTGTGGCAACACATCTTCAAAAAAAGGGTTTTACCCTTGTAATAATCGCGGTGAAGTAATTGAGCCTGAAGCAGGTATATGGAGCGGCTTATATCTTTGTGATAACTGCGGAAGAATGATTAATAAAAAAACATTAGAGATTGTGGGAAATGCTCAAACACCAGCTACACTTTGATACTGATTATGGGTTAGTTTTTTAACTTTACACACTCTTAGCACGGTAAAAGAGCCTTCAGCCAAAAGAAGTAATGCGTACCGAAAGCTTTCGGTACGAAGCAGCGAGCCGTACAAGCCACGGGAGGAAGTATGACGGACGTGGCGCGCGAGTTGCGATGGGCTGGCTGACGGAAGAAAGACGAAGTCTGACCGGCAGACAGCGTAAGGCGCGAACACATACAAAGCATGCCGCTCCGGCGGCATAAGCAGGGGAAATGTAAGAGAGCGCCTGAAACGCAGCACATCGCCGCGCAGGCGAGCACAAACATAGACAACGATTGGATTGCAGTATACTGAAAATGAAAGGCAAGCTATCTCTGGAGCGGAGCGGAAGGATGGCGCAGCGTGAATTAAAGTTAGCTGCAATACAAGGAAAGTTGTCCGAATGCAGGCAGAGGCAGTGAAAAGTATGTGCCAAGCTGCCAAAGGCACCCGACTGAAAGGAAGGGCAGGGCAGTTCGAAACATACCTTCAAAGAGACATAAGAGAAATGTTTTGTACTGCCCTGGCTTGGTCGCAGACTTTGCCAACGATGCCGGAATGAGACCTGTTTACCTGTCAAAGACTGACTTTCATTAAAAATCCCTAGCGCTGCGTTGCCTCATAGATAGCGACTCGCACTTTATTTTACAGAACACTAAGAACGACCAGGGGAAATCAATGAGGACATAATTTCTTTTGTTAAAGTAACTCCGCTATCTTTTGGTGTAATCAAAAGAAGATATAAATTTTTCTTTTTCAGCATTAGTATTATCTCAAATGACACATCCGAGGGAGCATTTTTCATATCATTATCTCTTGCAGCAAGAATATCAATCGGACCAGTTTCCGAGTACTTTATAGAAAAGCTTTTCCCTATGACGTTATAGCCAATAACTGTGTCAGTAGACATTAGTTGGTTTATGCTCTTACCAGATATATTTAAATAAATTTTTTTAATCAATTTTATTGAATCTTGCTTATGTAAACTGGCATTAAAATTTGCATCGAGAAAACCAATATATATTTGCCTATATGGATTGTTTTCAGAGATATCCTCAGAAGTTGCCTTAAATTCAACAATTTTGTTTATGGTATCTCCTTGATAATTTATCTTGTTGACTATAACAGAATATTTATTGCCATATATCAGCGACAAAATCGGGTTTCGAGAAGAGTTTCGGAAAATCTCATCAACTTGTATTTCTTTTAAAGCTTCGGGTTGGAATAAATCGGAATCTTCTTGAGTTAACTGATATGTTGAGGGCAAATTTAAATTAATTGATTCTTTTAATTTTGCAGCATTCCGAAAGAATCCCCCAAAAGAGTAAATTATCAAGGCAACGACAACAATTAATGCAATTCCGTATATATATATCTTTTTCTTCATAAGCTATCTGACAGAAAAAACAAACCTTACAAGAGCTGCCACAGTCTCTGTTGTCTCTGGAGCTGCTGGCGGAACAACAAGGTCAGTGACTACAGCCGCAGCTGCTACCACTACAAGAGCTGCTGTCCCGCCACGTGGTTTAAATTCTGATGATGCGCCACCAATTACCCCTTTTTCTTCGTCGGTATGACTGACATCTTGGTATATTGAACCTTCCTTTATATTAAATCCTTGTTATATGTCTATTCCATAGCCGGGTATCCTTAGTCCGAAGTCACCTCCGCCAACAACAACAGGACCTACTACAGTTTTTGTACCTACTTCCACCCCATTTTTAAGTGTGGTTTCAGTTGTCGCTAGTAATCCGTCCTGGCCTTGGACTGTTCCCACGTATGGTGATAACTTATACGAGTCACCCCAGGGCCCCTCGCCTTTTATAACATTCCCGTCTTTAATATTAAGCACTTTGTGCCCAATTAATGGGGGTATAGGAAGATGCGGTCGAGCCATTCCTATGTCACAAACTACGCAAAAATCGGGAGATTTTGGATTAATATTTGATGCTGCGGAACCTTTTTTGGTTGAATCTTTTGGCCCCATGCCATCAGGATCTATAAAACGAATAGGGTTGTCAAATGCATAGTTGTAAGGTGAAAATCTCCTCATTTTTTCAGACAAAGGATCTATGACATCCCATCTTCCAATTTGTGCATCATACATCCTTGCCCCATAGTCATACCACTCTAACCCACTCCCATCAGTAAACTCCTTATGCTGTAGTTCTTTGCCATTATATTTCAATTTTTCTTCTAATTTGCCAGCCGCATTTGAACTTATCCCTGCTTGCAGTAAACCAAACGGATAATAATTGTTTGTTTCCAACAACGGCCCACGTGTTTGTATCACTTGTAAGTTATCAAAATACACGTCAAAATTACTTTCGTTACTGCAATATACATATAAGTAACCGCCCTGTGCAATGTTTACGCTTAAATTATGGCCTTTTATAGCATCACCTGTAGTACTCACCAAATCAAAGCCGCTGCCACTGCTAACAGGTTTAAACTGTTCATCAAACAATATCCAATTTATGTATGCACGCGGTGTGCTGCCCGTGCTGCTCTTGGAAGTATCAAGCAGGTATTTTAGCCCTGCCACATCACCCGTGCTTCCGTTTATTGCAGTGGATATGGCGCCGCTGCTGCCTTTGCCTGCCATTGCCACGCCCCCGCTGCCCGCAAACGTGCTTATAAATGTTGAGATAGCAGAACTTATTGGGTAACCGTTGCTTAAAGTTCCGCTGTTATGCCAAAAGCTGTTTGCCCGTATTGCCACAGTATCGCCCTTCATTACTTTTAAGGCAACTCCTAAGCCTGTTTTATCGCCAGTGTTACCGTTTAGCTTGTAATACACTTTGCTGCTGTCTGTTAGCTGCGTGCTGGTAAGGTAGGGGTCGTTATTGTAGGGTGGGTTACCATTGTTGTTGAATGTAGGCCTGCCTGCTGTCATGCCCCAGCTTGCTATGTTCTTTACATTAACGGTATCTGCGGTATTTATTGTATAAAAGCTTTGCTGCAGGGCAAATGAGTTTGTATAATGTTCAAGTGTGGCGGCAGGGTACACGTCATACTGCCGTTCATCCGTCAGCACCACTCTTGTATTGCCCAAATGGTCTTTTTCAAAATAATCATAATACATCGTATCGCATATATTTATGTTCTTTGGCCTGGCACGTCCTTCCGGGGTAGCTACATATTGCAGGGTATCATTTTGATATATAAACATTCCTGCATAATCTGTACGTGTTACCTTATCAGGGTTGGTAGTGGTATCATTTACAATTTTTTGCAGTTTCGTGCCTCTTGCAGTATAAACATACTTTATATAGCCCTTTCCATGCACTGTTATGCTGTCAGGCAGGTTTAAAAAGTTATAATGTATGGTATCAATATTTTTATTTTTGTCTTTGGTCATGTTGCCATTACCATCGTACCAGTAGTCCTGCGTCGTATTGTTGTTTATTTCTGTAAAGTCACCCAGGTGGGCGGTGGTGTCATTCACCCTGTCGGTAACATAGTTAAGCCTGTTGCTGTTGGTATTGTAACTATAGAGTAAGCTGTCAACCAGCACGCTGCTGTTAATTTTAAGCCCCATCTGCCGCATGCTGGTTATGTTGCCATTTTGCTCGTAACCAATACTGTGCACGCTAAAATCAATACCTGCACTCAAATCCCAGGTGCTGCCACCGGCATTTTGGGTAAAGTCTGCCTGGGCTAGCCTATGGCTGCCGTCGTAGCTAAAGCCATAAGCCCTTTGTGCGCCATCGTTTGCATTTCGCCATTTTATACCGGCAATATCACCTGTTAAATAACTAGTGGTAAACCCAAAATCGTAGTTCAGCTCCATACCAAACCACTTGCTGTTATCAATAGCGTTGGCATAATCTTTATTTATGCCCCTCAGCCAGCCGCGTATATTGTATTCATACTTTAAGGTGTCCACTGGCGTGGTGCTGTACCCAAAATTGGTTATGCTGTTGCGTTTTTGGCCTATCAGTTTTCTGGCAAGTTGTCCTAACTCATCATATTGGTTTTGGGCGACTATCACCTCGGCGCTGGTACCTGTTTTCTGGTTAACTTGCGTCACCCTACCTGCAGCATCGTAGGTCATTTTTGTTAATACCTGGTATGCTTGTGCATTGGTGCCACCCTTGCCGTGGCATATTAAGGTGCGCAGCACCTGGCTGCTAAAACTGTATTGGTTTATAACGGTATCAATATCGCCAGTATAGTTGTTGCTTTGGGTTTGCACCACCCGCATACGGTCGTCATAAAAGCTTACGCTATACAGGTAGGTACTGGTATTGATAACATTTACCTTCATACCCGTAACCGTGCCCCTTGTTAAGTTGGTAGTGGTTAGCGCCTGCGGGTAGGGGTAAGTGGTATTACTTGCTGTATAAAAATCGTTGGTGTTGCTGTTATAGGTAGTGCTGGCACTGCTGCCCAGGCCGCTGCCACTGCCGCTTACCCAGCTATAATCATCGTAATAGGTTTGGCTTAGTATGGTATAATTACTAAATATAACAGGATATGTAATGCTGTTTGCAGCATGGCTTTGATGATAGGCCTGGTTATTGGAGCTGGCCCATATTGTCAATTCAACGGGCCTGTTCAGGCTGTCGTAACTTGTTACCAGCCAGTTGCCCTGGCTTCTTTGCAGGCTGTCCTGTGTCATTATCATCCTGTCCCTGGCATCATATACCATCCACACCTCACCAGAGCCGGGTACACGTTTTATGGTCATCCTGCCCCTGCCATCGTATTCGTAGCTAAAGCAAAGTTCTTTGGCTATGGTACTGGTGGCCCAGGTGCTGGCATCAAAGGCCCAGCTATGGGTGCGCAGGTATTCTGTGCCCTTGGGCGGTATCACGTACCGCAGGTTGCCCACTTCATCATAAATGTAATAAGTGTTCAGCCAGCCGGTGGGGCCGCTGTAACTGCCTGTAATGTAGGGTTGCACCTTCTTTAGTACTACGTGTCCTAATTTATCTTTGTATTCTACTACCGAATAGCCCCTTACGTCTATTACCACTGTTTTCATAAGCTGCCCCTGTGCATAATAACCATTGCTTGTTGGTACCGTGCCGCTGGTATAGGTAATATTCCATATCACCACGCTGTCTGCGCTGGTATTCAGGTGGTACTGCATGCTGTCGCCATTTGCCCTGCCTGCCCAACTGTTACCCACGGGGAACTGTTTGTTTGGCCTGTCTAACGGTGATGCTTCAAATACTGTTTTGCTGTAAAAGAACTTTTCGCCATTGGCATCGTTGGTGGGGTTGTAAAATGCTTTTTCAAAGTTGGCCTGTTTGGTAAAGGGGTCATTTTTAAAGTTGCCGTCACCACTGGTATCAACGTATGGTATATATTTAAATATCTCGCGGCTGTACTGATCGTACACATTGGTGCTTACCATGTCATAGCCATTGGGGGTTACCTGTTTTACTACAGTTTGTATGGGGCGGCCAAGGCCATCAACATACTGCGTGGCCTGCCGTACTTCACTAACAGCCCTTGCTGAGGATGATAGCAGGGTATCTGCGTTAAATGGCATCAGGGCATCCCAGGTACGTACATAACTTACTGGTGTGCCGCCTGCATAGGGGCCGGGTTTGGTATTAAGGGTTTGGGTGGTACTGCTGGGTTGTGTTGCACCGTTGGGTTTTACCTGTGCCATAGCATACGTTGCTATGCTTAAACAACCTGCTGTTATAAAAAGTTTGGCCTGTATCATGTATAAAGCTTTAAAAGGGCAGTAATATTTAATTTATTGTAAAATGTCAGCCAGCATGGTATCGCTGTCCCGTGCCGGGGGCATTATTATACTGGTTAATTCACCGGCCTCGTTTATATAATAGCCCTGGCCAATGCCGCCAACCTCCTGCTCATAATGTGTATTGCCGCTTACATGGGTAAGCCAGTTAAACAGCGGGCTTTGCAAACTGTCCGACGACTGGTGGGTGTACATACCCTGTGATATAACCACGCTGGTATCAAGCAGGCTGCGGTAAAAGGGCTGCAACGCGGCGAGGCTGCTATCTGTATAACCATCCTCGTAGGATGGGATGCCGATCAGCGTAAACCTGCTGCTGTTGGTCAGCGCCACTGAGTCCATTTTGCGTAAATAAGCGCTGTCGTCCGCTGTTTGGGTTACAGGCAAAATAATAACCATTATTTTTTTACCGGCATACTCCTGCAGGGTATGTGTTTGCCCTTCGATGGTTGTAACGGAGTAATCGTACACCCCATTATTAAACATGTGGGCGGTAGTAAGGGCTGCTAATAAAGCGATAATAATTTTCATAAATATGTTTTATTAAGGGGTTATTTTAACGGTGTTGCAGCCGCTGCTGCTTACTGATATGTTAGAGAAACTGGCCGATGGCTGCGCATAAATGCCGCCCGTTGGGCATACACCAAAGAAATAGTTGGTGCCGTTGCCCGATTTTGAAATAGTAATGTTATAGTTGCCTTGTGGCACAGTGCCTAAAGTGCCGGTGCCTGACGATGGAACGGGGAAGGAGGTTACCGCAAGTGTCGCTGTATTAGTATATACCGCGTAAAACAATGAAACGCCTGCAACATTATTATAATTAATGGTTACTGAAGGCGGCACCGTGCAGGTTGCGTTGGCATTGGCATAGTTTTGCCCGTTGGCAGTAATATCTGCTAAGGCAAGATTGTTTGCAGCTGTTTGTGTATTTGAGTAATATGTGTTAGCGGGCACTGTATACGTTGCTGTACCGGCAATATAACCTGCAGTACAGTTATTGCGGGTAAATGTTTGCGATTGGGAAGTATTCCAAACCACCGTATAATCACAAGCCGCCGGCTGGCCGTAATAGTTGTAACAAATTTTCTTTATAATATTTTTGTCCTGGTCGCTCACCAATGCCAGCCTGCCAAGCGCATCGTACTGGTAATAGGTAATACGGTTGTTCAGGTCGCATTGCGATGTCATGCCAACAAGCGGCGAGTAAGTAAACGTTGTCATTTGCGCAGTGTCGGGGTAGAGCCGTAGTTCATCAATATAGTTGCTGCCTGATATGCTTATAGAGGCTAACCCTGTAACGCGGTGTTCAAAGTAGGTCCAGCCATTTATGGTTTTACCTTGTTTTGGGTAGCCGCTTGTATTACCCGTGATGCTGCTGTAGGAGGTGCTGTTCTTTGTCCAGTATGAAACAATATAATACCTTGAAGAAGACAGGCTACGGGTAATAGCGCCCCCGGTAACACTGTAACAATTATTACCTGTTGGGCTGGTAGCATCGGCTGTTACGGCCCCTGAATACGTCCAGCCACCTTTATTGCCTGCTTCAAATGATGTGTAGGCTACGTCTGCAACAGCCGCATGTTTTACTTCTGCTATAGGGTATGTCCTACTATAATCCCAAATAATTGAAACCGGTATTTGGTCAGCTGTAGTGTATTGCGCTATGTTATAGGCACTGTCATAGCTGTTCATGGTTACCATCAGTGCATACCTGCTGTCCTGCGTTACAGTATTGCCGCTTATGGCCATGGGCTGAAAATCTGTTATGGGGCTGTTTATAGCCAGTTTATAGGTTTTATCAGGCAGTATCACATTACCGGGGCTGACGATTTTAAAGCTGGTTACCTGCGCGCCTGCAGTATACCCTGTGCCGCTGCCTGCATAATACAGGCTGTCACTTTTTTCTACAGGGATTGATATCATGTTTTTGTTGATGATGGTATCGAGTATGGTGTTGCCTGTGGTGGTATAGCCGGTAGGTATATAATCCTGCGGGTACTTTATGTAACTGATGTGTGTATTGCCTTTTGAATCAAGCACCCTGCTGCGCGTTAACTGGTAATGTTTGGGGTTATCGTAAAAGTTTGCAGTGGTGCTTTGCATCTGTATGGTTGTGTCAAGCTGGTCAACCTGGGTTTCAACGGTGGAATCCAACAGCGGCACTTCTGAAACCATCGCGGGATAGAAGAATCCAGCCATATGGTACACCGCGGAATCTTTTAAAGTGGGGCAAAGGCAACCCGGGCTTCCAGAGCCGCTGTGATAGGTACACGTATCAATCATATCTACTGAAGTACTGAAATTCACGCCCGGGATAACAAAATATTTCATACCATCATAAATTATCCTGTTGGCAGTACGGTAATAATAATCTGTTCTTGATAATTTATTGTAGCCCGCCCCTGCACTTGCATATACTGTTTTAGATCTTGGCGTGCCGTTTAAGGCACAGGCCATGTTTAATGAGCCCGGCTGGCGGTAACCCTGATAATTATAAGAAGTATCAGGGTTATTGTAATAAGTATACACAGTTTTACCGATGTTATTGTTCAATGAATCAACCGTATATTCAGTTACCGTGTCATAGCCTACAATATTGCCTGATGAATTGCTGGTGGTTGCTGTATTGCTGCTTGAATACCGGGTGAACGAAACACCGTAACCTGAACTGCCCACGGCAAGCAACTCGTAACGTCCGTATGCCATATAGCTCATGATCTTGCCGTATGAGTACGGCTGTAATGTGCTGCCGCCCGGCGGTATAGCCTGGTAGCCATAATCATACGTCCTTTTTTTGGCCATTTTGCCGCTCACAGCATAATCAGTAAGGGCTTTTACCCGCAGGCCACCTGCCATAGTTTGCGTCTGCGTCGTATAATCAGCCTGATAGTAGGTATAGGTAACCTGTATAAAAGAAAGGCCGCCGGGACGGACCACCCTTGGGTCGATATGTGAAGACCATGAGTAAGTAAATGCTGTTACCGGAAGTGTATCAACAAAGCTGTATACATTGCCGGGGCTCGGGGACCCACTTCTATAGCCACTATTGTTACTGATATCAAAGACGTTGCCGTTTATGGTAAAATTTAGTTTGCCATAACCTAAGTTATTGCGGTAATAAGTCATGCTGTCGGTACTGGCTGCATAAAATGTAACGTTTACTATATACCTGTTGCCATACGCCGTCCCTCCCATAATGCCGCTCAGGTCAATAGTACCGCTGCTGTCATTTGCACTTGTTGTAATGGTTTTACTTACTGAAGAAAATGGAACGTATTCAAAATCTGTTTGGTCATTGGCCGACCTCGATTTGGCATAATCATAATAGTTAGGATCATAGTCAATTGTTGTAAAGCCGCCCGTCGGGTAATTTACCTGGTTTAAAACAAAAGCCTTCATACAGGCAGAGTCGGGCTCGCGGTTTGCACCGGTATATATAGCATAGTAGCCATTATTAATCGGGCAGCCTACGGCAATCGGGCCACAAAATGGCGGTATAAACCCTTTTGTATTATCGCCGCTGATACCATTGGCATGCCCATTCCAAAAACCCCAATGGTCAACGCTTGAATAATGCTTGCCTAAAAGGCTTGGAATTGCGGCTGACGTGTTATATACAAAGCTGTAAGGCGGAAGGGATGTGCCGTTGGTAACGCACATTTCCTTTACGCTGTCCAACCGTAACCGTTTAAATTCAAGTGTATCGCTGCCGGGGCTTGGGTCAAAATAAGAATAATATAAATGCTGCTCTTTGATATAGTGCAGTCCTGAAATATCTTTTGAATAAATTTTAATGGCATCCAGTTTTTTTCCATACTGCAGGTCGCTCCTGTTTCCATCAAAAGAAAACTGTATTTGTGCATTTGAATAATCAATGTTTTGTAAAGTCTTGTTTAAATAGCTCTGGCCGGGATCGTTGTCGTAGGTCATCCCTGTTTGGCCGCCAACACCCTCGCGGTCTGATTCATGTACAATACCATGTACGCTTGTCCAGGTGCTGTCGGTGGTGTAATTGAACATAACGCTGTCTTTTTGCTGCGTAATGATCTTTGAAAGCAGCCAGGAACTTTTGACGGAGGCTGACGTATTAGTTGTGGGAGCAGAATATTCAATTTCATTGAAATAGTACCTGTTACCTTGCTCGTCAATAATAGTAAATGAGCCGCCCCCGGATGTATAGGACACTTTCAAATTTTCCTGCTTGCTTAAAATAACCTTGCCATCCCTGCCTATGATAAATTTGCCGCTTTGCCCGGGAAAACTGTATGTGTATTCATCAGCTTCAAGATCATATACGCCTGGATTGGGAAGCCATGCTGCTTTCACGGGGTAAAAGTCATACGTACTGCTGTCGGTATGTACGCGCATGTCGCAGGTAAAATTATAGCCCCAATCTCCAAGAGGTACTTCATACGAATTGTGGAGTGCGTGATATATAAGTTTTCCCTTTACTTCCGGGAAATCTGTCACCAGGTCGCTGTTAAAATAATCATGGTTAAAATCGTCTTTATCTTTAACCGTCCTGGAAATAATGCCACCTGCATTCAATGCCCAGCCGAGGCCTACTGTACCAGATTCTTCTGCCAGCCTTATGCCTCCTGTATGATAAGATAACCCAACCGGCACCGTGACGCCTTTTGCTTTTATCTCATAAACAGGCACTGAAATTTCCGTTGTGCCAGTGTAAGTGCTCACCGGCAGGTTGCCAAACTTGGCGATAGACGCTGCATTGGGCGATGGCGGTATTATCGAAGGCTTATAAGGGTTGGTTTGCGCTTCCGTAATGTTCCGCAACAATACTGTAGCTAACAGCAAAACAAATACGCCAGTTTTTTTATAATTCATAAAGGGTAAAATGTGTCGTTTTAAAATGTTTAGGTGTTTGTTGATTAATTTAAAAAGTATAACCAACCCTGAATTTGAGTGCCTGTCCTCGTGGCACTTCGTATTTATATAAAAAGTCATACAATAACTGTATGTTACTTTGTTTTTTGCCGATATTAATTTTTTTGGTAATGCCCAGGAGTGCGCTTTTTTGCCAAACGTCTATGTTGTTTCTTAAATCGCTTAGTTTGGCAAATTGCTGCATGTAGTTGTACTCATAGCCCGCAGTAAGCCATATACTGCCCTTTGCTTTTATATCCATGTAACTCCTTAAGCCAACGCCCTGGCTGGTAAAGGCTATATGGCTAAAACCCCTGCCTAAGCCAAGCTTGTAACTTACCCCTGTACCTACTACCGCTTTGTCGCTTAAGCGATAGCCGAGTGTTAAGCCCATATCAGTTATTGCAGGTAGGAATGTGGTGGCCTGGCTTGTTTGAAAATTAAACCCGTATTCTAATCTTTTGAGGAACGACTTTGAGCGCTGGGTATTGGGTTGAAAGTCGGGCATGGTCATATCGCTTGAGCCACCAGCAAGCTGGCTTATCTTGTCTTTTAACTGGCTTATTTGTGATTGGGCTGTCTGCAGTTGCTGCTGCAAATAATTGCTGCCGCCTGCATTGGGTGTAAATGCACCGGGTAATCTTTGGCTTATGATGCCTGCAACCTGGTCCCGCGTTTGCAGCCCTGCAAGTGCCGCAACTGTGCCATAGTTTTGTGGCATGGGGAACAATTGCGCGAGTATGCTGTTGCGTTGCCAAAAGCTTTGGAATGCCGGCAGGCTGCGTACTTTGTTCAATACAAACTGCTCCAGCTTTTCTTTATCATTTATCATCTCCTTATATTGTTCAAGCTGTTGCTGGTAGTAATACACTTGTTTGTTTATGCCAAGCAATTGACTGCCCACACCATATTGGCTTAGCTGGCTTTTTAACTGTTGTTCGCGGTCGCGTATAAAGGCCTGTACATCATTGGCCTGTTGTAATCTGCCCTGTAGTTGCTGTACCTGTGTAGTTATGTTTTGTATTTGTGCAAGCTTATCGGCAGGTATGGGTAAATTGGTGTTTGATAAAAATTGCAAAGATGTTTGCAAGCTATCTATGCCTGGCAAATATTGTCTAAGCTGGTTTTGGGCGTTAGAGACAGGGGATTGCAATTGTGTTTGCAGTTGCTGGTACTTTGCCTGCGTGCCTGCAAATACCTGTTGGGCTTTGCTGCTGTCGATGCCCTGCATTTTTGCCTGCAGTTTTTCTTCCCTGCGTTGCATGCGGTCTACAAGCTTTAGCGTTTGCTCATCAATCGCTGCGGTAAGTTTTGTGTACTTATCGTTAATGGAATGCAGTGCCTTATCACTGATATTGCTGTAAGTTGTGTCCGTTGCACTTTGTGCAATGGCACTTACTGAGCTTAGGGCTGCACATAGCAGTACTATGGGTATAAGTATACGCAAGCACACAGGGTTTGACTGTTAAAAAATGTGTCCAAAAACTTATTAAAGGGATAAGTATTGGGCTTGGGTCTCCTCAAAAAGAATTTATATGCTGAAGTGGTTACTAAACTAAGAGGAAGTTTTGAATAAATAAAAAAATATTTATAAAAAACACCGATATATAAAATTTTTATATTCAAAAAAGCATCTGTTATAATTTGAAAACCATATACTTCGATATGTGTATAAAAATATTTTTATGTTATATCCAAAGCGTGAGTTATACGCAATGAAGTCATGCATATTCCCACCGTACCCTTTATAACTTTAAAATCCCTTCTTGGATTTCAACTCTTTGATTTGGGATTTTAGCGAATTAAACTCCTCTACATTAAAATGTGCTGCCACCTTATCCATTATTCCATTGTATTGTGCAAGCAACGCCGTACCAACCGCGTTGTATACACCAGGATCAAACAATATTTCATTGGCTGTTAATCTTCTATCATACGTGCCGGAAGTATTAATTTGAATGTTCTCAATATTTGGTATTGAAACAGATTTTGACCAAATCTTTTCATTTGTCAGAGGCTCTAAACCGGAGATATTTATTTTTCCAATCAACGATACCGTACCTGAATACGAAAATGTTGAATAGCTGGGTGCCATTGAAAGGAGATTAATATGCGGTGTCTCTTTCCATTCGCCCTGGGCAGAAACAAACTGGGGATTTATTTCAATAAGAATAGCCATGTCAATACGCTTCTTGTCGTCAAATACCATTTCGTCATATCCCTCATACGGGCCTTTAAGGGTGAAACCTTTGGCAATAATGAGTTCTTCGATGTCACTGCCTAACCCTGATCTAAAACTTTTAAATAACTCCCCATTGGGAAACGGGAATGTAGTGGCATACTGCGGTTTTAAAAGTGCCAACACCATAGATGCAGAGCCGGGTTTTGTACTTTCCTTTGGCGTATAATCAAATGTAAATGTCTGCATCGCTACGTCAGCCGGTTGGGCCACTTTCTTAGCAGGAGAAGATGCGTAAAAGAGAAAAGCAAACAAGGCAAGGGCAATACATGATAGAAAATGTCTCATACAGAAAATTTGTTTTGGTTTATGAATATGGTTGTGTTTAATAAAATAAAAATGGCAGTTGCATTCATATATGCTGCAATATCAAGCAAGTCAAAGGTGCCGGGAATAACATGCAACTTTTGAGCGTATTCCGAAAGGAT
The DNA here is from genome assembly GCA_013285915.1 of Bacteroidota bacterium. Lineage (GTDB taxonomy): Bacteria > Bacteroidota > Bacteroidia > Chitinophagales > Chitinophagaceae > JABDFW01. The sequence goes on from JABDGS010000080.1 coordinate 16,373, forward strand.
TGCACCTGCAATACTGACACATACCCAGGGCAACCCTTTGGAATATAGTTCACTTCGCCAAATTACTTTGAAAGATTGCAGCAGGGCAAAAAGCCAAAGTGCATCAGGCAGGTTATAGACACAAACTGATAAAAGTGGGTTATGAATAGGGGATGGCATTAGACTTTTGCTGTGCAGCAATGGAATACCCCGGAAGAGGGTGTAAATAAATAACCCTACGATTATCGGGCTTAAAATTGAAAGAAAAGAGAGAAAGGGTGACTTAATTGCCATAGCCAAAACTCCAAAGAATGCTGTTCAATTCCTACCATAAAAAATGATACTTTATCATCGTTTCCGATACTTTATCATTATTTTTATTCAAAATTGTAAAACCCATGTACGGAAACAAGATTAAGGTCATACGGGAATTGAGAAATTTCTCACAGGAGTATATGGCGGAAAAATTGGGTATTAAGCAGAATAGCTACTCTAACATAGAAAATAATCAAACGAAGCTAACCACGGAAATGCTGCAAAAGATAGCAAATGTACTTGAAGTGTCACCGCTTGATATTATGAACTTTCAACCTGCTGTTATAAATTTTAGTAATACCCAACATGGGTATGGTTATATTCAAACATTTGTTTCCGATCAAAAAGAAATAACTGATAAGCTGATAGCGTCAAAAGATTCTGAAATTGCAAGACTTACAAAGCAAGTTGAAGATTTAATGGAACTTCTGAAAACAAAACTATAACTAAATTTAATTTATTCTCTGACACTGCAAGATAGGTAAATAATCAGCAGCTATGCCGGAAAGTATTTGGCGAAAATTTTGCTCTGAGAGATATTGCAGTATACATCCATTTGAAGAATTATATTGCCTTGACTTATGATTAAAAAGCTCATTTTATTTTTTCTTCATTTTTTGCATTGACTGCGAAATCACCTGGGCCACTGAAGTACGCTTTTTCTTCATTTCCTCTGCGGTCATCGCATCATACGAAACATTTACCCGATAGCCTTTTATGGTTGCTTCTGTTGCAGTAACTGGTGTCGTTTGTTGGTCTAAATAGGCAAACAATGCATCGGGTGTAAAGAAGTGCACATCTTTCGTATCAAATTCGGCTACACCAGTTTTACACTTTTCCTTAATTTTTTCTAATTGCTTACTATCGCCACAGACTGATATGACAGACGTATATCCTGCTTCAAAACATTTGAGAATATTGTGCATTTCCCATTCCGCATTCGTGGTGCTGCATATTTCAATCGCAATAGATTTACCGTCTTTTAAAAGAACAATATCAATACTTCCATTTGGTATTGCAAGTTCTACTGTTGCTGTGTAGCCCTAGCTTCAGCCATTCTCTTAATGAGCGTCTGCAAGTATTTATGCGTAGCATTACTTTCTGGCTCCTCTGCTTCCTGTTCCTGTATTTTAATTTGCTTTTTTGCTTCTCGTTTTACAGGCTCCGGCCGTGGCGTAAACGGCACTTCTTGTACTTTTACCTTTGAGATAGCATCCTCATTGCTAACGGGTTGTTTAACTTCAGGTATATCGGTTGAAAGGGTATCGGCAAGCATAGCTTCAACCTCTTGGCGTGTCTTGCCATACTTTTCCCTTGATTGGGTTATGATAGATTGTATTCGCCTATCTCGCTCGCCTTGCTCAATTGCTTGTAATGCAATTGTATCTACCGAACAATCAAACTGTGGTTGCTCAATACGTATAACCGCTTCACCCCTCCCTAAATTTTGCAAATCAGATACATCAAAACCTGTAAAACCATCCTTCAATTTTTTTGCATCGGCCTCACCCACACGAAACACGATGCGGATATACGTGTTACCTAAAACACTGTCCAATAAGTCGCTCCCTTCATGTTGTAACTGCTGAATGTTTTGATGAGATAATATTAAACCGACATTGTATTTGCGGACACCAGATAGCATTTCCTTTATCGAAGGCGTAATAAAATTTTGAAATTCATCAAGGTAAATAAAGAAGGGATTACGGACATGCTTGTTCTGCCGGGCAAAAGCAGCTTGGTGTATTTTTGACAAAATCAATGAACCTAACAGGTAACTGTTTTCAGTACCGATTAGGCCTTGTGACAATTTGACTAAGATAATCTTGCTGGTGTTAATTAAGGTTTCAAAATCAAGCCCGGTTTTTTGAATGATAATGTTCCTGATTGTCCGGGGCCGTAAGAATGTGTCAAGCCGGGTTAGGATTGGGCCGATAGAGTTTGTCTTTAGCAAAGGATATTCTTTATACCAATAGTATTTAACGGAAGCATCGTGTATTGTTTGTAAATACGACTCCCGAAACTCTTTCGCGACAAGAAACCGTCGTAGGTCATGCAGTGTTCCACCTCTATTGCTTTCCAATATGGCTAATATCGCATTGCCAAATACCGCATTCATTTGGTCACCCCATGATGTTGACAGCTTACGAAAAGAAGCAACAAGGTCGGAAGATAATATTTCCTTTTCGATGTCATTGTGGGCCTGTAATAAATTAAGCCCTATAGGATATTCAGTATCAGATGGGTCAATTAACACAACATCGCGTAAGCGATTCTCCGGCAAGTGGGCTATTACATCAGTTACTAAATCACCATGCGGGTCAAATAAGACAAGTCCTAAGCCGTTTGATGCATCCTGGATAATGAGGTTGGCCAACAAGGTAGATTTGCCCGTACCGGTTGCACCAATGATATGGGTATGCTTTAACCGTTCATCGATACCAACGGTTACATGTTGTTTACTATTGTTATGGCTGTTACTGCCAATGACAAACAATTTGTTTTTCGCAATCGCTGGTACTTCTTTTGTTTTGCGGCTACCTGAGTACATTTTACTTGACTGAATGCTTTGGGAAGGGAAGTGCAGCAGGGTTACTAATTCATCGGCATTTAAGAGCATGCCCAGGCGATGTGACCGGCGGTAATAAATGTCTTTGAGCCGGGTAGCAACATCATATGCTTCTGTCGGCAATGGTATGAGTGAATTAGATGGGCATACAGATGCCTGTAACAGCGTGTGGGTAATTTGCTCAAAAACCGCCCGGCTATCTTCGGGTGTTGCACCCTGTCCAAAAGCGCGGATAGTAACTGCAAACAATGGGCTTGCCACTTTCTCCAATGCTCGTTTTGGGCTGTCGGGGATGTCATCGAAGAATGAAGAACCATCATTGAGTGTTACAGAGTGAACGATGCTGTCAGGCCATGGATTGAGTGCGCCACCGAAAAGTATTTGTATACCACCATTTTCATGTTCCTGTAACCGGTCAAGCACACCAAAAAGTGCTGTTAATGGATCAATGGTAAATTGTTTATAGGTTGGCAACGGCCGGAAAAATTCTTCACTCAACCCAAAATCAGTAACATATATCGTCTCATTGTCTGAAAAAATATCATCATTGGATAGGTCTTTTTCGATGACAGTTAGTTCCGGAAAATATGCTTTGATATGGGTCTGGATATTGTAGGCACAATGTACAGGGCAGACAAACTGGATAGTAATTGTTGTTGTATTCCCAAATATTTCAAATGATACAAGTGGCGTTGTTGCTGACAGCATTACCAGCAATGCTTTCATCCGCTCCGGTGTTATATTTCGTTCTTTTGGTAGTGTAACCTGCAGCGCGGTAAGCGGTGCATCATTTGAAAATGGAAAAACCTCTAATTCTTCATAGTCAAGTACTGTGGTTTCTTCCTGTGTTTGTTGTTTTTTCCCTTTGAAGAATGCAATGGCAGAACTTACAAGCGTATGACGTACGCCGTCATCAACCTGAGGTGTGACAGGCGCTCGACGAATAAATGGGATAAAGGGAGGCTCTAATTGCAAAGGCATTTCCTCTAAATGCCAACCCCGTCCACGGTATTCCCAGGTGTAGAATTGACGGGTATAGTATTCAGCAAGCGTTAGAACCATAGCTTAGTCCTCTGCATTGGCGGGTTGCTGTTCGGCAGCTGATAACACTACTATTGTTTTGCCGTCCTGTATATCCTTTATAGCCTTATTGACCGTATCGTGTACTGCGCCCACAAACATGCTTTGTGAGTCTACTTGGTAATATGTTTTCTTAAAAAAGATATATGCTAAATAGCCCCCGATAAAGGGGATGGCAAGCAACAACTTATGACGGAGTCCAGGCAACATGCCTTCCCGAGTAGAAACAAAGAAGCCCTTGCCAAAAGGGGCGGCGCAGATATCAAATACGAGCTTCTCACGGCCAATCCGCAAATATTCCCGATTGCGTGATAGAATGTTGGTTTCATAATAGGTAATCCTCGAAATTTCTACCCCTGGCATTTCTATTTGACGGACTGCGGCTTCAACATCTTTGTAAAACGTTTGAGATGAATAGTTAAGATCAGCGAAATACTGCGGGTCATAGTCATCAATTTTATATACCGTCTTTCTAATCTGGGCTATGATATAAATGGCAAGCAGTACGACAAGAACGGATATGATATTTCCCATAAAACACTATTTTAAAGTTTGATAAAACATAACTACTGCAGTGCTTTTCCAGGCTTCGATTGAGAGAATAATTTATGTAATTATTTTAGATTGTGCAATAGTGATTTAGCGTATTTCTACGTAATCTGAAAACCTAATCAAACAAACTTTGTGGTTTACTTTCAAATGCAATAGGCTCATGGGATTGCCGGTTTTCCATATCTAACACGGTTTTCTCGCTCCCATACCTTTCACGTGAATATTTAAGTATCTCTTTTTTATATGATGTTAATTGTTTAGGTAACGGTAGGGTGGTTGC
>JABDGS010000081.1:0-1760 GCA_013285915.1 Bacteroidota bacterium
ATCGCACGCGCCGTAAGAGAAGCCAACGTTTATTGCGAAATAACGCCTTATAACAAACCTTTTGATGTAAAAGGTTTAAAGGGCGTTATTTTAAGCGGGAGCCCATTTAGCGTGACCATGTGGGTTTAAGAAGTGACAATAAAATAAAAGTGTATGTAACAACTGATAAGATTGAAGAAGTATTTCTAAGCGGCAGCGGAAACGTTACCAGCGATGCACCGTTTAGCGGTAGCGACCAGCTTAAACTCGGCATTTCAGGCAGTGGCGACATAAGGCTTAATGTAAACGCGCCTTATATTGAATCTCATATTTCAGGAAGCGGAAATATAGACCTGAGTGGAGAAACAAAGGATTCAAAAGTTACTATTACTGGCAATGGCGATTACAAAGCAACTGATCTGCAATGCGAAAATGCTGAAGTGCATATTACTGGCAGCGGAAATGTAAATGTTTTTGCCTCCGTTAAACTTGAAGTGCATATAACAGGCAGCGGTGATGTTTATTATAAAGGCACACCATCAATACAGCAGCATATAACCGGCAGTGGCACTATAAAGCAGATGTGATTATAATGGTATTTAAGGTGTCCGCTGCAAAGCAGCAGGCGTTAACAACTCATTCTAACATTGACTTCAAAATTTTACCATGAAAAAAATAATTCTATTTGCCTCGCTGTTTTTTGCAATATGCATTCAATCGTGCGATATTATAATGCATGACACTATAAAGGGCAACGGTAAAATGACAACTGATAACCGCAGCGTTTCAGCGTCCTCAAGAATAAAAACAATGGGGCCTTTTGATGTTGAAATTGTGATTGGTACACAGCCTTCGGTTAAAATTGATGCAGATGAAAACCTTATGCCTTATATATTGGTTGATAACCAGGAGGGCAGGATAGTAGTACATACTAAAAATGATGTTAACCTAAGCAGCAATAACAATCTTAAGGTTACAGTAACTGTATCAACTGTTGAAGAGCTTGAACTATACGGAAACGGCAATATAACCTGTAACACAAAAATAACCGGTGGTAACCAACTTAAGTTGGGCATTTATGGAAATGGTGACGCAAAGCTTGATATAAATACACCAAGCGTAGAATCAACTATTGGTGGCAACGGCAATATCCTGCTTACTGGTGAAACAAAAAATTCAAAAATTGAAATAGACGGCAACGGCGAATACAAAGCTGAAGGGCTGCAGGCTGAAAATGCTGAAGTGCATATAAACGGCAGCGGCGGGGCGCGGTTGTCGTGCTCCGTAAGCCTCGACGTGCATGTAGCAGGCAGCGGTGATATATATTATAAAGGCTCACCGCGTATATCCCAAAGCATTTTAGGCAGCGGCAGCATTCACCAAATACAGTAACGTGAAAGTATTACGTGCAGTTGCTATCGCACATTTCACTTTTTCTTTCCATAACTTAATTCTTTTATTGTTTTTTCTGCTTCGCTGTCTTTAATTAATTGTTCAAGCCTTTTAAGCTGGGTGGCCTCCTGTTTTGCACTCATTATACGATGATAGCAAACCCTTTTATACCATGCTGGCTGTGATTGGAAAAAGGCCCATGCTTTTTTATTCGCTTTAAGTTTCTTTTCATAGGCTTTACTTAATGCAACAGGCTCTTTTTCGTACGAGTATATTTTTGATCGGCTTTCGGCTCTTTTACTGTACGCTTCAAGCCCCGCAGGTTTCATCAACCCCCGTTGCTTCAGATCTTCAATTTTCTTGATATTTATTGCACTCCAAATACTACC
>JABDGS010000081.1:1770-20906 GCA_013285915.1 Bacteroidota bacterium
GGCTTGCGTGGTGTAAAACGTATGTAATAGCTTTCGCTGTCAATTGATTTTCGTACGCCATCAATCCAGCCAAAACAAAGCGCTTCGTCAACGCTTTGTGGCCATGTTATACTTTCTTTGCCGGATGTTGTTTTATAAAAACCTACATACAACTCCTTTTCAGCAGCATGATGCTTTTCCAGCCATTTTCTAAAGCCACTTTGTTTTGCAAAAAATGTCGGTTGCATAAATTATTTGGTTATACTTCAACAGTTTGCAGCATCTCCCCTGCAATTACATTAAAATCCTGTTCAGCAATTTCAAAAAAACCAAACCGGAAAGGATATCCCCATTGTTTTTTATTTTGAATAAATTCAAGTCTCTCTACCAATGGGATAATCGCTACCTCACTGCAAGCATAATACGTAATGTTCCTGCGAAATGGCTTAAAATCCCTGCTCATTTCAAATTGGTACACAACCTCGTCTTTAACCCTGCCAATTGCTGTGAATTTCTGATATTTTTCTCCACTGCCAAAATGTTCCTTGGACGAATAAATAATTACCCAATCGCCCGGTTTCATGCGCTTAAGAGGTGCTTCTTTTCCATGGCACGCTTGTGCAACGCCTTCACTTGTTCCACGTTGTGCATGGTCTTTCGACGCAACAATTATCCAATATTTTTCCTGGATCATTTTTTTTAATTAATAAAGTTGCTTAATATAAAAATTACCGCCATGTGTGCCCAAACAATAATGGGCGTCATCATTTGTTTTTTGCCATCGTTATTTTTTGTATGTGTATAAATAGCCCCGGCGAGGATGATGCAGAAGAAAATAAAGCAGGCATACCGGGTGGCTGTAAAAAGCAGGGAAGTTAATGCCGCAATCTCCCCCAAACCCAAAAAGCGCATAGAAGCCGTTGAATAGCCCCATCGGGTAAAGTCGGCCAGTTTTCGTGGCTCGGCGAATAGTTTTTGAAATCCAAACAGGTAACCCGGAATAACAAAGGCCGCTACAAGAAGCCAATAAACAATAGTGATGATAATTTTTTTTTGCATGATGGTTGGTTTTTTTTGATTGTGATGCAAACTAAATTGGCTGGGTGACAGCCTTATGTCAGCAGGTTTGCGAAACCTTAAAAATTATTTTAGCGATAATTACAAATACAATGGCGAAATTTGAGAGTGAAAGGTTGGCAGATGCTTAAATCTTTAAAAATTAACCGTTTATCCAATTTTCACAACTATAATCCCGTTATTTTTGTTTCTTAAACTAACAATTGTTAGCAATGGACTTTACAATAAATGAATTAACGCAACAGATAGCACAAACAGTACGTGATTTTGCAAACCAGTATATACGACCGCATTTAATGGATTGGGATGAGAGCCAGGAATTTCCCCTGCATATATTTAAAGAATTGGGTAAGCTGGGGATGATGGGGGTTTTGGTGCCTGAAAAATACGGCGGGTCGGGCTTATCGTATTTTGAGTATAAGACTGTAGTGGAAGAGGTAGCGAAAGTTTGCGGGTCAATCGGGTTGAGCGTAGCTGCCCATAACTCGCTTTGTACCAACCATATATTGAGTTTTGGTAATGAAGAGCAGAAACAAAAATACCTGCCCAAACTGGCAACCTGCGAATGGCTCGGGGCCTGGGGCTTAACAGAAGCAGGCACCGGGAGCGATGCCGGTAATATGAAATGCACTGCGGTAAAGGATGGCAATAACTGGATATTAAATGGCGCCAAGAGCTGGATAACTCATGGAAAAAGTGGCGATGTGGCAGTAGTTGTTGCAAGAACGGGAGAGCCCAGAACTAGAAATAACAGCACCACCTTTGTTGTTGAAAGAGGCACAGCTGGTTTTAAAGCAGGTAAAAAGGAAAATAAGCTGGGAATGCGCGCAAGCGAAACAGCAGAAATGCTTTTTGAGGATTGTGTTATTCCTGATGAAAACCGCCTTGGCGAAGTTGGGGATGGATTTAAACAGGCTATGAAAGTGCTGGACGGTGGCAGAATATCAATCGCCTCGTTATCGCTTGGCATTGCTAAAGGCGCTTTTGAGGCAGCAACGCAATACAGTAAGCAACGGCACCAGTTTGACCAGCCTATCTCAAATTTCCAGGGTATTAGTTTTAAGCTGGCAGATATGGCTACTGAGATTGAAGCGGCAGACCTGCTTACTTTACAAGCTTGTTATAAAAAAAATGAAGGCCTGCCTGTAACAAAAGAAGCAGCTATGGCGAAATATTACGCCAGCGAAGTAGCTGTAAGAACCGCAACTGATGCAGTGCAAATTTTTGGCGGCTATGGTTATACAAAAGACTTCCCGGTTGAGAAATTTTATCGTGATGCAAAACTGTGCACCATTGGCGAGGGGACATCTGAAATTCAAAAAATAGTTATTGCAAGGGAGAGCCTGGCTGGGTAAGCAGCTTTGGTTAACTATTGGTTGTAACAAGCAGAAACAGTAAATTTGTTTTAAACAATTTTTTATGGGCACTATTGAAATGAGGCAGAAACTGCATGACTATATTGAAGCGGCAGAGGACAGAAAAATAGAAGCTATTTATACAATGGTGGAAGATGAAATTGAAGAAGCTTACAACCATTGGGAAGACGAGGAATTTGTTGAGGAATTGGTTAAAGAAGAAGAAGCATATTTAAGTGGTGTTGCAAAAACATATTCTTTTGAAGAAGTAAACACTCTGGTTGACGAAACTATTAAAAAAGCAGGAAAAAATAACAGTGCACAGCGTTAGATTTTCCGAACGGGCAATCAGGGAACTTGCAGGCGCCGTAACCTGGTATGAAGGCAATAGAGAGGGCTTAGGTCTGCAGTTTAAGCAAGCTATTGACAACAAAATTGGTTTAATTGGCCAGTTTCCGAAAAGGTACCCGAAACGAAAAAGAAATTTTAGAGAGACCCCCTTAAAGAGATTCCCATATCTTATTGTTTATAGTTTTTATGAGAACGAAGGGGCTATCGTGATAAACTCAATTTTTCATACCAGCAGGCAACCTTCAAAAAAATATAAAGCCAAATAAAAAAGCGGCGCACTTGCACCGCTTTTTAAATAACACACATCCAATATAGTTAAGCAACCTTAAGCATACTGAGCTTGCTTTTATTTAATTTCTTTTCGGCATAGTCTAACGTAACATGTAATTCTTTTACACCGCTGCCTGGTAGTTCAAACATCGCATCGGTTAAAATATGCTCACATATACTTCTCAGGCCCCTTGCACCAAGTTTAAATTCAATAGCCTTTTGCACCATAAAATTATAAACAGATTCGTCAATTTTTAGCTGTATCCCTTCAATATCAAACAAACGGTTATATTGTTTGATAAGGCTGTTTTTAGGCACAGTTAAAATAGAGCGCAAAGTTTCTGTATCAAGCGGGTCAAGATGGGTTACTACAGGTAAACGTCCTAACAGTTCGGGTATTAAGCCAAAGCTTTTTAAATCTGTGGCATTAATAAACTGCAGCATGTTTTTCTTCTGTAGTTCCTGCTCGCTCTTATTTACATTAAAACCAATTGCGTTCGTATTAACTCGGCGGGCAATCACTTTATCAATGCCATCAAATGCACCACCGCATATAAACAATATATTGCTGGTGTTTATCTTGATCATTTTCTGCTCTGGGTGCTTACGGCCACCCTGCGGGGGCACCAAAACCTCAGTACCTTCCAGCATTTTTAGCAAACCCTGCTGCACACCTTCGCCACTTACATCACGGGTAATAGACGGATTATCGCCTTTACGGGCAATTTTATCTATTTCGTCAACATAAACAATACCCTTTTCTGCAGCGGCAATATCATAATTACATACCTGCAGCAAACGGGTAAGCATACTTTCAACATCCTCGCCCACATAACCAGCTTCTGTAAATACTGTTGCATCCACAATAGCAAATGGCACATTCAGCAACTTGGCAATGGTTTTTGCCAGCAACGTTTTACCTGTACCCGTCTCACCAACCATGATAATGTTGCTTTTTTCAATTTCAACATCATCATTCTGCAGCTTTTGTGTAATACGTTTATAGTGATTATATACCGCAACCGATAATATCTTTTTAGCATCGTCCTGGCCAATAACATATTGATCAAGAAAATCTTTGATTTCCAGCGGCTTACGAATATTAAAACGGTATTGAGAATTTTGCTGCTCCTGCCTTTGCTGCAACTCCTGCACAATTATCTCTTGTGCATGCTCAACACAATTCTCACATATATGACCTTCCTGCCCGGCTATGAGTATTTTAACCTCATCACGGCTTCTGCCACAAAATGAACAATGAAGGTTTGACTGTTTGGCCATAGTAATTCTTAAATTTTCGCCCCTCAAACAGGTAACAGATTCAATAAATAATCTGTAAAGGTACTAAAACCTTTACATTGTGGGCCGTTTTAAATGAAATTTTAACGCGCGGCTAAACTACAGTTTAGTGCTTATTTTATCTACAATGCCGTATTTAACGGCCTCTTGCGCGTCCATCCAATAGTCGCGGTCAAAATCTTTTAATATTTGTTCAACAGTTTTACCGCAATTTTCTGCAAGTATCTGGGCGCCTATTAACTTGGTCTTTTCCATTTGTATTGCCTGTATCTCAATATCGGCAGAGGTTGCCTGGTAGTAACCACCTATGCTGGGCTGGTGTATCATTACCTCGCCATGGGGAAAAATAAGGCGTTTGCCTTTGGCACCAACACTAAGCAGAATAGAGCCCATGCTTGCTGCAAGGCCCATACAAATAGTGCTTACCGGCGACGATATAAGCTTAATAGTATCGTATATAACCATACCGCTGGTAACCATACCGCCGGGGCTGTTTATAAAGAATTTTATTTCCTTGCCTGGTTTGTCGGCTTCCAGCAATAATAGCTTGTTAACCACATCCCTGGCGGACTTATCGTCTACCTGCCCCCATAAGTAAACAGCGCGTTTATCAAGAAATAATTGCTCCATTCGTTTCATAAGTATAGACGGCTGCTCGTCCTTGTCTGCTTTCTCTTTCTCGTTCTCGTCGTTATCTTCCATCCTGAAGGGGTTCATATATTTTGAATCTATCATAAAGGTTCCTTGTTTTGTGTTTTTAATTCTTTGTTCCTTTGGACTTTGCTATTTTTCTTCTCTTGGTACTTATCCTCTTATTTTTTCTCCTTACGCGGGTTGGTATGCAGCACTTCATCAATTAAACCATACGCTTTACTTTCATCCGCTGTCATCCAAAAATCCCTGTCGCAATCTGCCTCAACCTTAACAATATCCTGCCCGCTATGCTGGCTTATAATATGGTACAGCTCATGCTTAATTTTCTTAATTTCTTTAGCAGTAATACCAATATCAGTGGCCTGGCCGCCTATAGCACCGCTTGGCTGGTGCAGCATTATACGGCAGTGCTTAAGCGCGCTGCGCTTACCCTGTACACCCGCACACATTAATATAGCACCCATACTTGCAGCCATGCCTGTGCAAATAGTTGCAACATCAGGGCTTACAAACTGCATAGTATCATAAATACCCAAACCGGCATAAACGCTGCCTCCGGGGCTGTTTATATACATTTGAATGTCCCTGGTGCGGTCTGTACTGTCAAGAAATAAAAGTTGTGCTGTTACTATGTTGGCAACATAGTCGTTAATGCCTTCACCCAAAAATATGATCCTGTCCATCATAAGGCGGCTAAAAACGTCCATGCTCGCAACGTTCAATGGCCTTTCTTCAATAATATAGGGTGTTAAATTGGTAATATTGTTACTGTGCTGGCGGTAGTTGTGCAGTGTTGCGCTGCTTATACCTTTGTGTTTTACGGCGTACTGTTCAAATTCCTTTCCAAAATCCATAAAAATTATTGTTTATGCTATGAAAATATGTTTTTTGCTAAGTGAAAACTTATCCCAAATACCATGCAAACAAAATAATGCGCCAAAAGGACAGAAAACAGTTTAAAGTTTATAGTTTGAAGTTTATTGTTCTGCAAATTTATACCACCCACTTATTACAAACTGGCTTTATGGCATAAAATCGTCTTCATCCTTTGGGGCATACTTATCAAACACCTTGTTTATTGCCCCGGCAAATAAGGGAAACTTCTCAGCGGCAAAAGTCTTTATAATTTCTACTGCCTTGTAGGCCTGCTGCTCGGTAAGCCCTTCGGCCATTAAGCGGTTAATTAGTTCCTGCATAAGTAAGTTTATAGTTTAATCCCGCGCTTGTTGGTTATTTTATTACAATATAAGTAATTGTATAACAAAAAAATCCCGCCGGTGTTGGCGGGATGTATAAGTAAGTTGCAAATTAGCATTAATGATGGTGATGGTGCAGCTTATGAGCAAACTCGCCGGCACTTATTGGCTCATCGGTAGCTTGTACTTTGGCTTCCAGCGCATTAAACAGTTTGCTGGTTTGTATTTGGGCATAAGCCTGGTCAACAAACTTTTTGTCGTTCAGCATGCGTTTGGCGTAATCATCCAGCCAGCTAAGGTCGCCCAGGGCCTGTCCGCCCATATAGCTAACCATTTGTTGCCTGGCATGTTCAAGTATTTCGTCGGGGGTAACGGTAATATCGTTGTCCTTAATAAGCTTGGTACTTACCAGGCTCCATTTCAACTGGCCTAAAAATTTCGGCAATTCTTCAGCAGCCTCTTCTTCAGTGCGTGGTTGCTCACCGCCATTTTGCAGCCAGCGTTTTAAAAAGCTTTCTGGAAAATCAAGTTGTGTATGGTCAACCAGGTGGTGATAGATCTGGTCGTGTACCTGGTTGCTGCTTTGTGCTTTATAATGGTTTTCAATATCTTCTTTTACCGCTGCACGAAAATCTTCTTCTGTTGTAATGCCTTTTCCAGGGTAAGCAGCTTCAAAAAAAGCCTCGTTCATTTCCGGTCGTTCAACCAAACCCACTTTAGTAATTTCCATTTTAAAGAATTTGTCTGCATTGGCAGCATTTTCCTTATCCAGGCCTAAATCACCCATTACCCATTCCCTTTCTTTGTCTTCAAAAGCTTTGCTCAACTGCACGGTAATGGTATCGTCTTTCTTTTTGCCCATTAGTTCCTGTTTAACAGGCTCAGCAAAATATTTAAGCAATAAAGAGTTGCCCTTGCTTACACCGCCGGTCACTTCATTACCCTCAGCATCAAGCTCGGTAAACTGAACGTTTAAAACGTTATCGTCAACCGTAACTGTTTCAGGTTCAGTCATTTTGCCGTTACGTATCTGCAGGCGGTTAACCTCGTCGTTGATCATATCCTCGGTAACATCAATCTTATAACGGGTAACTTTTATATTTTCTACGTCAATATCAATGGCAGGTTTTAGCCCAATTTCAAATGCAAAAGCATAATCGCCGGGGTTATTCATATCCAGCATACGTGCATCGTTCTCCAGCGGCAGGGGCTGGGCAAACAGGTCAATCTTCTCTGTATCAATATAGCCGGTAAGTTCTTTTTCAACTAAGCGCAGTATTTCATCAGTAAATACACCTTGTCCGTACATTTTCTTAACAAGCCCTGCGGGTACCATGCCTTTACGAAAGCCGGGTATATTGGCATTTTTCGCGTATTTTTTCAGGCTTTGTTCAAAAGCGGGCAGGTAATCTGTTTTTGATACTGTTACTGTAAGCTTATCATTGAGCGGGGCGATATTTTCCCTGGTAACTGTTGCCATAATTGTAAGAACTGCCCGCAGGTGCGGAACATCGTTTTTAAGTAAAAAATCCCCACTAAAGGGGTTGATGTGCGGATGGAGGGGGTCGAACCCACATGCCTTGCGGCGCTAGATCCTAAGTCTAGTGCGTCTGCCAATTTCGCCACATCCGCAAATTAGGGCGGCAAAGGTAGGGGTTTTTTGTAAAATATCCCAATGTTAAAAGAATAAAGGGAACAAGAAAGTTACAATACCGTGGCAACGATAAATTTGCAACCTGGTGGTACGGATAAAAAACAGCGGTAAATTGGATTTAAAACGGGCAAGCCATAAGGCTAGAAAAAGAAAACTGCTAAAACAAGCGCTTAAAAAAACCAGATAATTTCCTCGCAACTTTAATATGTAAAGGTTGAGGTGCCATCCACCATGAAGCTGGCAGGGCAATAACAACCGCTTTTTGCTGGTTAGTTGAAGGGATGTGTTTTTTCATGTGACTATACTTTGTAATTATAATTTATTACTTCATAAAATTACGTACTGCCAGCATGCAAAACTTTTAATTAAACCTAATTTAAGCCATAGTAATTATTTTTTAATATGTGCTCCGGAGTATTTGGTAGCCCGGAGGCTTCTAATTGAGCTGCGAACAAACAGAATTACAGTGTGTTAAATTCAGCTATTTTTACGGTTTATAATAATTAGGTATGCAGCACGTTACCGATGATATTAAAGCCCTTTTTAAGGAATATAAGAATGAAGAGCCACACAGGGTGGAGAAATTGCAGCAAAGCGGCAGCGACAGAACCTATTACAGGATATACAATAACAATGAAACCTATATTGCCACTCACAACCTGAATATTAAAGAGAGCAATACATTTATTTATTTCAGCAGGCATTTTAAAGAACGCGGTTTGCCTGTGCCTGCGATATATGCGGTAAATGCAGACAGCACATTGTACATACAGGAGGATCTGGGTACAGAATCTTTGCTGAATGAGCTTGAAAAACATGGGCACGAAGAATACTCAAACAACCTGTTTAAAAAAAGCCTTAAGCAATTAGCCAACCTGCAAATAAAAGGGCATGAAGGGCTTGATTATAGTAGATGCCTTACAGCAAAAGAATTTGGCAAACAGGCCATATTAAGCGACTTGCTGTATTTTAAATATTACTTTTTAGATACACTAAAGCTGCCCTACGATAAAACGGCCATACTGGAAGATTTTGATGCATTAAGCACATACTTAACACGTACTGAATATAAGTATTTTATGTTCCGCGACTTTCAAAGCCGCAACATTATCGTGCGCGATGGGGAGGTGTATTTTATAGATTACCAGGGCGGTATGCTTGGCGCATTGCAATACGACGTGGCAAGCCTTTTATGGCAGGCGAAAGCCGAGTTAAGCGATGAATGGAAAACAAGCCTGCTGGAGTATTATATGGATGAGATTGACGAGCTGCTTGAAGCACCGGTTGACAGGAGTATTTTTACCGGGCAGTATAACGGCTATGTGCTTATACGTTTGCTGCAGGTAATGGGTGCGTATGGCTTTAGGGGATTGTTTGAGAGGAAGGCGCACTTTTTAAGCAGCATACCGCTGGCCTTAAAAAACCTGCAATGGTTTGTAAACAACAAACGCGTGGGTATTGTTACGCCGGAGTTTGACAGGGTATTAAAAATTGTTACAGGTGATGACATTATAAACCGATTTGAGCCGGTACAGGCAGATGAAGCAACACCATTGCAGGTAAGGGTTAACAGCTTTAGCTATAAAAATAAATTGCCTGAAGATGAAACGGGCAACGGCGGCGGTTTTGTATTTGATTGCCGCGGCATATTAAACCCCGGCAGGTTTGATGCATTTAAAAAATTTACCGGCCGTGACAAAAACGTGCAGGATTTTTTAGAGCAGCAAACCCGCATGACAGAATTTTTAAACAGCGTTTACGACCTTATTGATATTACCGTTGAAGATTACTTGCAGCGTGGTTTTGGCAATTTAATGATAAGTTTTGGGTGCACCGGTGGCCAGCACAGAAGTGTATATGCTTCTGAACAAACTGCACGGCATTTACGCAACAAGTACAAAATAAAAACAGTTGTAACCCATCATAATGAGGGTAATTGGGTAAGATGAGTAAAGCTGTCATCCCGAGGTACGAGGGATCTGTCGATATTTAGACACTATGCCGATTATTGGCCGTAGCCCGAAGTAATACATTCTTTGCACAGGTATCAGTCTTAATGAAAAAAGCACAAGAACATACTAATTCTCAACCAAATCAGAGCCACTCTTTGAGCCTGCCCGTGCCGGAGCCGACGGGGAATGGGGGCGTTGCTGGCGTTCGTGCAATGATACTGGCCGCAGGCCTCGGCACACGGTTAAAACCCTGGACAAATGAGCACCCAAAAGCACTGGCCATTGTAAATGGCAAAAGCCTGCTGCAGCGCAATATTGAATACCTGCAGCAACACGGCATATACGATGTTATTGTAAACGTGTACCATTTTGCGGAACAAATAGTTGGTGCTTTAAACCAACATAAGGGCTGGGGCAGCAATATCACTATTTCCGATGAAACCGGCGCTGTGCTTGAAACCGGTGGGGGCCTTAAAAAGGCCGGTTGGTATTTTGCTGATGAAGAAAATTTTGTGCTGATGAATGTTGATGTGCTTACTGATATGAATTTAGCGCAAATGATAGGTGCACATAAACAAAACTTACCACTCGCCACATTATCCACTACCAACAGGCAAACAAGCCGTTATTTTTTATTTGATGATAACAACACTTTATGCGGCTGGCGTAATGTAAAAACTGGTGAAGAAAAGATAGCGCGTAATGCAACTACCTTTACACAAAAAGCTTTCAGCGGTATACATGTTATAAACAGCAGGCTCCTATCGCTCATGCAGCAGCAGGGTAAATTCTCAATAGTTGATGTATATCTTTCCCTGGCAGCCAATAACATCATCCAGGCTTTCGACCATTCGCATTCCCGGTTTATTGACGTAGGTAAACCGGAGAGTGTGGTAGAAGCGGAGAGAATGTTTGCATAATAAAACAAAATGTATAAAGATATGTCGCTAATCTAAGTGATGGTGCATAGGCATTTCATCATAAGTACGGCCACCTAACACCCGGCCTGCTTTCTTTTTATTAGTACCACCCCATTGTTTAAAAAAGAATGCAACACCCTGTTCACGGCATTGCTGCATAATATCCCATACCCACCATTCCTGCATTGGCCTTGCTTTTCTACCACTTTCGCCACCAGCAATTACCCAATTTATATTTTGCAGGTTCATATTTTCCAATGGCCCTATTAATGGCTCGCAAGAAAGAAATTTAACTTGTGCATCGATGTTTCTCAAATAGTCAATCCTCTGAACCACTCTTTGATCTTCAACAGAAACCCCCATCCAAATATTGCTTGTCCAGTTTAGTAAATGATGCACTTCCCTCAGTCTGTCAGCTCGTTTTGTCAATACCTGGTAAGTATGTTGCGGTGTATCATTCATCACTGCGAATACTTTTTGTATAAATTCAATTGAAATCTCTGGATGAAAAAGGTCGCTCATGGAATTTACAAAAACAATTTTTGATTTTTTCCACTCATATGGTGTATTCAGAGAATCTTCATGCATCCTCACAGCAAAGCCGTCTCTATATTTATCAATGCCCATTGCATGTAAACGCCGCGCCATTACTTCGGCATAACAATATTTGCAACCAGCCGAAATTTTAGTACAGCCGGTTGTAGGGTTCCAGGTCATTTCGGTCCATTCGATACTGGATTGTGCCATTAGAAAAGTGATTGTTGAGATGATAAATATTTTTCAACCTTTTGGAAAAAATCATTACCTCTCGGATGTTTGGAATAAAAAGCCAAATAATAAAGCGGTACATTTATGTCACCAATCTTAACCTGATGTTTTTTAATTGGTTCAACATAACCAATTGCTTTCATGTTTGAATCATATTTTCCTGATAAAAACTTTATGAAATCTTTCGCTGGCAATTGTCCTGTCTTAAATGGTTCTCGCCATGCGACATCGCCAATAAACTCGTCCACCTTTTTACTGTTATCATTAATATAGTTAAATAAATTTCTATTTGCATCCATGTGCAATGCGAGTAAAATTAAAAAATCTATTTTGCCTACACTTGAAATTTTCTTAATTGTTTCAAATTTTAGATTAAGAGAAAAAGGATCAACAAAACAAAATCTTAAAATTTTTTCATCTCTTGAATGTTTTGGAATAGCTTTAATAATTTGGTCGATATTTCTATTGGAATCTCCATTAATAAACTCAACATTTGCTTCAGGGAAGTATTTCTCTACTCTGCTTTTTAAAGCCATAAAGCACTTAGGATCTTCTTCGCATAAAATGTATTTATCAAATTTGTGATTCGTCGAAAGAGCAATTAGGGACGATGTCATTCTAATTTTTGAGGTCCCTTTTATTCTTGCAAATCCGGCTCCTGCAAATAAGTCAATATAAATTAAACTGTCCCATAAATTTTTCATTCCAGTGGTAAATATATCGCTATATCCTCCTAATAATTTATACTTCTCGTCAGCCCATGCCCCTACTTCAGGAATGTATAGTCCATCATCTTCAACGGGTATAATTGGATTAAAAAGTTTCTTAGACATTATTTTACGATTTAGGTATTGCTATATAAATATAGACATACTTTTTGTCTAAAACAACCTCCCCTGTGCTCCCGGCCTTCTGAATATACTGCAATCAAGCTCCCATCTTTCTGCATTTAAGTTGTATAGTTTATTGTATTTGTGAAACTGCTGGCGCACTAGGTCGCTTATAGGGCCTTCACCACGCATACGCACACCCCAGCGGCTATCGTTTACCTGGCCACCATGGCCGTTCTCAATTAAGTGCCACACCTTATCTGCCCTGTCAGGGAAATTTTTATACAACCAATCGTGAAACATAATTTTTATAGCACCATTAAGCCGTATGAATGTGTAGGCTGAAAAGGTAGCCCCATGCTCGCTGGCTGCCTGCATAATACGCTGCATTTCGTGTTCATTTAACCCCGGTATCATAGGGCCAAGCATAACACCCATGCGCACGCCGGCCTCGCTCATCTCTTTTATCAGCCGCAGCCGTTGTTTGGCTGTTGTGGTGCGTGGTTCCATAACACGCCGCAGGTCTTCATTAAACGACGTGATAGATACCAATATACTCACCAATTTTTTGCCTGCCATTTCTTTTAGCAGGTCAATATCCCTCAGCATACCTGCATTTTTTGTTATCATTCCAACAGGCTGGTTAAATTCGTTGCATACCTCAAGCAATTTGCGTGTTATCCCAAACTTTTTTTCAGCAGGCTGGTAGCAATCGGTGTTACCGCTAAGGCCTATGGGCACACATTCCCATTTAGGGTTCATCAAAAATTTGCGCAACAGGTCAGGGGCATTTTTTTTCACTATTATCTTTCGTTCAAAATCAAGTCCTGCGCTGTAACCCCAGTATTCATGCACGTTGCGGGCGTAGCAATAAATGCAGCCATGCTCACAACCCTGGTATGGGTTCATGCTGTACCACATACCCACATCAGGGCTATCAACTTTGTTTACAATCGTTTTGCTGTGTTCTTCTAAATATTGGGTGTCAACATTTGGGTCTTCCCAATCATCAATCCCCTCAATATGCTCTTTAGTGCGCTCGTTTATTAAAAAACGGTTCTTTGTGTTTATCTGTGCCCCGCGCCCTTTCAGGTACTCACTGCCCGCACCCTCTTCAACAGTTTTTGAAGAGGGTTTAGGGTTGGCATTGGGGTTGTGCTGCATGTTTTTCATAAAAGCCTCCGGCCCTCACTCTCGGTCTCTCTCCCACAGGAGCGAGATGCCCCAAGTCAAAGCATGTTTTTACATTTTAAAGTATACATTCAATCTTCGGTAGTGGTGTTAGCAACGGCTGGTAAGTTGGTTAAAGGTTTAGGGTTGAAACGCATCCCGCAATTCTGTTCAATACTAATTTATTTCATCTCAGGGTTAATAAGTTTTGTTTTATGGCAGCCACTTTCTTTGAATATTGATACCCTCCATTTCAATCTGCAATCCGCCACGCCACGGCGTGGCCAATCTGCAATCCATTCACGATTGCCGATTCACGATTCACGTCAATATCTCACTTTCTGCCTGCCGCTTCTGTCTTTTTGTACTACTGGGTTATTGTTATCGGGCAGCAGGCGCCGTTCTAAAATATGTATCACACAGGTAACTACGCCCCAACTGGTGTATTCAGTAAACTCACCTAACTCAATATTGGCATAACGCGGGTTTTCGGCCATAAGTGTTATATGGTTTATGGTTTGGTGGTAGCGCCGCACCACCAGGTCGCCATTAATAGCTGCTATTATTATCTTGCCATTGGCGGCTTTAATGCTGCGGTCTACAATCAGTACATCCCCACTTTGTATACCCGCATTTACCATGGCGTCACCATTCATACGAAAGAAAAATGTGGCGGGCTTATTTAATATAAGCTGCTCATTAAGGTCAATACCACGCTCCATATAATCGTCGGCGGCTGCACCAAAGCCGGTAGCATTGGCGGTGGGTATGTCCCATTGGTTAACATCTTTTGTGCCTGTAAAGGCGCTGTTGTATAGGGTTTCGTGCTGCATAAGATAAAATTTATTTTTTCAGACAATAAATTTAGTATAATTTGCTAAAGAAATTAGTTTTTTATTCTGATTTTTTTTAGTAATTCCCGCGTGCGGGGCAAAAAATAACAGTATGCAAACACAATTATCAGCTAAACAGCCCTCGCGGTTTGTGGTGGAAGACGACTATGAATATATACTGGTGGTGCAGCCATCGGACGATGTCTGTACCCAGGTAGCAGATGAAGTTGAGCGTTTTTATAACACCTACCAGCATAAGGCAGCCTTGCAATTACAACCGCATATTAAACTGATGCGCTTTTTTGCAAAGCAGGATATGGAAGATACCATAATACGCTATACCCACCGCATAACAAGTACACGGCAAAGCTTTACGGTAATGCTTAATAATTATAGCGCAACACCCGGTACTGCTATATTTATAAGGGTGCAGCAACACGGCCCGTTTAAACAACTTGCAGATGCCTTCCGGGCAGTTGATGAGTATATACAGGGCTCGGGCTACCCTGCGGCAACCCGCGCGGACAAGCCGCATATTAATATAGCCAAAAAATTGCAGCAGCGTATTTTTAACGAAGCCATTTTTGATTATTCGCAACGAATATTCAATGCGTCGTTTGTGGTGCGCGAACTGGTATTGTTAAAAAGGCGCAATCATTTTGAGCCGTTTAAAATGGTTAATGTTTTCAGGTTGCAGGACAACGAAGGCGCAAGAGCGTAAAGAAAACGATAAGTAAAAAAATTTATATGGAGCTTAAACAAACAACAATAAATGATAACGAAATGGAACAGGCTACTTTAAAAATGCCGGGCTATGCCCCTTACGAATACCTGCTGGTATTAGAGCCGCACGAAGATTTAAAAAACCGTGTAAAAGAGGTGAAAGAAGAATTTGCCAACACTTACCAGCACCCTATGGCAAGGTGGACGCAGCCCCATATAACCCTTGTTAATTTTGTGCAATATGCCATGATGGAGCAGCGCATTATTAATAAGCTAAAGCTGATAGCTATGGGTTTACCGCCTATTAAGGTTGAGTTGAAAGATTTTGGCAGCTTCCCTTCTCACACCATTTATATAAACATAACCAGCAAAGTGCCCATTATAAATATGGTAAAGGCGCTGCGCCAGTCTCAATCGTTATTGAAAATAAATAATGACAACAAAGCGCATTTTATTACTGAGCCGCACTTTACTATAGCACGTAAACTGCAGCCATGGCAGTATGAAAAAGCATGGCTGGAATACGGCCACAAAAATTTTACAGGCAGGTTTATAGCCGATCATTTACTGTTATTAAAGCGCAGGGTTGGGGATAAAAAATATCAAATAGCGGCGCGCTTGCAATTAGAGAACCTGCCGGTATTAACAACACAGGGGCAGTTATTTTGATACTTGCCCCGCTCTTTAGAGCGGGGATAAGGAGTAATTAAATTTTCTGGGGCTTTAGCCCAATCTGGGGAAAACCATTGGGCTAAAGCCCGGAATTTGATATGATCATTTAACCCCATCCTAAAGGATGGGGCAATTTAAAACGCCATGCAATGCCGTATATAAAAATTTGGTTGCATTTAGTTTGGGCGACAAAACAACGGGAGCCGTTGTTAGCCAAACCCATAAGGCAAAATGTGTTTGACCACATTAAAGAAAATGCGTTAAAAAAGGGCATATATGCAGATTGTGTAAATGGCCATGCTGACCATGTTCATGCTTTGGTTTCATTGGGTGCAGATCAAACAGTATCAAAAATTATTCAGCTAATGAAGGGTGAAAGCTCATTCTGGATAAATCAAAATAAACTGACGAAAACCAAATTTGAATGGCAGGATGATTACTTTGCTGTGGCAGTAAGCGAATCAAATCTTAATGCAGTCAGGGAATATATATTGAATCAGGAACAACACCATGCAAAGAAAACGTTTCAGCAAGAGTGTGATGAATTTATAAAGCGGTATGGGTTTATATTGATAAAAGAGTGAGTTTAATTTATTTGCCCCGCTCTTTAAAGCGGGGGAGACAAAGGTAATCAAGTTTTCGCGGGCTTTAGCCCGATCAGTCGGAGTATTGGGCTAAAGCCCCAAATTAAGTATAATCATTTAACCCCATCCTAAAGGATGGGGCAATTTGAGAAGACCTGCTGGCATTAACAACACGCGGGCAGTTGTTTTGATACTTGCCCAGCTCTTTAGAGCGGGGATAAGGAATAAATTAAATTTTATGGGGCTTTAGCCCAATCAGTTGGAGCATCGGGCTAAAGCCCCAAATTAAATATGATCATTTAACCCCATCCTAAAGGATGGGGCAATTTGAGAAGACCTGCTGGTATTAACAATACAGGGGCAGTTGTTTTGATACTTGCCCCGCTCTTTAGAGCGGGGGATAAGGAGTAATTAAATTTTATGGGGCTTTAGCCCAATCAGTTGGAGCATTGGGCTAAAGCCCCAAATTAAATATAATCATTTAACCCCACCCTAAAGGATGGGGCCCCCTTCAGGGGATAGACGCATGTACGCAATAGTAGATTGTAACAGCTTTTACTGCAGTGCTGAAAGGGTGTTCAGACCAGATCTTTGGCACAAGCCCGTTGTTGTACTAAGCAACAATGATGGTTGTGTTATATCTATAAGCGACGAAGCCAAAAACCGCGGTATTACTATGACAGACCCTTTTTTTAAAGTAAAAGATTCGCTGGTAAAAAATAATATCAAGGCATTTTCCAGCAATTATAACCTGTATGGAGACATGAGTAAAAGGGTGATGGATACGCTGCGCCATGTTGTTGGCAAAGAGAATGTGGAAGTATATTCTGTTGATGAAGCATTTTTAAATCTTGATCATATACCGCCGCATTTGCTGGATAATCTTGCATTTGAGCTGCGCAGCACCGTAGAACAATGGACGGGGGTAGCGGTATCAGTTGGTATTGCACCCACCAAAGTGCTTAGTAAAATGGCAAACCGGCTGGCGAAGAAGAATAAAAAACAATCGCAATGTGTGATGGTTTTGAATACGCCTGAAAAAATTGCAGATGCGCTGATTAAAACAAGGGTTGGTGATATTTGGGGCATTGGCAGGCAATATGCCGTAAAGCTTGAACGTTTTGCTATTTATGATGCCTGGCAATTAAGCCAGATGCCGGAAGAATGGATGCGTAAAAACGTGGGTGGCGTTACAGGCGTACGCCTGCTGAAAGAATTAAAAGGTGAGCCTGCTATAGGTATGGAAGATGAACTGGACGAAAAAAAGATGATTGCGACCACGCGAATGTTTGGCGCACCTGTAAAGGAATTGGGCGATATAAAAGAGGCCGTTGCAACCTATACTTCAAGAGCTGCTGAGAAGCTGCGCCGCCAGCATGGCGCAGCTTCGGTAATAAGTGTTTTTGTCGTGCCAAAGGAAGATCGTAAGGAAAACGAACCTTTCAGGCATGGGCCTATGCAAAGCCTGCATACCATTTTACCTTTGGCTACCGCGGTTACAAGTGAGCTTATTAAACCCGCCATGTACCTTACCGAACAATTGTTTAAAAAAGGCAGCTTTTATAAAAAAGCGGGTGTAATGTTAAGCGGTATTGTGCCCGACGAAACAGTGCAGGGCAACCTGTTTGTACCACGCGGGCAAAATAATGGGCGCATGCTGATGAGCATGATGGATAATATAAATTTTAGTATGCGCGATGATGTATTAAAGTTTGCTGCCAGTGGCACTGCCCGCAACTGGAAAATGCGCCAGGAATACCGCAGTCCGAGATATACAACACGGTGGGATGAATTGTGCGAGGTGAAGTAAAACCCCTGCCCCTAAAGGGGTAAAGAAAAGCTCCCATTTTTTATAACTAATAAAATGATAATCACGCAACTAATCAACCATTCAACTGGTTTTTACTTTCCGCCAACTGCATACTCCATTACTGGATGGCGCTCAAATGGGTTTTTGGTTTCATCAAAAATATAGCGGTAGGTAACCATGCGGCGGCTTTGGCTGGCGCCCAGGCTTTTGTAAATATTCAGCATTTTTGGGTTCCAGTCGCCGGCCCAGCCCATTTCATAAGTATCATACCAGCCCTTATTTTGTATAAGCAAAGCACCCTCATATATCATAAAGCTGTCAATGCCCAATGCCTGGTATTTGGGTACAATACCAAAGGCCACACCGGTAAACCTTTTGCATGCGCCCTGTTTTTTAAGCCATAATAATTTCAGCTTCTGCAACAGGCCAAGTTTGCCGTTAAAATGCTTAAAATATTCGTTTACATCAGGTATGTTTATCCACATGGCGATCGGCTCATCTTTATAATAGGCAAACCATATAAGCCTTTCGTCCATCACCCCTTTCATTGAGTTAAAAAGTTTTACTACCTGCTCTTTTGTTATCTCCTTTGCTTCACCATGCTGTGCCCATGCGGCATTGTACACCGTAGCAAATTCTTCTGCATGCTTGTCAAGGTTCTTGATATCAATATGTGAGGCCCTGTAGCCCGGCTTGGCTGAAAACTTTGCATGCCTTTCGGAAAAACGTGCTGGCAGTGGGTCGTTTACCTGCATAGCATAGAAGTACTGGTTGTAATAATTTTTAAAGCCATACCCTTCAAACAGGTTTTCATAATATGGCGGGTTATAGGCCATGCCATACACAGGCGTTTCGCTAAAGCCTTCTACCATTAATCCCCACCATTTATCCCGGTCGCCAAAATTTATAGGGCCATCCATCGCTTCCATGCCCCTGCTTTGCAGCCATTGCCTTGCTGCATCAAATAGGGTATAAGCAGCATGCTGGTCGTCAATACAGTCAAAAAAACCTGCACCGCCCACAGCAAATTCAGTACCCT
>JABDGS010000082.1 GCA_013285915.1 Bacteroidota bacterium
AAACCTTTTTTTGGGAAGAAATTATCCCTTTTTTAGAGATAACCAGGTTATGCACGCCTGTGCATAAAAAAGGAATGTTAAAAAAAACATTATAATATCTTAAAAAACAAATAAATGTGTGTATTTAAGCCGGATTATAATCTTATTTAAGGTTGCTTTAAATATAATCCCAGAATAACTGGCATAATATTGTATCGACAGATTAAAAGACAAGAATAAAAAGAAAGTTATGGAAAGAGAATTACTATTAACCGTAAAAGGAAATAACTACAGCGAAAAAAAGATCAACGTAGAGATCAACACAATTAAAAGATTTTTGCCATTCATAGAATCTTTTTCATCGTTCTTATTGAACTGTGAAGTATTAGATCTCGCAAAGCATTCAGTGGTTACAAAAACCAGCAGGCTGAAAAATATTTATGAAGAAGGCGCAGACGCAAAGTCTTACTACTTTGTTGTTTGTAAAAACTAATATCCCCTGCGGCATATTACCCCTTCCCTTTTCTGCCATTCAAAAACCTGTTACGCCTAACCCGTTCAACAGGTATATTCTGAATTTTGCTTTCCAGCCACCCCGTAATATCAAGGTACATAAACGAACGCGTTTCCAGCGGGTTGCCCTTGTAACGCTCCAATTTATCTTTCAGAGATCTGAACGCGTGTATAATTTTATTTGGCGCGAGTGAGAATGATTTTCTTATAAACTTAAATATCTCCTCTTCAACAACACTCAGGTTTTTCATTTTAGCCATAAAGCGGTATACTGACTTTATAAGGTATTCCAGTATATCATAATTACCTAATTCAAAGTGCGCAATCAGGTGCAGCAGGCGGGCGTAACACTGCAGGTCGGTACGCAGGTCAACTTTCCAATTAATAATTTTGTTAAGATAGTAGATTGCCTTCTCATTGTTGCCGCTACCAAAATACAGGCAGGCAAACTTATAATAAAAAACAAGCACACGGTGCCGGTCTAATTGCAGCTTATACTCTTCAAGTTTTTCCTCGATCATGGGCACAAGCTCAAGCCCCTTTGTAAAAGTGCCGTCAAGAAAGTGTTTGTTTATTCTTGCAATATTTATATATACAAAGGTTTGAATGCGGGCATTGGGATTCATGTCAGCATTTTCGCTGCAGGCAAATTCTTCAAACTGCCTTAATGCTTCTTCAAACTTATCGTAGTTGTTCAAGTCAAAATGTGCACTCAATAAGTTGTGCATACCTTTAATATACTGCCCCGGCTCCACTGTCTTCATGGCCGGCTCCTGCTCAAAAAGGTCAACCCATTTTTGGGTATACCGGTAATACATCAGCAGGTCCTGCAAAATAAACCCATACCAGCAGTATGATTGATACAGGTACATCTTCTCATAAAACTGCATTTCATGCAGGTTATATGCAGGCAGGTTGGCATCAAAAAACATTTTAACCGCTGCCACATCTTTTTCGTCCCTTGCATGGCCCATTTTAATATACCAGCTATACAGTTGCAGCGACAGGTTGGATAATTTGCTAATGAGCGTCAGGTGCACATTAACTTCTTCTGATTCGTAGGATAGCTGCTCAGCCCTGTTCTCCAGGCTGCGGGTTATATGCAATGCCTCAATCTTCTTCTCAAAAATAAGGGCCTGCATCTGGAAAGTGTACTGGTTATTCACCTTGGCTAACTGCTTTATTTTATCAAGCGTTTTAAGGCTTTGCATGTACAGCCCTTTATTGTATAAAATACGGGCGTAAGCCATCTGTTCATTAAGCAAAATATCAATATTGCCGTCGTTCCTTGCCTGCCGCAGGCTGCTTAGCAGTTGGCGGTACAGGTGGGCTTTCATATTACTCAACTGCTGCTTCTTAATGCTTTTGTTTTTCTTCAGCAATTGCTCTTCATCATACTCGTTCATGGCATCAAGGGCATCAAATAAACGTATCACTTTAAGGTCGTCATTGCCCGCACTGCGCTTTAAATACAGCTTAAACATCCTCTTTTCGCCCTTATCAAGCGACCTTACCAGTTGAAATAGCTCGTCAGTTGAACGGTTAGGCATCGTAGTTTTATTTTTACCAAAAGCTTGCTGGCACTGCCTTTTAGCCAGTTAATACCTGTTTACCCAACGTAAAATACAATGTATTTTGGCTTGGAACAGCTAAATATATAGTATTATTTTTGAAGGATGCAGGCTGCTTAAATAATACGGCAGGCAAACCAAAATTAAGCAGTCTGCACTTTTTCATTTCTAAAAACATGCTATGCCGCATAAAAAAATAGACATTTTTGACACTACGTTAAGAGATGGAGAACAGGTTCCCGGTTGCAAATTAAACTCAAAAGAAAAGATAGAACTGGCGCTTGCCCTTGAAGACCTGGGTGTTGATATTATTGAAGCGGGTTTTCCGATATCCAGCCCCGGTGATTTTTCTTCAGTTCGCGAGATAACAAAGGTAATAAAGCATGCTTCTGTTTGCGGGTTAAGCCGCGCGGTGCAGAAGGATATAGAGGTTGCGGCCGATGCCCTGAAATACGCTGTAAGACCAAGAATACATACTGGCATCGGCACTTCTGACTTTCATATCAAATCAAAATTCAACTCTAACAGGGAAGATATTTTACAACGCGCTGTGCAATGCGTAAAATGGGCAAAGAATTTTGTGGATGATGTTGAGTTTTATGCAGAAGATGCCGGCCGTACGGATAACGACTATCTCGCCCGTGTAATTGAAGCGGTAATTGCCGCCGGTGCAACCGTCGTTAATATACCTGATACCACTGGTTATTGCCTGCCGCACCAGTATGGTGAAAAGATTGCTTACCTCGTAAATAATGTTCCCAATATAGATAAGGCGGTAATTAGCTGCCATTGCCATAACGATCTTGGACTTGCCACGGCAAACTCAATAGCAGGTGTTATTGCAGGTGCGGGGCAAATTGAGTGTACTATAAATGGCCTGGGCGAAAGGGCCGGTAATACATCGCTGGAAGAAGTGGTGATGGTTATAAAGCAGCATCATTCGCTTGGTTTTTACACCAACATTAAAGCGCAGCAGTTAAACCCAATGAGCCGGTTGGTAAGCGATACTATGCGCATGCCGGTACAGCCCAACAAGGCTATTGTGGGCAGCAATGCATTCGCACATTCATCAGGCATACACCAGGATGGCTTTTTGAAAGATTCACTTACCTATGAAATTATTAACCCTGAAGAAGTGGGCGCCGGTGAATCAAAAATTGTATTAACAGCCCGCAGCGGCAGAAGTGCGCTGGCGCACAGGTTTAGGAAACTTGGCCACGAGTTTACCCGCAATGATGTTGATGTTTTGTACCAGCAGTTTTTGCAGGTAGCCGACAAGAAGAAGGAAGTAAATGACGATGATTTGAACGAACTGGCAAAAGCTTACCAGTTACAGGAAAGTCATGTATAATATGTAATAGTTTTTGATTGCTTTAAATAATTGTACTATGGGGTTGAGTTTATTTGAGAAGATTTGGAATAAACATGTTGTAAAAGAGATTGAAGGCGGTCCTTCAGTTTTATATATTGACACGCATTTTATACATGAGGTCACCAGCCCGCAGGCATTTAAAGGGCTTGAAAAAAGGGGCTTGCCCGTATTCCGCCCAAAACAGGTGGTGGCTACGGCCGACCATAATGTACCTACAATAAACCAGCACCTGCCAATTAAAGAAGAGCTAAGCCGCATACAGGTACAAACGTTAAAAGACAATTGCGAAAAATTTGGCATTGAACTTTACGGCCTTGGCCATCCGTACCAGGGCATTGTGCATGTTATAGGCCCTGAATTGGGTATTACCCAGCCGGGCATGACAATCGTTTGCGGTGACAGCCACACATCAACCCACGGCGCATTTGGCACTATGGCTTTTGGTATTGGCACCAGCGAGGTTGAAATGGTGTTGGCCACGCAATGCCTTATGCAAAGCAAGCCAAAACTAATGCGTATAAATGTGGAGGGTGAATTAAACAAAGGCGTGGTTTCAAAAGATATTATATTATATATTATCTCCCTTATCTCGGCAAGTGGTGCTACAGGATATGCAGTTGAATACGCGGGTTCGGCTATACGCAGCCTGTCAATGGAAGCACGCATGACCATTTGCAACATGAGCATTGAAATGGGCGCCCGCTGCGGCATGATTGCGCCCGACGATATAACATTTGATTATATAAAAGGGCGTGAGTTTGCGCCCGCAGGTGAAAAATGGGATGATGCGCTTGCCTACTGGAAAACCCTGTACAGCGATGCTGATGCAAAGTTTGATAAAGAGATAAACATTAATGCAGCGGATATTGAACCGATGATCACGTACGGCACTAACCCTGGCATGGGCATAGGTGTTAGCGGTCATGTACCGGCACTAAGCGAGATTGATGAAAAAGAAAAACCATCTTTTGAAAAATCGCTGCACTACATGGGTCTTCAGCCGGGCGCTA
This sequence comes from Bacteroidota bacterium, assembly GCA_013285915.1. Classification (GTDB taxonomy): domain Bacteria; phylum Bacteroidota; class Bacteroidia; order Chitinophagales; family Chitinophagaceae; genus JABDFW01. The sequence goes on from JABDGS010000082.1 coordinate 4,446, forward strand.
ATATAAAAGGAAAGAAAGTGGACTACGTCTTTATAGGTAGTTGCACCAATAGCCGTATTGAAGATTTGCGCATGGTTGCCTCATTTGTAAAAGGCAAGCAGAAAGCTGATGGCGTGGAAGTATGGATAGTGCCCGGAAGCAAGCAGGTTGAGCAACAGGCAAAGAACGAGGGCATTGATAAAATATTTGAAGAAGCAGGTTTTATGCTTCGCCAACCGGGCTGTAGTGCATGTTTAGGTATGAACGAAGATAAAATTCCCGCGGGCAAGTATTGTATTTCCACAAGCAACAGGAATTTTGAAGGCAGGCAGGGGCCAAATGCAAGAACATTTCTTGCCAGCCCTTTGTCAGCCGCGGCCGCAGCGATAACCGGGGAGGTGACGGATGTAAGGGAAATGATACCCTAAATCCCTAAAGGGACTTAAAAAAAGCAGGGACTGAATTATAAACTCAGTAAAAGAAAATCCCCTTCAGGGGGTAGTGGTATGCCGGAGATTAAATGGAACGCAGATTTGTATGACAATAAGCACAGCTTTGTTTCAAAGTATGGCGAAGATTTGATCGGATGGCTGCAACCGCAGGAAGATGAACGTATACTTGATCTTGGTTGTGGCACAGGGTTATTGGCGAATGAAATAAGGAATTACGGCGCGGATGTGATAGGCATAGATAATTCCCTTGAAATGGTAGCAAAAGCAAAAGCTGCGTATCCACAAATAAGGTTTGAAGTGAGGAATGCTACCGACTTTACGTTTGCTGAAAAATTTGATGCGGTTTTCTCTAACGCGGTACTGCATTGGATAAACGAATCTGCAAAAGTGGTAGCCTGCGTGTACAACGCGTTGGCACCTGGTGGCAGGTTTGTGATGGAGATGGGCGGCAAGGGCAATAATAAAAGCATAATGGGCGCTATTAAAAAAGCCATGGTTGATGAAGGACTGGCAGACAAGATAGTGGCCGATTTTTGGTACTTCCCGTCTGTGGCTGAATATACTGCCTTGCTGGAGGCACATGGTTTTACAGTAAGACAGGTTTTATATTTTGACCGCGACACGGAATTGATGGGCGAAGATGGAATGGCAGACTGGATAAAGATGTTTAGCAGCTTTCTTTTTAAAAATATCTCAACGAAGCAGGCCGAAACGATTATAGCAAAAACTGTTGATCATTTAAAAGACAGGCATTATAAAAATGGTAAATGGTATGCTGACTATGTGCGGCTACGAGTAAAAGCGATAAGAAATTAGAATAAATACCCCCTTGGGGAAACGAGTTAGTTATGAGCAAACAACTTAGTTTGGTAAAATCAACTGTGGTACCTGTTAATATTGAAAATATTGACACAGACCAGATTATACCCGCACGCTTTTTAAAAGCAACAACACGGGATGGCTTTGGCAAAAACCTGTTTCGTGACTGGCGTTTTAATAATGACGATGAAAACCAGCCCAAACCAGATTTTCCACTTAACAATCCTAAATACCACGGCAAGATATTGGTAGCTGCAAAAAATTTTGGTTGCGGCTCTTCGCGCGAGCATGCGGCCTGGGCAATAAAGGATTATGGCTTTGACGTTGTTGTAAGCAGTTTTTTTGCGGATATTTTTAAAAATAATGCCCTCAATAATTTTCTGTTGCCGGTAGTGGTGAGTGATGCCTTTTTAAATAAGATATTTTCAGCAGTCGAAAAAGACGTGAATGCTGAAATTGAGGTAAGCCTGCCGGAACAATACATAAAGATTTTAGCAACAGGCGAACAGGAAAGTTTTGATATTAACAACTACAAAAAAACATGCCTGCTTAACGGGTACGACGATATTGATTATTTATTAAGCATAAAACAGGATATAGAGGAATTTGAGCACGCAAGCTAAAACAGTAGCCTCGCAATAATATGCAGCAACCATCCATTATAGTAAATAACCTAAGCGTTCAGCTTCAACAGCAACAATTGCTACGTGGGCTATCATTTACGTTAATGATGGGTCAGCACCTGGCAATTACCGGGTTATCTTGCAGCGGCAAAACCGTTTTGGCAAAAGCGCTTGCAGGTAAAATATTTCATAAAGGTGATGTTGCCTTTAACATCGCTAAGCCGCAGATAGTGTTTGTTGAGCAACATTATCATTTCAAAAATCTTTCCAATACCTCAGATTTTTATTACCAGCAGCGCTATAACAGTTTTGAAAGCAATGATGCATCAACTGTTATTGATGAATTGCTAACCGTTAATAGCAACGAAACTGCCATTAATGACCTGCTAAATCAATTACAACTGCATCATCGCAAAAATTCTCCATTGCTGCAGTTGTCAAGCGGTGAACATAAACGTTTTCAAATTATAAAAGCCTTTTTGCAGCCTGCTGATATCATGGTAATTGACAGCCCTTTTATAGGTCTTGATGTTAACAGCCGCTCAGCACTTCATGTTTTGATAAACAAGAAAGCAGCAGAAGGCACGGTAATGATATTGGTTACTGATGCACACCAATTGCCGGACTGCATAACCCATATTGCCTTTCTGCAAGGCGGAAGACTTGAAGTATTTGAGGAGAAAAAAATGTTCTTATCAAAACATTTAGTCCGTTTAAACAAAAAAGAGGATGTGGATTTTCACATGCCTTTTGAAAAAACGGTTGATAGATTTGCGGTTGCTGTTAAAATGGAAGACGTGCGTGTTGCTTACCAGCAAAAAACAATTATAGAAAATATAAACTGGCAGGTTAACCGGGGCGATAAATGGCTATTGAAAGGCGAAAACGGCGCTGGTAAATCTACATTGCTAAGTCTTGTTACGGGAGACCATCCGCAGGCTTATGCCAACAAAATTGTTTTATTCGACAGGAAGAGAGGCACTGGAGAAAGTATATGGGATATAAAAAGGAAAATAGGGTACGTATCGCCCGAACTGCATTGGTACTTTGATACAAACATAACATGTTACAATACTATAGCATCAGGTTTTTTTGATACTATAGGTTTATATAAGAAGCTAAATGTTGAGCAACAAGCATTAGTACAGCAATGGTTGGATTTTTTACGAATTTCTTCTCATGTGCAACACAAGCCCCTTGCAACAATTTCAACAAGCCAACAACGATTGACTTTGCTGGCAAGAGCTTTAGTAAAAAATCCGCCATTGCTTGTTTTAGACGAGCCCTGCCAGGGCCTTGATGAAGAGCAAACAAACCAGTTTGTAAACTTGGTTGATGTTTTATGTTCAGGGCTTAACAAAACACTTATTTATGTTAGCCACTATGCACATGAAATCCCCGTCTGTATAACCAGCGTGCTGGAATTAAAAAAGGGTGCTTACGATATAAAAACAATTGATAAAAAAACTAAAGCAGCTTAACAACCTTAAAAAACACGTTTTTGTGGAGTTGATATGGAAAAGAATATAACAGTAATATTGGGTGATGGCATTGGCCCTGAAGTAACCCGGCAATCAATAAAGGTGCTTGATGCGGTGGAGTACCAATACGGCCATACGTTTAACTACACCTATTGCTTAATGGGTGCTGATGCCATTGATAAAACCGGCAACGCCTGCCCCGACGAAACAATTGAAAGCTGCCTTAACAGCGATGCCGTTTTATTTGGTGCGATAGGCCATCCCAAATATGATAACGACCCCACGGCCAAAGTACGACCTGAACAGGGTTTGCTAAAGCTGCGTAAAAGCCTGCAGCTATTTGCAAATATTCGCCCCATTAATACTTACCCATCATTGCAGCATTTGTCGCCGTTAAAGGCCAAGCAAATGGACGGTGTTGATTTTATTATTTTCCGTGAGCTTACAGGTGGTATTTATTTTGGCAAAAAGGAACTGAGCGAAGATAAAAATACTGCGAGTGACGATTGTATATATACACGCGCTGAAATTGAAAGAATAGCACACCTGGCTTTTAAACACGCACAGCAAAGAAGAAAGAAATTAACGCTGGTTGATAAAGCCAATGTGCTTGAAACAAGCCGGCTGTGGAGAAGGGTTGTGCAGGAAATGGCATTGCAATATAGCGACGTGGCAGTTGATTATATGTTTGTTGATAATGCTGCTATGCAAATAATACTCAATCCAAAGCAGTTTGATGTAGTGCTTACTGAGAATATGTTTGGCGATATTATAAGTGACGAAGCAAGTGTGTTAAGCGGTTCGCTTGGTTTGTTACCGTCGGCATCTGTTGGTATTGGCACGGCATTGTTTGAGCCTATACATGGAAGCTATCCCCAAGCGGCAGGTAAGGATATAGCAAACCCCGTAGGTTCTATCCTGTCCACAGCAATGATGCTTGATTATTTGGGTATGGCTAAGGAGGCTGAACATGTGCGCCAGGGCGTTAACTGGACGCTGCAAAACAATTTTGTAACAAAAGATATTGATAGCATTAATTTTTATTTTACCTCCACCATAGGCGAGTTGATCGCCGATTTTGTAAGTAATAAAATAACGGGAGAGGTGAATAAAGGGAATATTGAAATGAGGAAGTCGACAATCATTTAGAACCACGATCTTAACCTTATTTGCCTGTATTTTGTAAGGTGCAGTTTCAGGAGAATCAGGAAAATAAGGCTAAAATCGTGGTCAGTTCTTTGTTTATTAAAATGGCTTTTATATATTCGCGATATATAAAAGCCGACATGCTAAAAAGCAGGATTAATAGTATAGTTAACAACAGCAACATTATTGTGGTGGTTGTCATTATTATTTCCGCTATGCATGGAGGTATAAGTTAGTTATCATTAAGACAAAATATAACGAAACCGCCTCCGAAATGAGGCGGTTTTTTATTTATTATCATTTTGACCTGATTTAGACGTATTAAAACTGGATGTAAAAAAGCGGATGATGCCCGTTTGAACGGGTTCACGCGAGTGGCAACAAAAGGGGACAGCGAATTAAAAGGACGGTAACTTAAATAAATTGAATTAAATGGCAGAACTCAACAAGTACAGCAAAACGCTTACGCAAGATCCTACGCAGCCTGCTGCGCAGGCTATGTATTATGCTATTGGCTTTAAAGAAGAAGATTTCAAAAAGGGGCAGGTAGGTATTGTAAGTATGGGCTGGGACGGTAACCCGTGCAACATGCATCTTAACGACCTGGCAACAGAAGTAAAGAACAGCGTTAACGCTGTGGATGATCTGCTGGGGCTGCGTTTTTACACTATTGGTGTAAGTGATGGTATAAGCATGGGTACGGATGGCATGCGTTATAGTCTCGTAAGCCGCGACCTTATTGCTGACAGTATTGAAACAAATGCAGGTGCACAATATTATGATGCATTAATTGCTATACCCGGGTGCGATAAAAATATGCCCGGCAGTATAATGGCCATGGGCAGGCTTAACAGGCCATCTATAATGTTATATGGTGGTACAATTGCACCCGGCCATTACAAGGGGCAGGATTTAAATATTGTATCATCGTTTGAGGCGCTCGGCCAAAAAATTGCCGGTAATTTAAGTGAAGAAGATTTTAAAGGCATCGTTCGCCACTCATGTCCCGGTGCGGGCGCCTGCGGCGGCATGTATACTGCCAATACAATGGCAAGCGCCATTGAGGCTTTGGGGATGAGTTTACCAAACTCATCGTCAAACCCAGCATTAAGTGATGATAAACAAAAAGAATGTGCAGCAATAGGTACCGCAATAAAACTATTGCTTGAAAAAGATATTAAGCCACGCGATATTATGACGCGTAAGGCATTTGAAAATGCCATGACGGTTATTATGGTATTGGGTGGCAGTACCAATGCGGTGCTGCACTTAATTGCTATGGCAAAAAGTGTGGATGTTCTGTTAACACAGGACGATTTCCAGGCGATAAGCGACAGGGTGCCAATGCTGGCTGATTTTAAGCCAAGCGGCAAATATTTAATGCAGGACCTGCATGCAGAAGGCGGCGTGCCTGCTGTAATGAAATATTTATTAACGAAGGGGCTGCTGCACGGCGACTGCTTAACCGTAACTGGCAAAACAGTTGCTGAGAATTTAGAAGGTACTCCGGATTTGAATTTTGAAACGCAGGATATTATTCACCCACTTGAAAACCCGCTTAAAAAAACAGGCCATTTACAAATACTGTATGGCAACCTTGCCGAAGGTGGCAGTGTTGCAAAAATTAGCGGCAAAGAAGGAGAGCGTTTTGAGGGGACAGCCCGTGTATTTGACGGCGAGCATGACCTGATAAAAGGTTTACAAAGTGGCCGCGTACATGCCGGCGATGTTGTGGTTATACGCAATATTGGTCCTAAAGGTGCACCCGGTATGCCCGAAATGCTGAAACCCACAGGTGCTATTATTGGTGCGGGTTTAGGTAAGTCTGTTGCCTTGATTACGGATGGCAGGTTCAGCGGTGGTACACATGGCTTTGTAGTGGGCCACATAACGCCGGAAGCTTATGAAGGTGGGTTAATTGGGATAGTAGAGGATAATGATATTATTGAGATTGATGCTACTAAAAATACTCTTACCTTAAAGGTAAGTGATGAAGAGATTGCTGCAAGAAGAGCAGCATGGGTTAAACCAGCGTTAAAGGCTAAGAATGGTATCTTGTTTAAATATGCAAGAAGCGTTAAAAATGCAGCAGAAGGCTGTGTAACAGATGAAGATTAAAATGTAATACCAGCAAAAACTTATGTCGGAAGAAAAGGTTATAAAGCATACAACAAAAGCAGTGCGTATTGTTACTGATAAAAGGCTAAGTTTTCAGCATAAAATAAAAGAGGTAGCACTTGAAATTGTAATAATAGTATTTGCTGTAAGTATAACCCTGGCATTTCATAACTGGAACGATGGCAGGCATGAACATAAAATAGAAGTTGAGTTTTTAACCGGTATAAGGGAAGACCTGAAAACAACCGCGGAAAGGCTGGATGGTATAGATAAGGAGTTTCAGCCGGTGGTCGATTTTTATAATAAGGCTGACCGGCAAATTAAAACGAATAAGATAGACGGGGCTTTTTTTGATAAAAATAGCGGGCAGCTGGTAAATACAAATTATTTCCTGGCTGACAATGGCCGCTTTGAGGGGTTTAAATCATCCGGCTATATAAGGTTAATAAATAATAGCCAGTTGCTGAAAGATTTAATGACGTTATACACTGTTACCATCCCTTTCCAGGAGCAAATTGATAAAAACCTTTTTGCCCAGCGCAGTGCGGATTTTGACAGGTACGTTGGGATAAAAGGCGTTACAGATTCTGCCGGCACGCATATTTCCCGGTTAATAAGTGACCCTTCAGTAAAATACCTTATTACCAGGTATGTATCGTCGTTAAATGAAAGAAAACAGCAGCAGGCTGCACTGGCGAAGGATATAAGGCAGGTTATTGCTGAAATTGATAAAGAGTTAAATTAAATAGTATGGCAGGCAAAATACATAACCCTGGCAATCGAGTCAACAATGCAAGTACTATCCTGCTTAAGTATAAACAGGTATAAAGGGAGTAAAAAATAAAATGTTATCTCAATAAATAAAATAGTTATGGATACTATTGAATTAGCAGAAGAAATTACAAAAATAGCCGCAACGCAAACTATCAATATTACAGGCAGCGAAGCCGTTTTAAAAGCACTTATTGCTGAAGGCGTAAAAACCATATTTGGCTACCCTGGCGGCGCTATTATGCCAATATATGATGCGCTGTACGACTATGAAAATGAGCTTGAACATATTCTTGTAAGGCATGAGCAGGGGGCCATACACGCGGCCCAGGGCTTTGCAAGAACATCGGGTAAAGTTGGGGTAGTTTTTGCCACCAGCGGCCCCGGCGCTACTAACCTTGTTACCGGCTTAGCCGATGCACAAATTGACAGTACGCCGTTGGTATGTATAACAGGGCAGGTGTTTGCACACCTGCTGGGCACAGATGCCTTCCAGGAAACAGATGTTATAAACATTACTACACCAGTTACCAAATGGAATTACCAGGTAACAGATGCAACAGAAATACCAGCCGCATTAGCCAAAGCATTCTACATAGCGGGTAGCGGGCGTCCTGGCCCTGTGGTAATTGATATTACTAAAAACGCACAAATTCAAAAATTTGATTACGAGGGTTACACACCATGCAACCATATACGCAGCTATCGCCCAAAGCCTATTATACGTAAAGAATATATTGAAGAAGCGGCAAGGCTGATAAATAGTGCAGAAAGGCCCTTTGTAATATTTGGCCAGGGGGTAATATTGGGCCGTGCAGAAAAAGAATTTAAAACATTTATTGAAAAAGGCGGATTGCCTGCTGCATGGACAATACTTGGCCTTAGCGCTTTAGAAACTGCGCATCCGCTTAATGTGGGTATGCTTGGTATGCACGGTAACTATGGCCCTAATGTATTAACCAATGAATGTGACGTGCTTATAGCTGTGGGCATGCGCTTTGATGACCGCGTTACCGGCAGGCTTGATAAATACGCCAAGCAGGCAAAAGTGGTACACCTTGACATTGACCCCGCCGAGATTGATAAGAATGTAAAAGCCACCGTGCCTGTTTGGGGCGATTGCAAAGAAACGTTGCCTTTATTGACAGAATTGATTGAGAAGAAAGATCACACTGCATGGCTGAGAAAATTTGCCGAAGCAACTGAAAAAGAGAACGAGGCGGTAATATTTGATGAGCTGCACCCTACCAAAGATGAAATGAGTATGGGTGAAGTAATAAATGTGCTGAATGAATTAACAAAAGGTGATGCAGTTATTGTAACTGATGTGGGCCAGCACCAAATGGTAGCCTGCAGGTATGCAAAATTTGTACAAAGCAAAAGTAACGTAACATCCGGCGGGTTGGGTACTATGGGCTTTGCACTGCCTGCTGCTATTGGCGCGAAATACGGTGCGCCAGACAGAACAGTTGTTGCCATTATTGGCGATGGCGGCTTCCAGATGACATTGCAGGAGCTTGGCACTATTATGCAGTATGGTGCTGCCGTTAAAATAATCATTCTTAATAACAGGTTTCTTGGCATGGTTCGGCAGTGGCAAGAGCTGTTTAATGAAAGAAGATACTCATTTGTAGATATTCAAAGCCCTGATTTTGTAATGCTGGCCAAAGCGTATGGCATTGCAGGCCAATCAATTAATGAGCGTAAAGATTTAAAAGCCGCTTTAACTGAAATGATTGAACATGACGGTAGCTACCTGCTGGAAGTAATGGTGGGTAAAGAGAACAATGTATTCCCTATGGTGCCCCAGGGTTGTGGAGTGGGCGAGATAAGGTTGAGATAAGAGAACCACGATTTGCAGGATTTTTGAATGATTGCGATGATATAAACAACACCGATGCAAGACGAGATATTTACAGATATACCGGTTCAATATGAAAGCATACAGGCGGCAACAAAAGCGTTGTCGTTTAATATGGCTTCTGATCTATTTACTGGCAGCCTGTTAAAAACGCTGGTGGCGTCAAAGCCATGTGCACGCATACTTGAATTGGGTACCGGCAGTGGTTTGGCAACATCATGGATATTGCAGGGCATGGATGAGGATGCGATACTGGTTACTGTTGAGAATAATGCGGTGTTACTTGAAATAGCCCAGCAGCAACTAAACGATAACAGAATTGATTTTGTACTGGCCGATGGCTACCAATGGTTGAGTGAATACAAAGGCAAACAGTTTGATTTGGTTTTTGCTGACGCGATGCCTGGTAAATATGACCTGTTTGAAGAAGCTTTAGCTATGGTAAAAACTGGCGGCTTTTATATTATTGATGATATGCGCCCGCAACCAAACTGGCCCGAAGGCCACGCAGAACGAGTCGACAATTTTATTCAAATGCTGGAAAACAGGAACGATATAACCTTAACCAAGCTAAACTGGTCAACAGGCATCATTATTTGCGTTAAGGTTTAAAATAAAAATAAATACTCATCTTTAAAATCCCACTTTAGGGATAGGGGCTTACGACATGAAACAGGAATATACAGTAACCGTTTATACTGAAAACCAAATAGGGTTGCTAAACCGTATAGCAATAATATTTTCGCGCAGGAAAATAAATATAGAAAGCTTAAATACCTCACCCTCAGAAATTGACAGTGTGCACCGCTTTACAATTGTCATTAACGAAACGGAAGAAGTGGTGCGTAAGCTGTGCCGGCAAATTGAAAAGCAGGTTGAGGTATTAAAAGCTTATTATAATACCAATGAAGAAATTGTATGGCAGGAGCTTGCATTATACAAAGTGCCCACCGATGTTATAGCTGAAAAGGTAAAGGTAGAAAGGTTGTTGCGCCAGTATGGTGCAAGGGCTGTAGTAATACGCCACGATTATACCGTTTTTGAAACATCGGGTCACCGTGAAGAAATTGAAGCGTTGATAAAAGCCTTGGAGCCGTACAGTCTTATTGAATTTGTGCGCAGCGCAAGGGTGGCCATTATAAAAGCAAGCCATGGCTTCCATTCCAAATTAAAAGAGTTTGAGCGCGGGGAGCCAGGTGAAGAGGTTGTCGAGAATGAATTTTTGAACCAGCAGGAAGGAGTGTTTAGCATGTAAAATCTTGAACCCAACGCTATGGATAAAATCATACTCATAACAGGCGGCAGCAGGGGCATAGGCAAAGCCACAGCATTAAAAGCTGCGGCGCAGGGTTATGCAGTATGTATAAATTACAGGAGTAATAAAAAGGCAGCAGAACAGGTAGTTAATGAGATTGTTGCTGCGGGCGGCAAAGCAATATCAATAGCTGCGGATGTTGCACGTGAGAAAGAAGTAATAACGCTGTTTAATATAATTGACGAAAAACTTGGCCGTATTACAGCGTTGGTTAACAATGCCGGCATACTTGAAAAACAGGGGCTTGTTGTTGATACAAACGCTGACAGGCTGCAACGAATATTTGCAGCCAATGTTATTGGAACGTTTACTTGTGCACGTGAAGCGGTTAAAAGAATGGGGTTACAGTACGGCGGTGCAGGTGGTGCAATTGTAAATGTATCATCAAAGGCAGCGGCGCATGGCGCTCCGTTTGAATATGTAGATTATGCAGCATCAAAAGGTGCGGTTGATACGTTTACATTAGGTTTGTCAAAAGAAGTAGCTGGTGACGGTATAAGGGTAAATGCTGTGAGGCCGGGCATTATTGATACAGAGATACATATTACAGGCGGTGAGCCGGGCAGAGTGGCGAGAATAGGACCATCGCTGCCCATGAAACGTGGTGGTACTGCCGAGGAGGTAGCTAACACAATACTTTGGTTGCTGAGTGATGAAGCATCGTATGTAACCGGGGCGCTGGTAGATGTTGCAGGCGGAAGGTAACCGCGATTTTAGCCTGGTTTACCTATTCGTGTGACTGTAATGTGTTATGATTTGTGGCCGGGAAGACAAAAGTGCAATGTTTGATTGATAAATAAACTAAGTTAACATCGTGATTATAGGCATGGTGATATTTCCCGCACTAACGCAACTGGACCTTACTGGCCCTTACGAAGTGTTTGGAAGATTGCCGGCCACAAAAGTTCTTTTATTTGCGGAGACATTAGATCCTGTAAAAAGTGATAAAGGATTGAGGATATTACCCGATAGCACTTTTGAAGAAGCGCCGCAGGTTGATGTGTTGTTTGTACCCGGTGGTAATGGCGTGTTTGCAGCAATGCAAAGCAAAACGCTTATAGCGTTTTTACAAAAGCAGGCCGGAGGTGCGAAATACGTAACGTCAGTATGTACGGGGGCATTGGTGTTAGCTGCTGCTGGTTTGTTGGATGGTTATAAAGCAACCACGCACTGGCTGTCGTTAAACCTGTTGCGATTGTTTGATGTTGAAGTGCTGGAAGAACGGGTTGTGATCGACAGGAACAGGGTTACAGGCGGTGGTGTAACAGCGGGTATTGATTTTGGCTTGCAATTAGCGGCTGTTTTATATGGCGAAGAACAGGCAAAAGAAATACAGTTAATGCTTGAGTATAACCCTGCGCCACCATTTAACGCGGGCTCACCAAAAACAGCAGGTGATGTTATTGTGAAAAGAATAGTTGATGACAGGGCAGAAATACAGAAGGAACGCGAAGACCTAATAAAAAAGATGCTTGAACAAAAAATAATGGCTGAATAAAGAACAGGAAGTACAAGAGTGCGACGCAATGTTGGTGATAAATGTTATGACGCTGGTAAATAAAATTTTTAAAACAACTCACATATTTTTCTAAAACAAGGCCCGGGTATCCTTTGGGTAGGGCCAAAAACAACAAACAATGGCAAAACTAAATTTCGGCGGTGTAGAAGAAAATGTAATTACCCGCGACGAATTTCCGCTAAGCAAAGCACAGGAAGTATTGAAAAATGAAACCATAGCAGTTATAGGCTACGGCGTACAGGGGCCGGGCCAGGCACTAAACCAGCGCGATAATGGCATTAACGTAATAGTTGGCCAGCGCAAAAGCAGCAAAACATGGGATAAAGCAATTGCCGATGGTTTTGTACCCGGCGAAACATTGTTTGAAATTGAAGAGGCACTGGAACGCGGTACCATTATTTGCTACCTGCTTAGTGATGCTGCGCAAATACAGTTATGGCCAACCGTAAAAAAACATTTAACCGCAGGCAAAGCATTATATTTTTCACATGGCTTTGGTATAACTTTTAATGAGCAAACCGGCATTATACCACCTGCAGATGTGGATGTGTTTTTGGTTGCCCCTAAAGGCAGTGGCACATCATTGCGACGCATGTTTTTACAGGGTCGCGGTTTAAACAGCAGCTACGCTATTTTCCAGGATGCTACAGGCAAAGCAAAAGACAGGGTTACTGCTTTGGGTATTGCAGTAGGCAGTGGCTACCTGTTTGAAACAAACTTTAAAAAAGAAGTTTACAGCGACCTCACCGGCGAGCGTGGTACATTAATGGGTGCTATACAGGGCATATTTGCAGCACAATACCAGGTATTACGCGATAAAGGCCATACACCATCTGAAGCGTTTAATGAAACCGTTGAAGAGTTAACACAATCATTAATGCCCCTGGTTGCAGAGAATGGTATGGACTGGATGTATGCCAACTGCAGCACCACTGCGCAGCGTGGCGCGCTGGACTGGTGGAAAAAATTCAGGGATGCTACAGCACCTGTGTTTAAAGAGTTATACGAAAGTGTTGCCGCAGGTAAGGAAAGCCAGCGCAGCATTGATAGCAACAGCCAGCCCGATTACCGTGAAAAACTAAACGAAGAGTTGAAGGAATTGCGTGAAAGCGAAATGTGGCAAGCTGGTAAAACAGTACGTTCACTTCGCCCAGAAAACCAATAGAGCATAAATATTTGTGGGGATGACATCTTTCAAAAGAAGATGTCATCCCGCATTTATATAAATCAGTATTTTTCCATAAAATACCATTTGATGGAAGAAAATTTGCCTGAAGAAAATGTTGCGGCAGCTGAGCCAGTTGTTGTAAAGACTGCGAAAGTGAAAAAGGAAATACCCGAGGTATTAACTGTGCGTAACTGGAAGGAATATCTTGGTGAATCGTTGCTGATAATCTTCAGCGTGGCGCTGGCATTGGTGGTTACAGAATATTTTAATAGTCTGCACGAAAAAAGACAGGCTAAAGAAATATTGAACCAGCTAAAGGAAGAGTTGGCAAATAACAAACAGAATGCAGCTTTACAATATACTTATCACCTGCAGGTTTTTAAAAACATTGATTCTGCAAAGAAAAACCCGGCGTTCGCAAAGCAATTTTTAGACAGCGGTAAAATACATATTAGTGTGTTAATGCCAGAAGGCGCCCTTTATAAAGATATGAATGATGTTGCGTGGCAGGCCGCAAAACAAAACGATATTTTCTCGAGGATTGATTTTGCTACATACAGTATACTCACCGATGTATATAATAACCAACAGCGGTACTTAAATTTAGAGCCAAGCCTTGAAAGACTTCTGGTATCTTATGACGCACGCAAACAGGAAAACCTGCAGGTAACGCTTACGCTTATACACGATGCTTTATTTGCATGGATAGTTGAAAGGACACCACGGCTGGTAAAAGAATACCAACAGGCGATTGACAGGCTGGAGAAATACTAAATCATGCGCATGATTTTAACTTTATGCGTATATTTGTAAATATGAAGACAAGGCTAAATATAACCGTTGAAGAAACGCTTGTGGAAAAGGCGAAAGCGTATGCTGCTGAAAAAGACCTGAGTTTATCACAATTGGTAGAAGACTATTTTGAAAGAATAGTGACGAAGCAACGGAGGCCATCTTTGCTGGACGTGCTTGACAAATTGCCAAAGTCTGAATCACAATATCCCGAAGATTTCGATTTTAAAAAAGAGTATTTGGAAGAAAGAAAAGCGAAATATGGCTTTTAAAATAATGCTCGACACCAATATAATTCTTGATTTAATCCTGCAACGTTCAAACGATTATTTGGATTTGCGAAAAATATATAATGGAATAATAGCAGGTGATTTTAGATGCTATACCACATCGATAATTGTGCAAACAAGTTCATACTGGCTTACCAAAGAAAAAGGTCCGCTGCAGGCAAAGCAAATTTTGCTGGCGTTATTAAATGATATTGATGTTTTGGAAGCTTCACATGAAGTTGTGGTGAATGCGTTACAATCTAATATTAATGATATTGAGGATGCAATGCTGTACTATACGGCTGTACATCACAAAATAGATACACTTATTTCGCGGGATAAAAACTTCATAAAATCGGCGTTGCCAAATCTTCCAGTTTATCATCCCGCAGACTTCGTAAGAAAGTATGTTAATCAGTGACAGAATGTAACTTTATGGCAACATTGAATAATCAACTGGATTTTGCTGCAGCAAAGGAGCGATTGAAGCATGTAATAAACAGAACACCATTACAAAAAAACACCAATCTCTCACGCAGGTATAAGGCCAATATATATTTAAAGCGTGAAGACCTGCAAGTCGTTCGAAGCTATAAACTGCGTGGCGCTTATAACATGATGAGCGCGCTGCCCCCGGCCCAATTACAGCACGGTGTAACCACTGCAAGCGCAGGCAACCACGCCCAGGGCTTTGCCTATAGTTGCAAAAAACTATGCATAAAAGGTGTTGTATTTATGCCCGTTATTACACCAAAGCAAAAGGTAAACCAAACCCGCATGTTTGGTGAGGATAAAGTGGAGATAATTTTGGAAGGAGATACTTTTGACGATTGTGCTGTTGCCGCCAAACAATATACCGAAGCACATGGAATGACCTTTATTCCGCCGTTTGATGATCACCGTATAATTGAAGGGCAGGCAACTGTTGCCATGGAGATACTTGAGGACCTGGATAAAATAGATTACCTGTTTGTGCCCATTGGCGGTGGGGGCTTAGCATCGGGGGTGGGATCATATTTTAAAACATACTCGCCAAATACGCACATAATAGGGCTTGAACCCGAAGGTGCGCCAAGCATGCTTGAAGCGTTTAAAGCCGGCCATCCGGCAACATTAAACAGCATTGATCGCTTTGTAGACGGCGCTGCAGTAAAGCGTGTTGGTGATATAACCTACAATATTTGTAAAGATGTATTGCAGGACGTGCACCTGGTTGCAGAGGGAAAAATATGTACAACAATATTAAAACTGTACAACGAAGATGCCATTGTAGTTGAGCCTGCGGGCGCAATGAGTATTGCTGCCCTGGATGACTATGCGGACGCAATAAAGGGCAAAACAGTAGTTTGTATTGTAAGCGGTAGTAACAATGATATTGACAGGATGCCCGAAATAAAAGAGCGCAGCCTGCAATATGAAGGGTTGAAACATTATTTTCTTGTACGCTTTGCACAACGGCCGGGCGCATTGCGTGAATTTTTAAACCATGTGCTTGGGCCAAAGGATGATATTACAAGGTTTGAATACATTCAAAAAACTAATAAAGAAAGTGGCCCTGCGCTGGTTGGCATTGAGTTGCAAAGCAGGCATGATTACGAGCACCTTGTTGCCAAAATGCGGCAATACAATATTGACTTTACTGAGT
>JABDGS010000083.1 GCA_013285915.1 Bacteroidota bacterium
CTGGATGCTTATACCCACTGGCGACTATCGCCCGCGCTTTTGGGTGCGTAATTTTGCCAATATGTTTTTTCATAAAAGAGGCAAAGGCTCAAAAATACGAGGCAGGGTTAGAATGGATGTGCTGCCTTTTAATAAATTTGAACTGGGCGAAAAGTCAGTTATTGAAAGTTTTAGCACAGTTAACAATGGCGTGGGTGATGTTTTTATTGGCAGCAACACATTTGTAGGCATAGCTAACGTGCTGATAGGCCCATTGCGTATTGGCAACAATGTAATAATGGCACAAAATATTGTAGTAAGCGGCTTAAACCACATATACGAGGACATACATATACCTATTGTGCAGCAAAATGTTACAACTGCCGAAATAACTATTGGAGATGATAGCTGGATTGGTGCAAACGTTGTTATTACTGCCGGTGTAAGCATCGGCAGGCATTGTGTTGTTGCGGGTGGCAGTGTTGTAACTAAAAACATACCCGATTATTGCGTAGCCGTTGGCAACCCTGCACGGGTAATTAAACGCTTTGACGATGCCCAGGGTGCATGGGTTAGGGTAACCGCGCAGTAGCCTATACCGCACCAATTGTAAGTTTATTATAAAAAATACCACCGGTTGGGCGCTTGCCCTGTAAAAACATATCTTTGAAACAATTTAATTGAAAAAAGCAATCGCTTTACTATGGATAAGTTATACAGCCTTGCAGAATTGGAGGCAATAAGCGAAGGTGATTCAGGCTTTATCGCCACTATGAAACAGATATTTGAGGAAGAAATGCTTTCATCGCTGGAGAAATTGAACAAGGCATTTGCCGATAAAGACCATAATACAATAAGGGTAACTGCCCACACCATGAAGCCCTCTATTGATAACCTGCATATAGATTCTATAAGGGAGGAAATAAGGATGCTTGAGAGCATGGCAGCCACTAACGCAGATTTCGCAGTGTTACTTCCGCTGGCCCAAAAAGTAGAGTCAGTTATTCGTGCCGTTATTGATGATATGAAGGCTACAAATTGACCCATTTTTGTTTAAATAGCTCCTCTCTCCTGTTTAAAATACTTAAACATTTCTGTTGAAGCGACCCTGCAAATGAGTTAGTATATTTGTATTTACTGATGAACGAAATGCAAGGAAATGATAACACGCTGCCGGCAAATTTTGCCCCGGCACCCTTATATGCTGAAATAATCATTCCTCTTGCTTTACCAAAAAATTATACCTGGGCTATACCTGCACAGTTTCAGGAAGCTGCTAAACCCGGTGTGCGTGCAGAAGTTGAACTAAAAAATAAAAGGTATGCAGGCATAATAAAAAATCTTTCGCCCCGCAAACCGGAATCTTTTACACCAAAATCAATTATAAATATACTTGATGCCGACCCTGTGGTTCACCAGCCCCAACTGGACTTATGGCAGTGGATCGCCAATTATTATATGTGCAGCGAAGGCGAGGTAATGCAGGCTGCCATACCGTCAAACCTGAAACTATCCGGCGAAACCATTATAGCCTGGAACGACGAACGGGGCGATGATTTTAGCGATCTTGATGATGAAGAATATGTTGTTGCTGAAGCGCTAAGCATTAAAAAAGAATTGCGGATGAGCGAAGTGCAGCAGTTAGTAGAAGCAGCATCGCATGTATACCCGGTAATAAAAAGGCTTATTGATAAACAGGTATGTTTTGTGTGGGAGGAATTGAAGGAAAAATATAAGCCAAAAACCGAAGTATATATTCTTCTGCACCCTGCTTACCATATTGAAAAAAAACTGGAAGAATTATTGAATAGCTGGAGCAAGTCTCCAAAACAAATGGCTTTGCTGTTATCCTTTTTGCATCTTTTAAAAACTGAGGGTGAAGTAACACAGTCATCTCTTTTAAAAAAATCAAACGCCACTATCGCACAGCTAAAAGGCTTGCTGGAAAAAGATATTCTGATAGCAGAAAAAAGGGCAGCCAACCGCTTACGTACCCTGCCACGGGATGTAAAAATTGATTTTACACTTTCTGCTGCACAGCAGCAGGCAGCAGATGAAATTGAAAACATATTTGCGCAAAAACAGGTGGGCTTGCTGCATGGTGTTACAAGCAGTGGCAAAACCCAGGTGTATATTAAGCTTATTGAGCAGTTTATAAAGCAGGGCAAGCAGGTGTTATATATGCTGCCCGAGGTGGCATTAACAGCCCAGATGATACGCCGCCTGCAGAAAAATTTTGGTGGCTACATTGCTATATATCATCATAAATTTAATGCTAATGAAAGGGTGGAAATATGGGATAAGGTAAAGAGTGGTGAAACCAAAGTAGTGCTCGGCGCAAGGTCTTCATTGTTTTTACCGTTTAAAAATTTGGGGTTAATAATTGCCGATGAAGAGCACGATCCAAGCTACAAACAGCAGGAGCCTGCCCCCCGTTACCATGCAAGGGATGCTGCTATTTATTATGCTGGTTTATTTAACGCCAAAGTGCTGTTGGGCAGTGCCACACCATCTGTTGATAGTTATTTTAACGCCCTGGCAGGTAAATACGGGCTTGTTGCATTAAAAGAACGCTTTGGCAATGTAGCACTGCCTGTAATTGAGTTGATTGATGTAAAGCAGGTAGTGCAAAAAGAAAAAGGCAAAGTTATTATAACGCCGCAACTAAAAGAGGCCATCGCACAATCACTTGCTGAACATAAACAGGTAATTCTTTTTCAAAACCGCCGCGGTTATTCACCATACCTTATTTGCGGTGTTTGCGGTTGGATACCGCAATGCCAAAACTGCGATGTAACCCTTACCTATCACAAGGCAAAAAACAAGTTAGCCTGCCATTACTGTGGCACAACTTATCCTGTAATTAACACCTGTGCTGCTTGTGGCAGCCACCAGTTTATACAAAAGAATTTTGGCACGGAAAGGATTGACGAACTGATTGCTGAAGAATTTCCGGCTGCCAAAACCGCTCGAATGGACTACGACAGCATTAAAGGCAAGCACGACCACGACAACCTGATAAAACTATTTGAGCAGCAAAAAATTGATATATTAACCGGTACCCAAATGGTGGTAAAAGGCCTGGACTTTGAGCACGTTAACCTGGTAGGTATAATGGACGCTGACGGCATTTTAAATTTTGCCGATTTCAGGGTGAATGAAAGGGCTTTTCAGTTAATGGAACAGGTTAGTGGCCGTGCAGGCCGGAAAGATGGGAATGGCAAGGTAGTGCTGCAGGTAAGCAACACTCATCACCCCGTATTGCAGTTTGTGCAGGCGCATGATTACGATGCGTTATACCAGTTTGAAATAGCCAACCGCAAACAATTTTTCTATCCGCCGTTTTCCCGGCTTATACAAATAACCTTTAAACACAAGGAAAGCCATATTGCTGAAGAGGCTGCGCACCACATGGTACAAGGCATGAAGCTTCATTTTGAAAAAGCCATAAGCGGCCCGGCAGAGCCCGTTGTAAACCGCATACGCAACCAATATTTGTGGGAATTATTAATAAAGTTGCCTAAAGACACGAATACCATTCAGCAATGCAAGCGTGAGATCGCGCAGCAGGTAACCATCATACAGTCAAACAAACGGTACAGGTCCGTAACAATTATTGCAGATGTCGATCCCATGTAGTTACTGGTTTAAAAAATCTTTCAACTTTGGGTAGCTCAACAGTTTGATCAATAAAATAATCGAAGCCATCACCTTTAATATCGTGGCGAAAATTATGATAGCGTCACTATAAACCCAGTGCTCAAGTTTAAACAAGGCCCCTATAAATTCACAGCAATAAGCGGCCACTAACATAATAAGTGCGTGTTTTGCTTTAAAGTCATTGTTCCTGGCCATATTAGTTTGCCAATTTTTTTTACAATTTCAAAATAGAACGGGCGATGCATTTAAATCAGTTCCCGCCCTGCCTGTTCTCTGTAAATGTATTATCTTTCAATCCAAAATAAATCCCCGGTTTTAATATGAGAAAATTCCTTCCCTTCATTACTTTTTTTGTTTGTCTCAGCATAAGCAGTTATGCCCAGGTGAGTGTGCTTACCCAGCACAACGATTTAAAACGCACCGGCTGGAACTCTGCTGAAACCTTGCTTACACAGACAAAGGTTGGCGGCGGCAGTTTTGGATTGGTGTGCAAAAAACCGGTAGACGACCAGGTGTATGCGCAGCCATTAGTTGTAAGCAACGTAACAATTGCCGGGAAAAAGCACAATAATGTTTTGTTTGTTGCCACTGTAAACAACTCTGTTTATGCTTTTGATGCAGACGATACTACCACAAAGCCTTTGTGGCAAAAAAATCTAACTTATCCCGCTTACAGGGCGCCTAAAAATACCGATATGACTGGTGCCTGCGGTGGCGGCTACAACGATTTTAGCGGCAACCTGGGAACGGTATGCACGCCTGTAATTAATACCGCAACCAACACAATATATCTTTTGGTACGCAGCGTTTCAAAAGGGCAGGTATTTGTGCAATACCTGCATGCGCTTGATATAAGAACGGGTGCAGAAAAAAGCGGTAGCCCCGTATATATTACTGCAACAGTTGCGGGCAATGGCGATGGAGCAGACAATAGCGGCTACATTACGTTTGACCAGCAACATGAAGGGCCGCGTGCCGGTTTATTGCTGTATAACGGTGTTGTTTACATGTGCTGGGCATCGCATTGTGACTGGAGTCCTTACCACGGCTGGGTGATGGGATACGATGCCACTACTTTAAAGCAAAAGTATGTGTACAATTCAACTCCTAAAGGAGGCCTTGCGGGTATTTGGATGAGCGGGCAAGCGCCCGCTGTTGATGATAATGGTTATATATACCTGGCAACAGGCAATGGTTCGGTCGGCTACAATGGCAACCCTGCCGATACTGTTAACCGTGGTGAAAGCCTGCTTAAGTTAAAAATAAGCGGGTCAACCCTTAAAGTGGTTGATTATTTTACACCTGATGATTACCAATACCTTGAAGATAATGACCTTGATTATGGTGTTGATGGCGTGCTGCTGATACCAAATACCAATCTTTCATTAAGCGGCAGCAAAGAAAGCTACCTGTACCTTATTAATAATAATAAAATGGGTGGCCTTACCAATAATAATTCAAACGCGGTGCAAATGCTTGATGTAAATGCCAATTCCGAATTTTATCAAAAACATTTACATGGTACCCCCGTATATTTTAAAAACAGCACCGGGCAGGAATATATTTACGCGTGGGCTGAAGATGGCCTGCTTAAACAATTTCCTTTCAAGAGAAACGCAGGCAATTTTGACACAGCCAATAAAAAAATGGGTGTTACTACCCTGCCTGTTGGCATGCCAGGTGCAATGCTTTCATTATCATCTAACGGCAGCAACAGTGGCACCGGCATTTTATGGGCTTCACACCCGTTGCAGGGCGATGCAAACCAGGCAGTAGTGCCGGGAGTGTTGCAGGCATTTTCTGCTGATGATGTTACACATGAGCTTTGGAACAGCAGTTGGAACGGCAATCGGGATGCTGTGGGTAAATTTGGCAAATTTGTTTGCCCAACTATCGCTAATGGTAAAGTATACCTGGGTACTTTTTCAGGTTATGTTGATGTATACGGTTTAAATGCACCAGCGTCAACCTGCGCAACTTCGTTACCAGCTAAATGGCAAAGTGCTGATATTGGTTATCTTGCTTACCCCGGTAATGCATGCTACAATAATGGCGATTTTACCATTACTTCTTCAGGCGATGATATTTGGGGTGCGCAGGATGATTTTCATTTTGTATATCAGCCATTCAATCCAACGACAGGCGATATTTCTGCCAGGGTAATATCATTAAGCACAACCGACCCCTGGGCCAAATGCGGTGTCATGTTTAGAAAAAACCTCGACCCTGGATCACCCCACGTTTTCATGAGTTTTACCCAGGGCAACGGCCCGGCTTTTCAAAACAGGCTTTTACAGGCGGCCGATAGCTACAATACAAATGTGGGCGGTTATAGTGCCCCATTGTACGTTAAATTAGCGAAAAGGGGCGATAAATATATTGGTTATGTATCGTACAACAGTTTTTCATGGACAGCAATTGATTCAGTAAGTGTTTCACTTGGTGATTACGCTTACGCAGGCATTGCGTATACGGCCCATAACAATAGCACACAGGGCACTGCTATAGTAAACAGTGTTAACCTGGTAAGCTACGACGCTATGGCTATTGAACTTGGGCGTTTAAAGGGCAGCAATATAAACAACAGTTATGCTGCGCTGCAATGGACATCATTAAATGAGTTAAGCGGCGACCAGTTTGATATTGAAAGAAGTGACGATAACGTGCATTTTTCTTCCGTGGGCAATGTTAAAGCTATTACAGCACCAGGAACCCATGATTACACCTTTAGCGACAGCCACCCGCTGGCAGGTACCAACTATTACCGCATTAAACAAGTAACAAAAGATGGTGAGTTTAAATTTTCAAACATCCTCGCTTTGTCATTCAATACTTATATTTTTAATATTTACCCCAACCCTGCGCACGGCCAGCTGTTTATACGGTATAAGGACGATCTTGGTGCGGGCAAAATAATTACCGTACAGCTTATTAACGCGGTCGGGCAAATGGTGTACCAGCATAATATAACTGTATTGGGCATGGCAAATACAATAGTGCTTGATGTGCCAAAAAGCATTGCCAGTGGTATGTATATTGTACAGGCTGTAAACGAAAGGGGAGAAAAAAGGACCCGGAACTTATTTATTGAACGATAAACATAATTAATGTATGGTAGATGCATTATTTATAAAACAGAGCTATGCAAAGCTTGCAGACGGTCAACTAATGGAACTTGCAAAAAAAGAGAGCGCAGGCCTTACTGCTCAGGCATTTAATATTTTGAAAGAAGAGTTTGAAATACGTAATATAGACCCCGCTATTATTGAAGAAGCAGAACAAAAAAGGTTGCTGAAACAAGAGAGCGATGCGGTTAAAGTACGGGAAGGCGCCGGAGAAGAAATTTTAAAGCCTTTATGGAATTATGCTTTTTTTGATATGATAGATGGCAAAACGTACCAGGAGATATTTGAAGGGTTAATAGATAAAGGTGTGGAAGAACAGTTAGCATTGCAAATAACCGAAGGGCTGGAACTAAAGGCCGACAAGCTTGTAAAACAATCTTCAAGGAAAATAAGAATAGGTGGCTTGTTTTTTTTTGTGGGCCTGGCCGTTACTTTCATAACCCTGGCCAGCCCTTTTAACGGCCGGTACATTGTTATGTATGGCTTTATATTGTTTGGCGGCATTGCATTTTTTAGGGGGCTTAGCAATTACGGCACCCAAAAAAAAGTACTGAAAAATTGTATTAAACAAAGAGAGTTACTGGAAAAGAAAGAACATGGTGTGACTGACAACCGCGAAAAAATGCTGCATGAATATTGATGCCTATTTTTATCTTGACAAAATACGCAGCATCATGATTACACTACCAGGTGTAAATGAAGGAACTTGTTTTGGAACACCAGCCTTTTATGCGGGAAAAAAGTTTTTTGCCAGGATGAGAGAGGAGGGCGATGTGTTGGTAATTCACACAGAAGAAAGGGAAGAATGGATAAAGAAAGATCCTGAAATTTTTTATATAACTGAGCATTATAAAAATTTCAGCGCTATGCTCATTTCGCTGCCGCTGGTTACAGACGCACACCTTGTAACTCTTATAACAACGGCCTGGAGCAAACGCATAGGCAAAAAAATACTTAAGGAATGGCAGTTGAGCGCTAACCAAACAAATAAACAACCCTTCAACAAAAAGAAAGGATAAAATTTGTGTCTTCAGCAGGCAATCATAAACTAACTGGCTAATATTTTGTATTATTGGTAACCGGTACGATTAAACTAATGAACTATGCCAAATATGCCTTCTGCAACAGGCCTTCACATGCGCTATCGCCTTTGGATAGCCGAAATGAATTATTACATAAATATCATCCGCATTCTTGAAGATTATCTTGCCGAGCTTTCACCCAAAAGCAATATACCTGAAGTAAAGGAAGGGGTTGATGGCTTTAAGAACAAATTTGTTGCACTTAGAAGAGAAATTGATGACCTGCGGCACGAAATGCACATTTTAAAAATGAAACTGGCTGCATACGCGAGGGAAGGGCAGGCAATAACGGACGAAGCATACCAAAATGATAACCACGATGCACTGGAAAAACGTTTCCTCAATTTCCAGGCTGGTTTTGAAAAAATGAAAAAAGACTTCGAAGCCTTTGAAAGCAAATGGCCACATTAGTGCTTCTTGTGATATAACAGCCTTATCATAGCAGGCAATACAATAAGCAATAAAGGCATTGCAATAACAAAACCACCAATAACCGCAATGGCAAGTGGCTGGTGCAGCTGGGCGCCTGTGCCTATACCCAGTGCAATAGGCATTAATGCGATTATGGCACCAAGCGCTGTCATTAGCTTAGGGCGTAACCGTGTTGAAATTGCGTAAATAATAGCCTCGTCGGCATTACCCGAGGCAGCGAGTGATTGCTTGAATTGCAGAAAGGTAAAGATCGCATTCTCTCCTATAATACCCACTATCATGATCAGGCCAGTATAGCTTCCAACATTCAAAGCGGTGTGGGTGATATACAAACCTAAATAACTTCCGCTTATGCCAAGCATGGCTATACCGAGTATAATAATGGCTATACCAAAGCGCCGGAACAAAAAAAGTATAACACCAAATACAAGCAACCCTGATGTTAAAAGTATGATAAGCAGTTCGCTGAATGATTGCTGCTGCTCTGCATAGGCTCCGCCGTATACAATAGCATAACCCTGTGGCAGCGCAACGGATGATGATATTTTGCGCTGTATCTCCTTCATAACTGTGCCAAGGTCAAGGCTGTCAAGCCTGGCCGTTACAACACCCATGTTTTGCATGTCCTGCCGTTGTATCTCCGCATCGCCGGCTGTAAGCTGCACATCGGCCAGCGAACTGATGGGTTTTAACTGGCCACCGGGTAAAAATACCTGCGTGTTTTTAATATCATCAACACTTAATGTTTTATTGCCCGGGTACACCAGCCTTATGTTACTTAGTTGTTCTTTATCATACACACTCCCGGCAACATTACCCTCCAACGCGGTTTGCAGTTGAAACTGCAGGTTAGCAGGGGTAATACCGTATTGCGCAAGGTTTGTATAGTTTGGCTGCACATTAATTGACGGCCCGGCTATTACAATACCATTAAATACGTCCGCTGTGCCTTTTACGCTGTCTATAACGTCAGCCACCTGGTCAGCAAGCTCATGCAGTTTACCCTGGTCATTGCCAAAAATTTTAATTTCAATGGGCTGTACTGATGTCAACAGGTCACCCAGCATATCGGTTATTACCTGTCCAAAATCTACACGCAACGCGGGCTGTGTGCTTTCAACCTGCTGTCTTATATCATTTATTACATCATCGGTTGATCTTGTTCTGTCCTTTTTCAATTGTATCAAATAGTCACCTGTATTTGGTTCAGTAATAAAAAAGCCCATTTGTGTGCCAGTCCTCCTGGAATATGCCTCAACTTCGGGCACTTTTACAATCATTTTTTCTATCTCCTTCAGCATCCGGTCAGTTTCTTCCAGCGATGTTCCGGGTGGGGAAGCATAATCAAGCACTATACTGCCTTCATCCATATCAGGCAAAAATCCCGTTTCCAGCTTTGGCAATATGTATATTATTGACACTACCAACGCCGCTATAATAATAAAGCTTATCAGCGGCCTTCTTATAAAAAAGCCAACCCACCGCTGGCTGTGTACATTGTGTGGCTTTTGCTTTATGGCCTTCTTTTTATTGTCGCGGGAAAACAGCAGGTAAATAACGGGCAGCATCAACCATGTTACAAAAAAAGAACACACAAGCGTTATAAGCATAGTATTGGTGAGTACTTTAAAATAAGCGCCCGCAACACCGCTCATAAGCGCAAACGGAAGAAAAATAACAATAGTGCTGAGAGAAGAACCAACCATGGCCGGCAGCAGATATTGTATGGCTTTTTGTACCAACCCGGTTGATAGTTCGCCGGGGTGTTCTTCATGTGTACGGTGAATTTGTTCAACTACTACTATGGCATCATCAATTATTAACCCAATGGCCGCAGCAATGGCCCCAAGCGTCATAATATTAAGCGTTTGGCCTGTAGCATATAATATTATAAGCGTTAATAATAATGTAACCGGTATGGTAACAAGTATAACGCTGCTTGCTTTAAATGACCGCAAAAAAAGTATGGCAACAAATATGGCTAATGCAAGGCCTATCCATAAGCTGTCTGTTACACTTTTAATGGCATCTTTTACAAAATCTGCCTGTATATAATATGGCTTTATCGTAACGTCTTTAGGCAATATTTTTTTAAGTTGCTGAAGCTTTGTATCCATTTTTACAGACAGGTCAACAAGGTTGGCATTCGGCTGCTTTATAATGGCAAGCAGCATGCCCTCACGCCCGTTGGCGTTTATTTTTACATACTCTTTTGCTTCCTGCACCTGCACATCGGCAATATCATGCAGCAACACAATGCGGCGGCCGTTATTACTTATAACAACACTGTCGAGTTGCTGCTTTGATGTTACAGATGCATCGGTAACTGTTAAATACATACGCCTGTAATCAGACAGGTAGCCATTTGACTGTATAAAATTGGTTTGGCCCAATGCCGTATTAATATTATCAGGCGTTATACCAAGCATGTTCATTTTTTGCCTGTTCAGCAGCAACCAGTATTCTTTTGTTTTGCCGCCTATAACCCTTACTTCAGACACACCTTCAACCTGCGACAAAAATGGCTTGATAGTATACATAGCCAGCAGCTTCATATCAATTGCCGACCTGCTTTTACTCTCCAGCGAATAACCAATAACCGGCAGGATGGATGGGTTCATCCTTTCAACTGTAATTTGTACGCCGGCAGGCAGATCATTTCTTATCTCGCTTATTTTTGATTCTATTCTTTGCAGGCTTACATCAACATTTGCATCCCAGTTAAGAAAGGCCGAAATTTCGCAACTGCCCCTGCTGGTGGTACTGCGGATGGTTTGCAGATCGGGTATTTGTTTAATGGCAGTTTCCAGCTGGCGCGTTACCGTGATCATCATTTTTTTTACCGGCTCCTGGCCAGCGTCTGCAATGACCTTTATTTTAGGAAAAGTTATTTCAGGAAACAATGCAGTTTGCATTTTGCTATAGGCAAAGGCTCCGCCAAGCAAAATGATAACGATGATAACAGTAATTGGATTTTTATATGAAATAAAGAAATTGCGCATGTAAGCTGTTTATTTATTCTTTCACAATTTTCACTTTGGCAGTATCAGCCAGGCCGTAGTTACCAGTAATAACTATATCGTCTGCGGGCGAGAGCGGAGGTGAAATTATTTCCACCTTATCTTTTGTTTCCAGCCCTTTTGTTACTGGCACTTTTACCGCAGTAGAATCATTTATCATTTTAACTATCCAAAAACCGGTTTGCACTTCATCACTTAACACTGCTGCTTTTGGCAGCGATACCACGTTTGTTTTCTGTGATTTAACAATATCTACTTTTGCAATGAGATTTGCGGGAATAAGTTTGCTGCTGTTAACTTTTATAACGTATCGCTGGGTTTGTGAAACAGAATCGACAGATGGCAAGGAAGATTGCACGTAACCTGCAAGAGTTGTACTATCTGGCAGGTGCAGGGTTAACGTTCTATTGCTTTCAATATACGGCTTCAGCTCATAAGGCAGGTTTAAAATAAAAACAAAACTGTTCTCATCTGTTATTTCCGCAAGCTGCTCTCCATCCTGCACATAATTGCCCTTGGTATAGGTAAGCTGTGTTATGTAACCGCTGCCCGGCGATCTTATGGTAATTGTACCTTCAAAATGAAGGGACGAGTCGAGTGAGCTGATGGTATTACCCAGTGCCTGTGCTTCTTTTGTTTTAATAACAAATAGTACCTGCCCTTTTGTTACAAGGTCGCCGGGGTGCACATTTACCTCCTCCAGATAGCCGTTTGCGCTTGCCTTGGCAAAAGTTTTTAATAGGAAGGAAGAGACAGCGTTTACCTGTATTGTTTCACTCATGCTGCCCTTTTCAGGGTGCGTAGTTGTTACAGGCGTTACTGCATCCGCAGTTGCATCCCCTGTATCATCGCCGCCTGCTGCTTTTTGTTTGCATGCGCAAAAAGCAATGCACGCAATAGCTGTATATACAAAAAGTTTTTTCATTGCTTTATCCAGTAATTTATTTGGGTAATAATCTGCAGTTTATTTATTGTGTTTTGCCGTATTATATTTTTAGCGTTCAGGTAATTATTAATAGCTATAATGTAATCGGCAATATGCACATCGCCCGTTGTTAATAATTTACCATTTGCATCTATAAGGCTTTCAACATATTTAAGCTGCCCGGTTGTTTCGTTTATCAGTTCCTGTGTAGCGTTTAACTGCTGGGTTAACTGGGCTATTTGCTGGCTGTATTGCGTTTTAAAAAAGTCGCGGTACCCCTGCCGGGTTTGTTCGGCAATGGCAACTTTTGTATGCTGCATTTTACGCTGTTTGCCATCGTAAATAGGTACTGATAAATTAACACCTATGCTTGTACCAAAATTTTTGTAGGCCTGGTACGTAAAGCTTGAAACATAACCCCCATCTGCATACAGGCTAACCTTAGGTTTATAATTAAAGTCAATTTGCGCGTCTGCGTTTTTAAGCAACAGGCTGTCTACGCGGTACTTCTCGTAAAAAACGGTATTTCCTGCATCCATCATCTCATACAAATCAATGGCAGGCGCCTCAAGCGGTGTAAATGCAGTATCAAATAAGCCGCTTACATAGTTTAATCCTGCATAATCATTTTTATACTGGTTCCTGGCCTGCAGCACAGCAAGTTTTTGCTGTTGCAGGGTTACCAAAAAAGTAAGATAATCAGTTTGCCTGTACACAGCAGATTGTGTAAGTTTTTTTAGCAGGGTATCTTCTTTTGACAAAAGATTATACACCTCGTTGTTAAACTGGTATTGCAACCAGCTTCCATAAGCTGTTATGTATTGACTTGTAATTGATCTCTGAAGGTCTTTTATTGATATTTTAGCCAACGCCCTTACCGAATCACTTTGAAGGATTATTCCGTTAAACTGGTTTTGAAGATTAGCTTTGCCTACCAGTTGTTGTGATGCTGCAACAAGCTCGCTAAAATTACCATAGTTGGTAATAACTCCGTCGTACCCATAGCCGTTAATTACAGGTGCCCATGAGTTTGTGCTAACACCATTTACCTGTGGCTTATATGCAGCAGCAAGCCTTGCACTATCAATGTGGTTTAGTCTTACCTGGTTAGCATAGTCCTTAAGCAAGGGGCTGCTGACCATACCGGCATCAATATAATAATCCAGCGTTTTTGTTTGCGCGTTTGCAAAAACAGCACTCAATATTACGCACCACAAAAAAAATATCCTCATCAATATACCTTTTTTATTGCCTGAAATAAATAGTGAATATGTGTTTACTATCCTCAAATGTATATGCTGCTTCAAAACCCGCCACGCTGCATATTTCTTTTATAATTGCCAGGCCCAGCCCTGTTCCGTCACCTCCGGCCTGCGCCTTATAAAAACGTGTAAATACCTTGCCTTTATCAAGCGGCCCTGAAGCTGATGTATTGCTAACCCTTAAACATTCAGCGGTTAATACAATACTTATTTCTCCGCCAGCCGGCGTATAACGTAACGCATTGTTTAAAATATTATTTACAAGTATTTCTGCAAGGTGATGATGAAAAGAGATAATTACATCTTCGCACTGTACTTCCACCACAAGGTTACGGGATGATACCAGATCCTGCCACTCATCTATCCTGGTCAAAATAACCTGCCGCATATTTACAAGTTCATCTGCAATAAACTGCCTGTTTTCTAGTTTTGAAAGTAACAATAGCGACTGGTGCAGTTTTGATAATTTTTTTGCTGCATTTTCAATCGCCAGCAGTTGGCCTATACTGTCTTCCTTTAATTCTTCATGCTGCAATAATATTTCTATTTTGCTGCGAATAACTGCCAGGGGCGTTTGCATTTCGTGCGAGGCGTTCTCTGTAAACGACTTTAAGGCGTGGTAGTCCCTGTAAACATGCAGGGTCATTTGGTTAATACTTTCATTAAGCAATGCTATTTCATCAATTTCTTCTTTAGGCAGTTGTAACGGGTTTTCTACGGCCACCGTGTAATTTTTTATGCGGTCAATGGTGTAATAAAACGGTTGCCATAAACGGCTTATCAGCCTGCGGTTAATTATATAGTTAACAAGCAGTATTAATATTATTACACCCAGTGTTACCAGTATTATCAGCTTTAGCAGGTCCTCCGTTTCGGCCTGCGACCGGCTTACCGTTACATTGTAATATTTGCCCTGTGCCAGTATGCTGAATGTTAGCTGCCTTACCTGTTCGTTCTCGTCTTCCTGTTTATTAAAAAAAGGCTTGCTGCACAAATGCCTGTTTTGCATTGGCAACATTACTTGCTGGGCCGTAACCCATTGACGCCGCGTATTTTGAAATTCGGGTAACTGCTTATGAGATTGGACGTATTCGGTAATTTCCTGTTCTTCTGATTTAAGTGTGCCATCAAGCTGCCGTAACAATATATAGTTCAATACAAAATAAAAAGCCACGCTGCCTGCTACAAACGTAGCAATTGTTGCGGTTATATTTATGCGGTTATATTTGGTAAACAACTTCATTGTACCTGCATTTTATAACCTACTCCGTACACTGACCTTATGCTGTCGTTACCACCAGCAGCTACAATTTTCTTCCTCAAATTTTTTATATGGGTGTAAATAAAATCGTGGTTGGCCACAAAATCCATGTCGTCCCCCCACAAATGTTCTACTATGGAATTTTTTGACAAAACCTTATTCCTGTTAACTACGAAAAATAATAAAAGCTGGTACTCTTTTAGCGTTAGTGCAATAGGGGCGCCATTAACCAGTACCTCTTTACCAATAGTATCAATTTGTATGTCACCTGCAATAATAACCGGCTGGCCGTTAAAGTTTTTCCGGCGCAATATGGCCGCAATTCTTACGCTTAGTTCCGGTAAATGAAAGGGCTTTACCAGGTAGTCATCAGCACCGGTTTGCAGGCCTTCTATCCTGTCCTCCAGGGCATTTTTGGCCGAAATAATTATAACAGCATCCTGCTTGCGGCTTTTTTTAAGGTATTGCAGCAATTGCAGGCCGCTGCCACCGGGCAACATTATGTCAAGTATTATACAGTCGTAATCGTACCCATCAATTTTTTGCATTGCTTCATTATATGTGTAAACGGGCTCACAAACATAGTCGGCAGCGGTAAGGTAATCCACCATACTTTGATTTAAAGGCCTTTCGTCTTCTATAATAAGCAGCTTCAATACTTCTGCAATTTGTGTACAAAATACTAAAATAAATCTGTAGTAAAACTGAATTGGCGGTGCTTCAACCCATAGGTGCCTGGCATTTACATGCCATGTATATGGCATTTTTAAAAACCACCTGTTAAATAAATACGACTATTTATACAGTAAATGCGGCATTGTACTAAATTGTAAAACCTTTTGCTTATTTATGCCGTAAGTTCATAACCAATAAACCAGGTCCAGGTTATTAAAAAGGCATGAGGGCATAAAATTCAACGGTGTTTAGGTAGTACATTTATAATATCTTTACCCGTTAAAATAATACTATTTATGCTGAAAACGGGTGTTTTTGGGGTTGGTCATCTCGGCAAGTTTCACCTGAACAACTGGAGAGAAATTGAGGGTGTTGAATTAGTGGGCTTTTATGACCCCAATGATGTAACTGCAAATGAGGTAATTGACAAATACGGGCTTACCAGGTATACAGATGCGGCTGAATTATTGAACAAAATAGACGCTGCTGACATTGTAGCACCAACCAACCATCATTTTGCTTTGTGCGAAATGGCGATTAAAAAAGGTAAACATGTATTTGTAGAAAAGCCACTGGCTAATACTATGGAAGAGGCCAGGCAATTGCTTAAAATAACTGCTGAAGCGGGTGTAAAAGTTCAGGTGGGGCATGTTGAAAGGTTTAACCCGGCTTATACCGCCATACAACACCTGCAGCTTAACCCTATGTTTATTGAAGTGCAC
This sequence comes from Bacteroidota bacterium, assembly GCA_013285915.1. GTDB lineage: Bacteria > Bacteroidota > Bacteroidia > Chitinophagales > Chitinophagaceae > JABDFW01. Next base: position 16,144 of record JABDGS010000083.1, read on the forward strand.
CGGCTGGCCCAGTTTAACCCAAGAGGTACAGAGGTAAGTGTGATACTGGACCTGATGATACATGACATTGACATTATTTTAAGCCTTGTAAAAAGTGATGTAAAAAACATATCGGCAAGCGGGGTTGCGGTAATGACAGACACACCTGATATAGCAAATGTGCGCATTGAATTTAATAACGGTTGCGTTGCCAATTTAACCAGCAGCCGGATAAGCATGAAGAAAATGCGCAAAATAAGACTGTTTCAAAAAGATGCTTATATAGGAATTGATTTTTTAGAAAAAAAAGCGGAGGTAATAAGGTTAAAAACCGAAGAAGGCGGCAACGATTTTTCATTTGATATTGAAACTCCTTCGGGAACAAAAACCATCAGTATTTCCAACCCTGAAGTAAAGGCTGGTAATGCACTAAAGGATGAATTAACCTCTTTTAGAGATGCGATAATAAATAACACCCCTGTTGTGGTTTCTGAAATGGACGGTTACCTTGCCATGGAGGTTGCACACCAGGTACTGGAAAAAATAAATAAAATTAAATTTCCTGTTTGATGATGCGCCTATGCAAAAAACTGTACCCATACATATAAGCCGTTATGCAGCAAGCGACTTTCTGGCGTCGGCTATTGTGTGGGCAATTATTTCGCTTTTAAGAAAGCATTTGTTGTACGAACACCCGCAAAATTTTGCGGAGTTATTTACAACAGACCCTGCTTTCTTAAGGTCACTTATTATCATACCGGTTTTTTGGGTGGTGCTTTATGCTGTTTCCGGCACCTACAACAGTTCAGTTTATAACAAATCGCGGTTAACTGAGTTAACAACCACTGTTATACAAGCCCTAACAGGCTCAACCATATTGTTGTTCCTGCTGTTTTTAAATGATCACCGGCAGGACTACAGCTACCTGTATATTGTTTTTTTTTCGTTGCTGGCCCTGCAAACATTTTTGCCTTTTATAGGCAGGTATATAATTATTTTAATTGCAAAAAAACATATACGCAATGGCAGGTATTTTTTAAATACCCTTATAGTTGGTAATACCCGTAAATCGCATGAGGCATTTGCGGAAATAAAAAATTACAGGGAATCGGGCTATCACATTGTTGGTTTTTTATGCGATGATAAATATCAAAAAAACGGCCTGTCAAAGTGGATACCACGCTTAGGTAATACTGACAATATGGAAAACGTAATACAGGAAAAAGGCATTGAGCAGGTTATTATTGCGCTGGATAAGGCTGAGCAGCAAAACCTGGACACCCTGATAACAAGGCTTAGTGAGAAAGACGTGCAGGTAAAGCTTGTGCCTGATACCTATGAAATACTATCAGGGTCGGTTAAAATTGAGAGTGTGCTGGGCGCGGTTTTAATAAATATTGATACCAATCTTCTCCCTTCATGGCAGCTTAACCTTAAGCGGTTAATGGATGTATTTCTTTCCGTAATTTCTCTAATTATATTAAGCCCCGTGCTGTTGCTTATCGCCATTAAAACAAAACTCTCATCAAAAGGGCCGGTTATTTATTCCCAGGAACGGGTAGGCAGCAAAGGCAGGCCTTTTACTATATATAAATTCAGATCGATGTACGATGGTGCGGAAAAAAACGGCCCAATGCTGTCTACCGAGGATGATGTACGCATAACACCGTGGGGAAAGTTTATGCGTAAATGGAGGCTTGACGAATTACCCCAATTGTGGAACATTTTAACGGGTGAAATGAGTTTTGTCGGCCCACGCCCCGAAAGAAGATTTTATATAAACCGTATTAACCAAATTACACCTTATTACCGCTACCTGTTAAAGGCAAAGCCGGGTCTTACGTCATGGGGTATGGTAAAATTTGGCTATGCATCTACTGTTGATGAGATGATCGAGCGCATGAAGTACGACCTTGTTTATATTGAGAACGTATCTCTCCTGCTTGATATAAAAATAATGTTTTATACCCTTAATATCATTTTTATGGGCAAGGGAAAGTAGCTTCCCATTATCAATACTCCTGTTTCCATGCATATTTGCACCAAGAATAATAGCTTGTTTACCAGGCTCAGTTGTTTTATCATTTTTTAAATCGGTTGTAAATATTTATTTTCCCTCTGCCATACAAAATACGTGACGATTTTTTGAAGTTAACCAAGAGTAAAACCTTTTCTTTCAATATCAACTTAGAAACTCTTACATTAAATAAATTAAATAGTAATATTCCTTTATAAATGAACGGCCGCATATATATAATACCTTCAAATAAACTTGATAAAATCAGGTGGGACAACTGTATTTATGATGCTGCCAATGCCTTGGTTTATGCCACAAGCACATACCTCGATACCATGGCAACCCATTGGGATGCTATGATTTTAAACGATTATGAATACGTAATGCCTTTGCCCTGGAGAAAAAAATATTTCATCAGCTATATTTATCCGCCTGCATTTACCCAGCAACTGGGTATTTTTTCTGCAAAAAAAATTACCGAAAAAGAAACCGCACTATTTATTAAAGCTATACCGGCAAAATACAAGTATTGCGAAATAAGTTTTAATTATGGCAACCATGTGAATGGAAATAGTGCAACTGCGAGTAAAAATTATCTTTTAAGTTTGGGCCCGGAGTACGAGGCGTTGCATGATGCCTACAGCCGCTCAGCAATAAGAAATATAACAAAAGCAAATAATGCCGGGATTATTGTACGGGAAAATATTGATCCCGCTGATATTATACAAATGCATCGCGAAAGGTTTGGTGATAATATTGGCGCCAATTCGAATGATTATGAAAATTTTATTGCATTAAGCAGGGCTATGCTGCAAAAAAAGCAATGTTTTACAATTGGTGCATATAATACAAAGCAAACTTTATTTGCGGGCAGTATTTATTTTTTATACAAAAACCGGCTGACCTTTATATTAAACGGCAACACACAGGAAAGCCTGCACTGGGGCGCCACGCATTTATTGAAAGATTACACTATTAAAAAATTTGCAGGCACAAGGCTTATCCTTGATTTTGAAGGCAGTGATTTTGAAAGTTTTGCCCGGTTTTACCAGCAGTTTGGGGCAAAAGAAATTGAGTATTACCAAACGGTTATACTAAACAGGTTACCATTTTTTATTAAGTTTTTAAAGCGCTAAACGCTCTTCCATCATACGCTCCGCTATTATTAAATCCACAGGTCGGGTAATTTTAATATTATCGTACTCACCTTCTGTTAAAAATACTGGTACACCCGAAGCCTCAACAACAGTAGCTTCATCAGTAAATGCATCAGTAAAATCCTGCTGAAAGGCGGCCAAAATTATAGAGCTTAAAAAAGTTTGTGGGGTTTGTATTATGCGTACATACTGCCTGTTTTCAACAAAATGGCCGTTACCGTTTACAATACGTATGCTGTCAGTAGCAGCCACCGCAGGCACAGCACTGCCTTTTTCAACAGCCTGGTTATAACAACGCTGTATAAGCGGCACTGAAATAAGGCAACGTACACCATCGTGCACAAAAACAACCGCGTCATCCTTTATCAACTGCAGCCCCTGTTTTACAGAATGAAACCTGGTTTCACCTCCCTCGGTTATTGTAATTGCTCGGTTACCGGCAAATTGCGATACTATTTGTTTGCCTTTTTCAATATGCTCTCGCGGTAATACTATAACTATTTGCATATCATCATAAGCCCTTAGAAATGTGTCTATCGTGTACCATAGAACAGGTTTGTTCCTGAGCATTAAAAACTGTTTAGGCACAATATTACCCATCCTTTTACCTGTACCGCCCGCTACAATTACAGCAATTTTCTTCATAATAAACAATATGACAAAAATCAGTCAAATCACAAAAAACCTAAATCGTCACAGCCTTATATTTGCAAAGTAAAATGAAGTTAACCAGTATTTTAATATTGCAGGTGTGTTTGTTGGCTGCTACTTTTAGCCAGGGGTTAATTATTTTGTCATACAGGCTTAATCAGTCATATATCGCATCCGCACTGTGTGTTAACAGGAACAATCCCAAAATGCATTGCAATGGGCACTGCTACTTAAAAAAGCAATTAAATAATGAGCAGCAGCCTTCAACCCCGCTTAACAGCAACAGCAAAGAAAAACTTGAGGTGCAATTGTTTTTTAACGAAAGCAACCCATTTGCGTTCACCAGCTTCAATAATACTAAGCATTATAATTCTGCATTAATGCCATTTACGGCACAGCA
>JABDGS010000084.1 GCA_013285915.1 Bacteroidota bacterium
TGCTGTGTCGGCTATCAACGCATTGGCTACCGGCTTAATAAATGATATTATAATCTCGTACGGCGTAACCTTGTGTATAATTTGTACTGATGCAGTTACGGTATCGTTGTTAAAGCCTACTGCTGTAACAGTTACAGTAAGGGTATCATTATCCGGCAACCCTTTTAAATTTAGCTTGCCTTTAAAAATGCCATTGTTGCCAGTCCAGGTTAAATCAGTTTCCCTGTCCTGCACTTTTGCTTTAATATAAGGCAGGCTGTAATTTATGGTATTGCCTATTTGTGCCTGTACATCAAATACACTATCTATCACCGCGTATTGCACCGGCGCAACCAGGGCAACCGTAATATTAGCAAAAACCTTTGCTTGCAAAATAAGCAACGCAGTTAGCAGCGCGTAAAATTTAATTTTCATAAGTATTTTTTTGTAACCGGGGCTTTTTCAGTATGCACACCATCCTATTGTTTTACCACCTGCAAGGTAGCCTGTGTTTTATCTGCCGCCATAACCTTAACAAAATAAGTGCCTTTGGCTAAGTTGCCTGCCGCAATTGTTTTTGTATTTACGCCCGCAGAAACATCAAACTGCTTTGTGGCCAATACAGCGCCGGTTAAGCTTACAATGTTAACTGACACTTTTTGGCTAATGCCGCTGCTTATTTGCAGGGTTATTGCATTATGCACGGGGTTTGGCAGTACTGCAGCATTAAAATACACATTGCCATTTGTAATACTTATGGTTTTGCTGTAGGTAAACTTGCCATCTTTATCAACCATTTTAAGGCGGTAATAGTTTATGCCGGCCGGCGGCTTGGCGTGGCTATAAGCATAGGTTTGCATTACACTGTTGTTGCCGGCAGCTTTAACCTGCCCAAGCGGCGTGAATGCCGGGCTTGTGCTGGTGCTGTGCTGCACCTCAAAATAGCTGGTATTTACTTCTTGCGCGGTTTGCCAGTTTAGCTGGTTTACAGCCCCGTTGTTTTGGCCGGTAAAGGCGGTTAGCTGCAGGGGTAATATATCGTTTAAAATAATTTTGTATACTACATTATTATAAGCAAGGTACCAATCACCGCCAAAAGAATACAACTTCCCGTATAGCCTGTCTGTTTTAAGGCGTATATTTCCATTCTTGTCAGTAAAATAGCGGTAGCCGCCGCTTTGGTAAACAACTCCGCCACTATCATCCAAAGCTTCAAGCGTGCCGTTTATTTGCCTTATGTTAGCATAGGCGTCAGATACATAAGCAGAACCGTTAATATTAAATATTACGTAGCCGTTTCTGGCGGCGATGTCAAATGTATTCAGGTTCGAGTTATCAATATCGGCAATTTTATGTTCCGTTATGCCATCAAAAGAATAGTATGAATGGTTTGTGCCATCGGTTATGTAAAAAATAGCATTCCCTGAAGCATGGAAACCGTAAATCCTTTGCCCCCATCCCGGTGGCGGCGCGGTGAAAGCAGCACTACGGTTTATCAATTTTTCGCCTGTTACTTTACTATAATAATAAATCTTGCCATCAACAGGGCCGCCTATTACCTCCTGTTCGCTTATGTCCAAAAAGTTTGGAGTGGCAGCCATCATATGCAAATTGCCCACATTTACAGTTTCGTTAGTTGACAAATTTACATACGACAAACCATCGGGCGGGTTTCCCGAGCCATGATAAACAACGCCTGGCAAGGTAAAATATTGGTTGGTAAAATTGTACTCAACGTGTGTTGTTTGGCCATTATACGTTATATACGAAACAAGGGGGAAGTAGTTATCGTATTTATCCATATACTGTTCCTGCGCATATATTAAAGCGCCTTTTTTTGTTAATTTTATCGATATAATATTTCTGCCTTCAAAATATCTGCCGTTACTATATATATTGGGTATATCTATTGGTGTAACGCTGCCAGACGGCATATCGAATATGTTTAAATCCCCCTTCAAAATTTTGTCAAAATTTACATCTGTAAAGTTCCCGCCAAAATTGTCTAAAACATAGTACCCATTAAAATGGGTATCCGTTTCGTACGTATAGTTCACAATCATTTTCGTAACAAGGCCCGTATTATCAGTACCTGTAATTGTTAAAAAACCTGTTGGGCCGGTTGGCTGGCAATCAACAACAGTATTTATTGAGTTAGTTGCTTCTGCTACCACCGTTGTACCGCTGTCGCGGTAAACCCGTATAACACACGGGCCTGTATAAGCAGTACAATTTGCTATAACGCGAAGGCTGGGCAATGCAATGCTGGTATTATTTAAATACTGCAGGTTTGGCGTAACCTTGTGTATAATTTGCTGCAATGCAGTTACGGTATCGTTGTTAAAGCCTACCGCTGTAACACTTAGGGCGAGCGTGTCAATCTGGGGCAGGCCTTGTAAGTTTAACTGCCCTGTAAAAATTGCGTCAGTACCAGTCCATGTAAGGTTTACTTGCCTATCCAGCACTTTTGCCACAATATAAGGCACATTGGAGTGAATGGTATTGCCCAGGCTAACCTGCACATTTAAAGTATTTTCTATCAACGCGTTTGCTGCCGGCGAAATGAAAGATATGATAATTTGGTATGGCGTAACCTTATGTATAATTTGTATAGATGAGGTTACAGTATCATTATTAAACCCCACGGCTGTAACGGTTAGGGTAAGCGTGTCATTATCAGGCAGCCCTTTTAAATTTAGCTTGCCTTTAAAAATACCATTATTACCCGTCCACGTTAAATCAGTTTCCCTGTCCTGCACTTTTGCTTTAATATAAGGCAGGCTGTAATTAATGGTATTGCCTATTTGTGCCTGTACATCAAATACGCTGTCTATCACCGTGTATTGCACCGGTGCAACAAGGGCAACTGTAATATTAGCAAAAACCTTTGCTTGCAAAATAAGCAACGCAGTTAGCAGAGCGTAAAATTTAATTTTCATCAGTATTTTTAAATGGCGGGTATTACTATTATTAAGGGTAGCCAAACATAACGAAAATGAGCTACAACTCCAATTAAAAAACCCCGCTTATTGCTAAACGGGGTTTGTATATTATTCAAGTCAATCAATCAACTAGTCAACCAATTACCAATCACCTAATCCTCCACTTTCACTTTGCCCTTGCTCTTTGCTATTACTTCTTCAGCAATATTGTTTGGCGCTGGTGCATAATGGCTAAACTCCATGGTTGATGTTGCACGGCCGCTTGACATTGAGCGCAACTGTGTTACATAACCAAACATTTCGCTCAAAGGCACTTTGGCTTTAATAACCTGCAGGTTAGCGCGGCTGTCCATACCTTCCATCATACCGCGGCGGCGGTTAAGGTCACCTGTAACATCACCCATGTATTGGTCTGGTGTTACAACTTCAACTTTCATGATAGGCTCCAGCAATACTGGTTTTGCTTTGCGGCCAGCTTCGCGGAAACCGCCTTTGGCACAAAGCTCAAACGACATTGCATCAGAGTCAACCTGGTGAAAGCTACCATCATACACACGTACCTTCATGTTATCAACAGGGTAACCTGCCAATACACCGGTAGTCATGCTGGTTAAAAAACCTTTTTGTATTGCGGGTACAAATTCACGCGGAATTGAACCACCAAACAGGTCATTCACAAACTGGAAATGTTCTTTCGGGTTTGCTTCCAGCCATTCTGCATCAGCAGGGCCAAGATCAAACTGGATGTCGGCGAATTTACCGCGGCCACCCGTTTGTTTCTTTAATATTTCCCTGTGGCTTATGGTATTATGAAACGCCTCTTTATAAGCAACCTGTGGGTTACCCTGGTTTACTTCAACCTTAAACTCACGGCGCATACGGTCAACAATAATTTCAAGGTGCAGTTCACCCATACCAGAAAGAATGGTTTGGCCGGTATCTTCGTCAGTTCTTACACGCAGTGTAGGGTCTTCTTCAACCAGTTTGGCTATCGCCATACCCATCCTGTCAACGTCAACCTGTGTTTTAGGTTCAACGGCAACAGATATAACCGGTTCAGGAATAAACATGTTTTCCAATGTGATCAAATGGTCCTCATCACACAGTGTGTCCCCTGTTTTTATTTCTTTAAACCCTACGGCGGCGGCAATATCACCGGCCTCAATAAAGTCTATCGGGTTTTGCTTGTTTGCAAACATCTTCATAATACGGCTTATACGCTCGTTTTTACCGCTGCGTACGTTACGTACATAACTGCCTGCATCCAAATGGCCGCTGTAACACCTGAAGAACGCTAAGCGCCCCACAAACGGGTCGGTCATAATTTTAAATGCCAACGCGCTAAATGGTTCTTTAGCATTTGGCTGGCGGCTTATTGTTTCGCCTGTATCAGGGTCAGTACCCATAATAGCATCAATATCCAACGGGCTGGGCAGGTAACGGCACACAGCATCAAGCGCTGTTTGCACACCTTTATTTTTGAAAGAGGAACCGCACATCATTGGCACAATGCTAAGGTCAATACACGCTTTGCGTATAGCCTCATGCACTTCGTCTTCTGATATGGTGTTAGGATCATCAAAAAATTTCTCTAACAGCTTGTCGTCATATTCAGCAACTGCCTCAATAAGGTTTTGCCTCCATTGCTGTGCTTCTTCAAGCATGTCAGCAGGCACTTCAATCTCGTCAAAGGTCATACCTTCTGTTTCCATGTGCCAAACAATACCCTTCATACGTATAAGGTCAACCACACCTTTAAAATCGTCTTCAGCGCCAATAGGCAACTGCAACGGCACGGCTTTAGCACCCAGCATGTCTTTAACCTGCTGAACCACCATTAAAAAGTCAGCACCGGCACGGTCCATTTTGTTTACAAAACCAATACGCGGAACTTTATAACGGTTAGCCTGGCGCCATACTGTTTCACTCTGGGGCTCAACACCATCCACAGCGCTAAACAGCGCAATAAGGCCATCCAGCACACGCATACTGCGCTCAACCTCAACTGTAAAGTCAACGTGGCCTGGAGTATCAATAATATTGAAAGAATATTTTTTAGTGTCGGCGGTAGCGGTACCCCTAACAGTAGGAAAATTCCACTGGCAGCTAACAGCCGCAGCGGTAATAGTTATACCCCTTTCTTTTTCCTGTTCCATCCAGTCGGTAGTGGTAGCGCCATCGTGCACCTCGCCAATACGGTGAATCATACCCGTGTAGCGTAAAATACGCTCGGTAGTAGTGGTTTTACCGGCATCAATGTGCGCGGCTATACCAATGTTACGTTGAAACTTCAAGTCCGCCATAAAAATTAATAGTTTACTGTTTTTAGTTTTACGTTTACAGTTGTTTGGACTTACATTTAACCGGCCTGCGAAGCAATAGCTTTTTACTATTAAATACCTGCACCTGCCTTTTTAACTGGAAACCGGAAACTGGAAACTGGAAACCCGAAGCAACACACCCCGGATTTTCGAGGCGCAAAGGTAAGAGTTTTTAGCATGGTAACCATTTTTAAACAGATTAAATTGTTATGAATAACGGCACAGTTTTCAAGTTTAAAGTTTCCTGTTTAAAGTTATTGCGGGAGGTGTGAAATCCTGCTTTGTGCACTTTGCGTTTTTTGCATTTGTGTACTTTGCGGTTATGCCTTTTATTTTTACCGCAAAGGGCACGAAGCTGAAGAAGCACAAAGGCCGCTAAGAAAACTCCTTCAACTCTGCGTTACCTTATGACCCGGCTTCGGGCACTTTGCGTTTGCAGCCTTTGCGTACTTTGCGGTTATGCATTTTCTTTTTTTTACCGCAAAGGGCGCGAAGCTAAAGAAGCGCAAAGGCCGCTAAGAAAAACTCCTTTAACTCTGTGTGCTTCTACTCTGCGTTACTCCGTGTCCAGCTGCTAAAGCCAAATAACACACAAAAGCATCCATTTCGTAGCCATTCTGTACACATTTTCCGCATCACCATTTACTACTAAACAATTCATTATCAACAAATTAATACAACTAACCTCGCCAAAAGCCATCATATTTAATTTTAATAAATATGATATACCCCGGCCCGTTCTTTTGGCAGTGCCGGTTGCTGTACAACAGGCGGCTCAGCTAGTTTAGCTTCTGGTTCAGGTTGTACGGCAGCTTCGTGGGTTGCAAAACGCTCCCATCGGTTGGCTGCACTCATCGGCAGTTCAGTAGGGCCATCAAGATTAAGCGTTATGTCCCAATCCTGGTCCCGGCCGTCGCCTTTTTTCGGGTACAGACCGTAATTGCATTTCAGGTCAAATATCAGCCCGCTGGTACTGCCCTCGCCATTAACCAGCGCCTCCAGCTTGCGGGCAAAAACCGCATACTTAACCTGCTTTACCAACGGCGCGTAATGCCTGTCATTCTCCCATTTGTCAAGGTCGCCCTGGGCAATACCCGCAAAACAGCAAAAGCTGTCCAAACAATAAATAACCCGCTTGGGGACCTCGATCAGCAGTTCGCGGTACCTAACCTTTTCAATAAACAGTTCATCGCATTTTTTGCAATACTCCAGCCACTTTTCTTTAAGCTCGGCTGGTTTTAATTTATTTGCCATAATAGTAACCTCCTATTACTATATATACAAAGTGCTGTTTTGTCTCGCTTTTTGGGGAAGTTTTTTTTGAGAAATTTTGGAGAACTATATTTATAACCTATGCGACCCAAATTTATTGTCATGAAACCCTTTTTTACGACTTTTCTTTTCCTGCTGGCTTGTTGCACAGCTAAAGAACCAAACAGCGCACACGCAAACTGGAAAACCATTGAAATAGGTAATTACATCTTTGAGTTTCCGCCATCCTTTAAATTGGTGCCGGAGCAAGGTATTGATTCTTATGTCGGTAAAGTTTTGGGTGACAGTATGGGATTTGGTTTTGATTTTGGCTATTACACTGGCCCGTTGCCACAAACCCAACAAGAGTATTTAGCAGATGGAGACTGGAAATTTTCACTATCTGAAAAGTTTATGAAAGCCGGTGTCACCTACGGCATAAGTAATATGCCAAAAGTTGCTGTATTAAATATCCGCCCCGCAACTGTAAAAGATAGCGCAGTAGGAGGCGGTTGCGACTATGTTGCCAGGTGCAGGCACGATACTACTGAGTTTTATTACCCGGTTTATATGCCTGCTGAAATAAAAAAGCTGACTTTTAAGATTGACACCGTTGACAACCAATATAGAAAAATAGTTTACACCAAGAATCCTTCACGAAACGGCGCAGCTATTTATGTTCGCGACCTCGGGGGATTTAATAAATCTATGAACAGTTCTCTTGCATTATCGTTGGGCGCTGGTAATTTAACACCACATCAAACTGAAATTGCATTAGAAATATTTGCGACAGTCAAGTATAAAAAAGAAAAAAACGGAAAATAGGAACATTTTCCTTTGCTATCTCGCAATGTCCTTACGGTGCCTTAAGTGCCGGTCATGTACACTGTAACAGGTTACCGTAGTATGCAAATCAAGATATACGGTTTGTAGTTTTATAAAGTGAAGTAGCTATATTTAGCACTATTACAAAACATGCCGCGACGTCCTCAACCAATACCCTAGGGCCATCGGATAAATGACGCGGGAAATGAAATAAATGAGCTACTCTAATAAAATAAAAGATTACTATTTAAAAAGAATTAGCAGAAACCTGTTTTTGCAAAATGTTTATCAGCCTGTAGTAATCGTGGTTGGAATACTGATTGAAAATAAAGAGGTTCGGGAAATAATGACCAAGAAACCGGAACTGACTGTTTTAAATGCAGTTGTTTATGACTATCCTATACTCATTTTTATCTGTATACTATATGCCTTGCTTATCCCGTTCAGGCTTATGAAAATAAAAGTTCAAAACCGGCTTATTAAATCCATTGAGTCGTTACCCGGCAACGAAATTGAAATTGTTTTATATAATAACGAACAAATAATATTTGATGCAAAAACAAAATTTATTAAAAAAGGCCACGATTGGTATTTAGGTTATTTCGTGTCTGGCAAAAATGGTATTTTCAATAACTTAGCTGCTGAAGAATCTAAGGGTTTCGCTTTGTCTGTTGGAACAAGAAAACTCTATTTTATTCCCGGTATTTTTGAAACAAATGTTTCCCCTTTTTAAAATGTATCCACTTCCCGCTTTGTGTCCGTACCATCCTTAAACTTCCACAGGGCATCAAAGGATTTTCTTATAAAAGGCCGCCCGAGGTTTCTGGCTTTGACGGGAATTGAATGGCCCACAGCATAGTATTGCACCAAAGCCGACAGAAAAAACGCAATCCATCCATTCCCCCTCGCTGTTCCCGATATTTCGCAGGGCATTTGGAACTAAATAATAAAGTTCCGCCTTCTGCACAGAGTATTTCATGCGTGTTTTGCTAAAAATTACACCGGTTGGCGATTATGTAAAAATGTTATATTTTGCAACAGCATTAAAAGTAACCCCTTTAAAAACATAATTAAATTTTTCGCCCTATGTTTGCCCGTGTGTGTTTGATTATCATTTACTTAAGCAGTATTTGTTTAAATAGTATTGCCCAATTGCACCCCCTCTACACTTACCAGCAATTATCTGACGTATATTATTCCCATGAGAAAGATTCATTAAAAAAAGCCTGGCAATGCCCCGACATTTACCCTGCTAAAGCCACCCAAAAAAAATTCAGGGAAATTTGGGACGACCGTACTGATTTTATTATTACAGCTATAGAAAAACAAAACTATGTGTACGAGGCTGACGTGTATAATTATCTGCTTGGCATAGTAAATCAGATTGCTGTAGCTAATCCCGGGCTATTTGCACAACAACCCTTGCTGTTGTTAGACCGGAGCGCCTCACCCAATGCTTATGCAACAGGGGGTAATATTCTTGCGGTTAACCTTGGCCTGGTGCATTTTTCACAAAGCCGGGAGGAGCTTGCTCTTGCCATTGCACACGAGCTGTCTCACAATATTTTAAACCATCCGGAAAACGCGATGAAGGAACGGGCAGAATGGTTATCATCTGACGAATACAAAAATTCATTGAAGAATGTATTAAACTCAAAATATGGGCGCTTTAGCCGCTTAAAGGAAATACTGGAGAACTATAGCTTTAGCCGCAGCAGGCATCAGCGCTATCATGAGAGTGATGCTGACAGTCTCGCAATTATTTTATTAAAAAACTGCCATATAGGTTTTAATGCTGAATACTTTTTGCATCTTGACAGTGCCGACATTCAATACAGGCAACCGTTGCAGAAGCCGCTTGCTGACTACTTTACAGCCTATGGACTAACGGCCAATACCGACTGGATGCAGGTACATTCAAAAGGGCTGTCAACAAAAAAATATAGCTTTTCTGACACATCCGGTATTGACGATTCGCTAAAAACACATCCTGATTGTGAAGAGCGTTATAAAGCAACACTTGCCGGCAGCGATAAAAATGCCACGGTTACGCCTATTCCCGCCAATGTATATAACAAGGCTACAAAAATGCTTATATGGAATATGTTTGACGATATGCAGCTTACCACCTGCCTTTACCGCATACTGCAGGAAAAAGACAAAGGCAATAAAGATGAGTGGTATGATTTTATGATGTACAACATTTTTGCGGGGCTATATTACAACGACAAAGAGTTGCACAGGTTTAATGCCATTGGTATAATACCCAAAGAATATATTTCAAAAGATTATTACCAGTTGCAAACTATGCTGGAGCAAATGCCTGCCGAAAACCTGCAGCAATATTGTGCCACGCTGCAAAATGCCGGTTTTTGGGCAAGCTGCACAACAGACGAAAAAGATTTAAAAAAATTTATTACCGGCCTGGCCGCCGAATCTTCTAATGCAGACAAAGCCCGGCGCAATTCTGCCAACGATTTTATCAATAATAACTCAACAAGCATGTATTGTGAATTTGCGGCACAGTTTAAGAAAAATTAATACCCCTTCATACAAATCCCATCTTTTAAAAAACAAATCAGGATGAAAAAAAATATTGTGCTTTTATTTAGCTGTTTATTACTTGGTGTTGTTAGCTATGCGCAAACCAAAGTATTTAAAGAAGTAAGTGAAGAAATATCGTCGCAGGTTAAAGCTATTACGCAGGACAATGCCCTTGTAGGTTATCTTGTTTTTACCAAGCTTGAAAAAGCTGCTGAAAACACCTTTAATTATAAGATAACTATAATGGATGAAAACCTTAACGATATTGGCACCGTAAAATTCACTGAGGCCTATATAACTTTGGAAGATGTAAGTTTTGAACAGGATGTTTTATGCCTGGCCTACACCAAAATAAGCAACACATTAGTACCTAATGAAAACCCAAAGAAAAAACCTGTTGAAAAACAAAAGGACGAATTGTTTATACAATTTATAAGCCTTGATGGTAAAATTATAGCCACCCACAGCAATGATGTCAGTTTAACCGGAACAACCTATCTCACAGGCAGCGGGTTTTCAGCGAGGTATACGTATGTTTATGGTTTAAAACACGGCTTGCAGGTACGCAATATTGCCAAAACGGGCTTTGCCGTTTATTACGGCGATAATCTGAAAGATGCTTTTATGGTGTTTGATACAAAAGGCAACCTTTTATGGACCAAAAAGCTAACGCTGAATGGAGACAGGTATTATTTGCACACGGCAGGCAGCAACATTTATATTTTAACCAAAGTCAACGATTTGGCGCCCGAAGGCGGATATACTCTACATACTTATTCTACTACTGATTCGATGGCTTATTTTAGATACGACCTTAAAGATAAAAAAGGCAACTGGCTTAAAGTGCTTACGTTTGATAACGATCCCAACACTGGCAAGGCTTATTTAACAGGCTGCATAATAAACCCCGACAGGCAAAAAGACTATACCACAGCCAGGGATTATTCTAATGGTCCATATATTGGGCTCTTTACACTTAACGTTGGTAATAACAGCAAAGAAATGGCCAACATTTACAGCTACTGGAATACCAATACCATTGCAGGTGTATCAGAAGACGGGTTATTTACTATGCCCGATAATAATTTTTACGTAAGGTATTCAACTGCTTTTAAAGATTATGAAGGCAATACCGTTTTTGCCGGCTCCGCCGTGGTAGAAAAAAAATTATTGGGCATACCAAAATATAAACTTGCCGATGGTGTATTTATTAAACAGGACAGCAAGGCACAGCTTAAACTTGATAACAATGTGCAGTGCGACGAATCAAGTTACTTTGGCCCGGCTGGCACTATTGCTGGGTTTGATAAAAAAGGCTTTTACAAGGTTACCAACAATGAAACAAAAACAAACTACATTATTATTGACGATGATGACAATACGTTTATATACAACGTAAACACTAAAAAAATAATGCGAACCATTCAACATAAAGAAGGAAAAATAAAAACCAATGTTTTTCCTGCAAAAGAAGGGCATGTAATGATTTCGGAATATAATAAAAAAGAGAAATACACCCGCTTCTCTATAGAAGCATTGTGATGTATCTTGTCTATAATAAAACGGTAACAGGCGTTATTGCAACATCTTCGGCCACACGTAACGCTATTGGATATACGTTGCTAAGAAGCCATAAATGCACAACTCAAATAAAATTAAAGGTTTCTATTTCCCTTCCTCGCTGGGCGTCTCTGCCCGGCCACGCTGTTCCTGATGTTCCGCAGGGCATCAGGAACTAAAAATAAAAGCCCTTTTCTAAAGGGTATTTGAAATACATAAGATTAGTTAATGGCTAAAGCCGAAAGAAAGAAACAATGCTATTGCCCTTGTCATAAATGGCAAGGACAGCATAAACCTTACATGTTGCTACACGTTACACCCCATACAAATTATAGGACAGACATTGCCGAGAAGAGAGAAAGAACTATTCGTACCTTTTCATTCGTGATACCCCCCTGCATTCAGGGCGATAGCAAATAACCACCACATTATGATTGTACAATGCACCGCCAGCGACTTTGACGAAATATATAATATTATAAATGATGCTGCTACTGCATATAAAGGGTTTATCCCGGAAGACAGGTATCATGAGCCTTATATGCCCAAGGCAGAGCTACTGGCGCAAATTAACCAGGGTGTTGCATTTTGGGGCTATAAAAAAGATAATACACTAATAGGCGTTATGGGCATACAGGACAAAGAAGAAGTTGTATTAATACGGCACGCTTATGTGCGGCCAGCGTACAGAAGCCACGGAATTGGCGGTAAGCTGCTTACCCATTTAATTGCCATGGCCAAAACACCCGTATTAATTGGTACATGGGCAAACGCCGTATGGGCAATATCTTTTTATGAAAAGCACGGGTTTCGTTTAACCACGCACACCGAAAAGGAGTTGTTGCTGCGTAAATATTGGGCCATACCGGTGCGCCAAATAGAAACATCGGTTGTACTGGCAAGTGCGGATTGGAAAAAGTAAATGTTACGGACTCACTCACCGCCCATTTCCGCAGGGCATCTGGAATCAAAAATAAAAGCCCCTTCTGTCCCTCTTGGCTTTCAAATTACTTTCGTAACGTGCACAATTATTTTGCGTAAATAATTCTCTCCGTAATTTTTTTTATTATTTTAACGGCGTCAACAACAAACCAATAATCTAAACCTTACAAAAATGGAAGCCTCAATCGAAGCAATTGTCATTATTCTCGTTGTATTAATCGGGCTTTTTTTCCTGCTCAGGGCAGTAAATAACTGGTATTGGAAAATAAATGAACGCATCGATATTCAGCACAAAACAAATATTCTGCTTGAGAAAATTCTTATACAATTAGGGGCAACAAACCCTGGCGAGGTTACCGTGGAAGAAGTTGCCACGGGCCAAAGAAAAACAATTACCATAGAAAAATGGATTGAGTTTAAGCGTACCTACCCCGGCGATACAAAATTGAAAATTGTAAAAAGTGAATCAACTACCGAAGCTAACAAACAAGAGTAAAAAACATTTTGTAAAGGGTATTTAAATTATTTGCGATTGACTATTGGGCTAAAGCCCAACAAAAAATAAAAACTCATTTATCCCTGCCATAAATGGCAGGTTAACATACAGCATCTGCATTCTTCCTTTGCGCCTCTGCGTCTTTGCGTGCAACCCATTCCCACTTGCCCGCTTCCGCAGAAAGCCTATATAATCTTACAACAAAAAGGGCCGCAAACTGCAGCCCCTTCATTATAAACAAAATCACAACATTGCTATTTATCCACTACATCAACAGCCGTCCTCCTGTTCATGGCACGGCCGTCTTCTGTGCCGTTATCGCCAATCGGTTTGTCGGCACCGTAACCCTTGGCACCATCAAGCTGCGAATGGTTGGCGCCTAAGTCTTTCAGTTTGGCCAAAATATTATCTGCCCTTTGTTGCGACAATTTTGTGTTTGCCGAAGCATCGCCCACGTTATCAGTAAATCCGCCAATTTTTATTTTTGCTTTAGGGAACGCGTTTAAGATTGCTACTATATTTTTCAACTGCGTTTCTGATGCAAGCAGCAGGTTGGCGCTGTTAGCATCAAACGTAGTTTTTGTTAAGGTAACCCAGTTGCCATTTTTGCTGTCAATTTTTGCATTCGGGTCTTTTAAAAAAGCAATAAGCCTTTCTTCGGTGCCGCCTTTGTCTGCTGTAATCATAGTACCGTTTGGCAATGTATCAGTAACTGCCGGCCCACTGCTGGTTATTGCAGGTGCAGGCGTGTTTACAACAGTGTCTGCAGTGTTATCAACAGCAGCAGCACTGCTATTGTTATGCGCGCGGTACCAAAAAAATGCAGCAACTAAAACAGCAATAATCACCAATATAATTACCAGCGTTGTAGTACGCTTGGCCTTTGCATTTTTCTCGCCGGGGTAATGGCTTATGCCAAGCGCTTCTTTTACATGCACTCCATTTGGTATAGCGTGTATAATACTGTCGCGCTGTAAACCCAGCCAATCTATCATGCCTTTTACATCAAGACTTGATGAATTTATGTGCCTGCCAATGGCATCAAGTGCTGCAAAGCTTGCAACACCTGTTATAAAAGATGCTGAAGCCACACTTACGTTTGCATGCCTGCCAACCTCCTTTATTACATTGTCAGTACGTGCACCAAGCAACGCGTTGGCATAATCCGCACCCTTACTTAACAGGGCACTACCTGCGGTAAGGCCGCCCTGGTTAATGCTTAATTCGTGTATATGCCCAAAAAAATCGTTGCCTGCAGCTTGCTTGCTCAGCTCGTATACTTTTGCCGCGTCTGCCTGGAAGGCGCCTTTGGTTAAAACAGAGGTGAGCACCATTGATATGGCTGCCTGCAGCCCCTTGCGGGTATTGTTTTCACTCTCGCCAAGCAACGAAGCGAATTTTGTAATGATAACATCAGTAAAAACTGATTTGACTGAATCAATTAATGTGTTTGACATGTTTGTTATTTAAGATGATAAAATTTATTTGAAATAAAGAACAGGCGGTACGGCACATTACCTGGCAGCCACAAAGCGAATAGATACTGCCTTTTGTACCGGTATAAAAAACAATTATAGTGCCACAGGATTTACGTGGGGGAACCGCTTGGGGCCATTCTGAAATATTAGGTTTATTGGGAAATTTAACCCTTGCGGGGCGGGAATTCTACAATCCGTTACCGCGCAAATTTTAGAATATAAAAACTTAAATTAGCATCATGCTTTCCTGGTAACAAGCATTCTCAACGGTGGAAAATAAAATGTACTAAAATAACTTACCGGGCAAACTGTTGTTTGCATGCCGAGTTTATCAAAGTTGCGTTTGTATTCTTTTGTATGCATAAAATCTGCAATAACGCCTGTGCCCCCTCTTTTTAAAACCCTGCTTATTTCTTTGCAGGCTGCAAATCTTCCTTCTTTATCAGAAATATTGTGCAAACATAAATTGGAAAGAATTACGTCAAATGAGTTATCGGTAAAACTCATATTCATGGCATTTTCGTTTCTTATCTCAATTTTATCTTTTACTCCTTCAATCGCTGCATTTTTAAAAGCGTTTTCAATATTATTACCGGTAAGGTCTTTTTCGTTCCATATATCAATACCCGTTGCCTTACCAGTTGTTAACTTTTTAGCAGCCCCAATCATTAACAAACCTTTTCCTGTGCCAATATCCAGCACTTGCTCATCGCCTCTCCAGGCAATCATATTCAGCATACGCTCCCTGTGCTTAAATTTGCCAACCAGCGAGTAAACCAGCATAAGCGCACCGCCCAAACTAAGGTATAACCCCATCCACATCAGCCAGGTAATATCGATAATAACGGCGCCTATTTTTACCATCGGAAAAATGAGAGGTAAAATAATGGTGGCTGCTGCTGCAATAAACAGGTTTCTAATAACTCCGGGTGCGTCAATGCCGTAACTTACCCCGCGTGTGTTTAACATATCATAGGTTTAAAATTTTCAACCGGTTTAAATATACGCTTATATTTTTCGGTAACCGTAACTAAGCTTTTGTCTTCTGGTATAATTAAAAAACTTACGTCCGCACCAACCCGTTATCACGCCGCGAAAAAACCAATTGCCCTTCATTCAAAACTTACCAAACTAACCAGTTTAATCAAGTAATTGGCATGCATGGTGTAAAACATATTTGCCGCACGCAGGTATTTATTTGTTTTGGGCAACAATTTTTAAAACAAACAAAACTGTATGGCAAAGAATGATGTAATTATAACCGACCACAACGACGACGGTATTGACCGCGCCGGGTTTATTAAATGCATGGCCTGGGCCGGCACAGGCATATTATGGATGATGAGCGGCGGCATACTAAAATCGTATGGCATGAGCCAGATGATTGATAAACATACCGGCAGGCTAAAAGAAGGGCTGATGATGCCAAAACACGATTTTAGTTTTGTGCAGATAAGTGACAGCCACATAGGGTTTAATAAACCCGCCAATCCTGATGTTACAGGCACGCTGCAGGCTGCTATTGACAAGATAAACGCCATGCCCAATATACCAGCCTTTATGCTGCATACCGGCGACCTTACACACCTTGCGCAGGCTGATGAATTTGATACGCTTGACCAGGCGCTGAAAGGCGTTAAAAGCAACAAAGTGTTTTATGTGCCCGGCGAACATGATGTACTTAACGGCGATAATAAACTGTATATGCAGCGCTATGGAAAAGATACCAAAGGCGATGGCTGGTACAGCTTCGATTACAACGGCGTACACTTTGTTGGGCTGGTAAATGTTATTGATACTTCTGAAGGTGGGCTTGGATCGTTAGGTAAAACGCAGCTTCAATGGCTTGAGGATGATCTGAAGGGCCGCAGTGCCAGCACACCCATCGTTGTTTTTGCGCACATACCGCTTTGGGCTGTTTACCCGCAATGGGGCTGGGGCACAAGAGACAGCGAACAGGCGCTTGGCTTTCTCAGGCGCTTTGGTTCGGTAACCGTTTTAAACGGCCACATACACCAAACCATGCAAAAAACTGAAGGCAATATCACATTTCATACAGCTACTTCAACCGCGTTTCCGCAGCCACAGCCGGGTACTGCACCCGCGCCTGGCCCAATGAAGGTGCCCGAGGAAAAGCTGCGCAGCTTGCTTGGCCTTACCAGTGTTTATTTTGATAAGCATGACCACACCCTTGCGGTTACCGATATACCACTTGCAGGCGATGCAGTTAAAATCCAACAATAAGTACAGGTATTATGCAAACAGTTAAAAAATTAGTACTGCTAAATGGGGGCTTATTATACACACTATTTGGTGCTGCGCAGTTCAGGGTTATTGATGCAAAGTCGTCAATAAAATTTACTATTAAAAATTTTGGTATAAATGTGGGCGGTGCATTCAGCGGGCTGGAAGGCATGATAATGTTCGACCCCGGTAATGTCGCAAGTGCATCATTTAAAGTAAGCATAAAGGCAAATACAGTAAACACCGGCAATGATATGCGCGACGGTCATTTAAAGGCTGAGTCTTATTTCAATGTTCAGCAGTACCCGCTAATCACCTTTACATCAACTAAAGTTACCAGTGGGCAGGCAAGCGGCACATTTGTAGTGTATGGCAAACTGGCCATAAAAAATCATGTTCAGGATATTACATTTCCCTTTACCGCACAACCAGCAGGCACAGGCTATTTATTCAAAGGTTCGTTTACCATCAATCGAAGAGATTTTGATATTGGTGGCTTTAGTATTATATCAGATAATGCCGAATTAACACTCAGCGTTTTTGCTGATAAATAACACAGCTTTCAATAACATCATTTATTACAGATCATATTTTATTTATGAGTATATCAAAAAAAGCAATTGTTATAACGGGCCTTGCGTCTATGGCTATTATAGGTGTTGCTGCCGTTAAGCCACCAAAAGGCCAATATACAAACCTGCAGGTGTTACCTGCAGATATATCAGCAAAGCAATTAAATAAAATAATGGTTGATGAATTTGAAGACGGGCTTGGTGTTACATGCGTTTTTTGCCATGCCGAAAATAAAGACACGCATAAGCCTGATTATGCCAGCGATGAAAAACCGGAAAAAGAAATTGCTCGTGCTATGATGCGTATGACCTCAGGGATAAATGAGCAATATTTTGAATTAAAGCACCCAATGGTGGGTGATTCTATAATAGCAGTAACGTGCAATACGTGTCATAACGGGCAGCCCAGGCCCGGCAATGAAGAAACAAAATAGAGGGGTTTTGTGCAGGCCGTTTCCCCGAAACGGCCTTTGCTTTTATTCCTATTATGTTTCGTTTCTCTATTAACACCAATAATTCCTCCCCAAGTTATTTGTGTCAAAAATATATTCAAGTCAACAAAGCACTGTTTCAGTTCCCAAGGCATTTGCGTGGTTTTGTTAAAAATCACATCTCCCGTTGTGGTTTATCACTTTTTTTACGGCAAACCGCGGGTATAACTTGCACCCACATTAATCCTCCGCTACGAAACTAACAGGAAAAACATTCTGATCTTTCTTTATAAAAAGGCCTTGGGAGGGGCCATATTTGCTATGCCAAACATTATAACAAAAAACGTAACATGGGTACCACGCGGCATTCGCGGCCACGGCAGTGCGTACCAGCCTTTTGGGCCCAACGTGCCTAATGGCAACGTAAACGCAGGCACACTGCCTGTACAGGTGCCTATGGGTGAAACCTTGCCATCAACAGATGCTGAAGGCAATCCTGAAAATTTAATACTTGCGTTTGTATGTGTTACCAATACCGCTGATGGTAACGAAGTATTTTTTCCGGGCCAAACAGGTACTATTAACGTAGGCAGCGGCGACGTTACTTTTACCAACATTTTTGTACCGCAGGGTTATGGCGGCCAGCCCGGCGATGGCGGTGTATCAATTGATGCATTTGACGTTAATGCCGGTGCATTTGCTGACGACCCTTATTTTGTAAACGTAATTACCGATGCCAGCCTTAACAACGAAGCTAACCTGCAGGGCTGGGTACCTTCAACCTCACCTGAAGATGTACAGTCATTCAACTCAATTCACGGCGTACCGTTTGAGCAATGGCTTATGGTAGTGGGCAACGACACCATAAACCAGGAGGACCTGTTTATACCAACAGGTGGTTATGGTGTTTGTTTTGCCTTCTTTAAAACACCTGTAGGCAACGGGGGCGGCACAAGGCCAAACATCAGCGGCCTGTACGAAGCTATTTATGTTTGGGTATCACAGGGTGTAAAGGTAGATGGCGGCGGCCCAACAGGCAATGGCCCCGTACCACCATGGAACCCTTATGTGCTTGAAATGATTGCTGCCCTTGCTTTGGCGCAATCTGCCGGCAGGCTTAATGCCAAATTGCAGGGCCAGGTATTGCAAACCGCAGCAAGGCAGGTATTACTGTCTGCTGAACATATTGCAAGTGGTTTAAATAGCCAGGCTGCAACACATTCACAGCTTAAAGAAGAGTTTAGCAATTAGAACATCATGCCTCTTACTTATACCGCCGCGCTGTTTGCAGTGCGGCGGTTTTTTATTTGTATATAACGTGCAGTTATTATATCACCTGCAGCCATCATATTCATTTATTATTTTCAGTAACACCTTTTTATACTTGCCGCGGTTAAAAATAACAAATGGCAAAAAGTAGTCGTCTTCCCGTGCTTTTATTTTATCCGCCAGTGCCGGGCAATCACTAACAAGCGCGCTCATTTTTAAATCAAAATCAGGCATCAGTTTGTTGCTCCTGATATTAATTGTTTCATAAGGCTTTGCGCCAGGCAGAGATATAAAATAATCATCTGCTTCTTCCCCGGTTGAGTTTCCCTTGCCCGTTTGGTGCAGCGTGTATAGTTGTATTTTTGATTTTGGCCCCGTTAACCTTTTTACAAAAAGCAATTGGTTAGTATTGTTTACAAACAGGTCAACTTTCTTTAATGCATAAAAATTACTGTCCATATAATACCCGGCAATACTGCTTAACGGTACATTTCTCTTTTCTGTTTCACCCTCCGGTACAGCATAAATAAAATTAATTGCAGGCACATCAATATTAAAATCATTTTCAAATGGTATAGTAATTTGCCCTGTAAGCGTGGTGCCGTCGTTAAATAAAATGGTTCCCTTCCTGTTTAAAACATCATTACTGGTTGAGAAGTATGAGGTGCTTACACAACCCGGAAGTATTAATACAAGAGCAATAATAAACAATCGCACCATAATGTTTTGTATTGATTTAATGGGCTTTACAGTAAATGTAAAACATTTTGTATGCCTGTTGTAAAAAATAGCTTAACTAATACCCTAACTCTTCCCATCTATCATAATATCATACCTGCCCAGCAGGCCTGCAACACTGCTTAGCGAGAATTTTGCTTTAGCAATACGGTTGCGCATGGGGTCAATTGAAAAATTGTAAGAAGTTCTAAAATCTGCTTTTTCAAGTACAGTATTTTCAAATGCAGCTTTCGCAAAATCGCAATTATAAAAGCTTGCTTCGGTAAGGTCGCATTCAGTAAGATCAATTTCGTGCAACTGGCAATTTTTAAATTGTGTTTTTTTAATTTTTGTTTTGTAGAAGGATGAGTGGTTTAAGGTGCAATCAGTAAACTTAACACTAAGGCCGTATTGGTTGCACGTCTCAAAATGCAGCCCAAGCATTTTACAGCCTGTAAAAACAACATCCCTTAAAACAGTGTTACCTAATTTAACAAGGCTGAGGTTGCAGTTAGTGAAACTGCAATCAATAAATACAATACCTGCAAATGCAGTTGCTGAAAAATCACAATTAATAAAACTGCAATTTTCATATTCTCCCTTGTGTAAAGGGGCTACCGTAAAGTTTACTTTATCAAATGTTTTATCCTGTATTATCGTATCCATTTTTTGCAGCAAACTGTTATTGCT
>JABDGS010000085.1 GCA_013285915.1 Bacteroidota bacterium
CTTACGGCGGCCAGGAAGAGCGGCTAAATGTAAACACATACACCAACAACAGGCGCTGGGTTATGAAAGATTTAAAGCCACTTAAAGCTGAAAGCTATGTTTCATCCGAAAGAAACTATATTGATAAAATTGAATTCCAGCTTTCACAGGTTTATGATGGAGAAACAACTAAGGATGTAATGAGTGATTGGGGAAAAGCATCGCAGGAATTGCTTTCAAGGGAAGATTTTGGCCTGGCATTTACCGAAGATGCAAGTTGGTTGCAGGATAAGGTAAAAGAAATATCAAACAGCAACCCCGATGCAATACAGTTTGCGCAAAGCGCATATAACTATATCAGGGATAATTTTAACTGTACAAATTATAATAACTTTTACATTAAATCCTCATTACAAAACGTTTTTAAAAGCCATAGCGGCAATGTTGGCGAACTTAATTTATTGCTTGTTTTAATGCTGCGCCAGCGTGGCCTCGCCGCCGACCCCGTCTTGTTAAGTACCAGGGAAAATGGCTTTAATTTCCCCAGCTACCCGATACTCGACAAGTTTAATTACCTTATTTGCCAAATGAAAAGCGGGGATAATGTTTATTATCTCGACTGCAGCCATAAGCTTTTGGCGTTTGGCCTGCTGGCGGGCAATTGTTACAACGGCAATGCAAGAGTTGTAAATACTTTAAACCCCGGCGCCCTTAATTTTAGCGCAGACTCTCTTAAGGAGCAAAAGCTGGTTTTAATAAATATATCAAACAGTGATAACGGTAACCTCGCAGGCACTGTAAAGCAGACGCCAGGAATGTCTGAGTCATACAACATACGCGAAGCGCTTGTTGCGTCGCAGGGTGGAGACCCGCTAAAGTTGTTAAAAAATTACTGCCCTGTTGATATACCCGCTACCAACCTTACCGTTGATTCTTTAAAAAATCTTGCATCGCCCGTTACAATAAATTATGATGTTAAGTTCAGCGCAAACGGTGCAGATATTTTCTACTTTAACCCGCTCATTTTCCATATAGTTCCCAAAAACCCGTTTACGTCAGATACAAGAACATATCCTGTTGAAATACCATATTGTATACAAGACGTGTATATTCTGAATATGGACGTGCCTGACGGATATAGGGTTGATGAGCTGCCAAAATCGATAAGGCTAAGGTTAGGTGACACTGATGGGCAGTTTGAATACATTGCCGCAGCGGACAAAAATCACATACAATTGCGATGTAAGCTAACTATAAACAAGGCTAATTTTGACGCAGCAGATTATGAGTACCTGAGAAATTTTTTTGCCGCGGTTGTTAAAAAGCAGTCAGAGCAAATTGTATTTAAAAAGCTTTAATAAATGCCCCTTTTAAAAAAACATTTTCACGTTATTTTATTTGCAATACTCGCTGGTATTGCCAACATTGCTTTTGCGCAGGAAACAAGCAATGTAAAGTTTGGCAAAATATCGGCTGAAGATTTTAACCTTCAGGGCGTTGATACAAGCAAAGGCGCTGTAATTATTGCAGATATAGGCTCAACCAATTTCGTAGGTAGTATCAAAGGCTGGTTTCGCCATGTTTATAAAAGATACACACGGGTGAAAATCTTGAACGATAATGCATTTAATACCGCCACCCAGCATATTTTTTTATACAGTAAAGACCAGGAGAATGAAACTTTAAGCGATGTAGCCGCAACTACGTACACGCTTGAAAATGGAAGAATTATACAAACCAGCCTTGATAAAAAAGATATTTTTGAAGACAGGTACAATAAAAATTATACTGAGAAAAAATTTACGCTTCCTGCAGTAAAAGCAGGTTCAATAATTGAGTACGCTTATACCATAACTTCAGATTTTGATTTTCGGCTTCATGCCTGGGAATTTCAAAGTACTGAGTATCCTTGCCTTTGGAGTGAGTATAACGTATCTATTCCCAATCTTCTTATCTACGCATCTGTAAGGCAGGGATTTGACAGTTTTTATATAAACAAATCTTCTGTTGTGCGCAAAAATTATTTAATAACGCAAAAAGGTTTGTATAATCCTGCTTATGGCGAAGAAGACCAGGATGTAAACGTTGGAACATTAACCAACAATCGCAGGTGGGTAATGAAAAATGTACCGCCGCTTAAATTAGAAAGTTATGTTTCATCGCCAAAAAATTATATTGACAAAATAGAGTTTCAGCTGTACCAAACATCAAATGGCGACAAAACCAGGGATGTAATAACTACATGGGGAAATGCTTCGCATGAATTATTAGACCGACAGGATTTTGGCAAACCCCTTATGGACCCATCCCAATGGCTGAATGATAAGGTAAAGGAACTGTCTGCCAACAATGCTGATTTACTAACATATTCGCAAAACGTTTTTTATTATATACGCAATAATTTCAACTGCAACAGTTATAACAATTTTTATATAAAAACTTCTCTAAACAATGTTTTTACTGCGCAAAATGGAAACGTTGGCGAAATTAACCTGTTACTTATTTTGCTTTTAAGCCAAAAAGGGATTATTGCAGAACCTGTGCTGCTTAGCACAAGGGAAAATGGTTTTAATTTTCCAAAATACCCTGTACTGGATAAATTCAATTATCTTATTTGCCGCGCTAAGATTGATGACAAAGTTTATTACCTTGACTGCAGCCATAAACAATTAGGCTTTGGCTTACTGGCAGGTAACTGTTATAACGGCCAGGCCCGGGTAGTAAATGAAGACCAACCCGACTCAATTATTTTTAGCGCAGATTCCGTTAAGGAGCAAAAAGTGGCTTTGGTAACGATATCTAATACTGAAGAAGGAGTGCTTGAGGGTAGTGTTAAGCAAACACCCGGTATGCTTGAGTCTTATAACATTCGCGGGGCTTTTGCTGCATCGCAGGCTGGTGACTCTTTGAAAATATTGAAAGATTACTGCCCGGTGGACATTCCTGTTTCAGGTCTTTCTATAGATTCATTGAAGAGAAGTGAATTTCCGGTAAGTTTAAATTATAACTTTAAGTTGAGTACAAATGCAGAGAGTGTTTTTTATTTCAACCCTTTTATGTTCCAGGTATTTCCTAAAAACCCGTTTACTGCCGGCACCAGGGCATACCCGGTTGAACTGCCTTACTGTATTCAGGATGCCTACATTTTAAATATGGAAGTACCCAAAGGGTTTAAAATTGATGAAATGCCAAAATCGGTAAGGATAAAGTTAGGAGAAGCCGATGGGCAGTTTGAATATATTGCTGTTGTAAATAATAATCGCATTCAGTTACGCTGTACATTGATGCTTAACAAAGCCAATTTTGAAGCAGGCGACTACGAAACATTAAGAGATTTTTTTACCGCGGTTGTTAAAAAACAATCCGAGCAAATTGTATTTAAAAAACTTTAACAGTATAAATGTTATGTGCAGAAAGTTAGTTTTAGTATTTGCGGTGTTTTTTATCATCGCAAAAATACACGCCCAGTACCCCGTTGCCGCGATACCTGATTCGTTGAGAAAGGACACAAGGGTAGTTACCCGTTTAAGTGAAAAAATTTTTGAGATAAGGTCTCCCGGTAAAGCTACTGTGCATGAACACTATGTATACACCATATTAAACGAAACGGGTAAAAATTTTGGCGGCTATTATACTGATTATGACAGGTTTAAAAGTATTAACGACCTTACCGGTACACTTTATGATGCATCCGGCAAAGAAATAAAACACATAAAGAAAAAAGATTTTGCGGATGTTACCGGCAGCGGCGATGAGACACTAATGACCGACACAAGATATAAGGAGTATAATTTTGGTTATGGTGTTTACCCATATACAGTTGAGTTTGAAGAGGATTATGATTTGAACGGCATAAGGGATATACCTGATTGGGTGCCACAGGAAGGCTCCGGAATATCAGTTCAGGAAAGCCGTTTTATGCTGATGGCACCTGCTGATTACAATGTACGTTACAAGGCTTTTAATTACAAAAGTGATCCTGTGATGGGCGACAAATCAGGTAAAAAAACATATACCTGGGAAGTTAAAAACCTCGCCCATATTGACAAAGAAGTTTTATCTCCTATATGGCATGAGCTGGTACCCTATGTTATGATGGCGCCGTCTGAATTTGAAGCAGAAGGTTACAAAGGCAACATGGCTACGTGGCTTGACTTTGGTAAATTTATCAATACCCTTTTGCAGGGTAAAAACGCATTGCCGGATGCTGTAAAACAAAAAGTGCATGAGCTGACAGACAATGTAAAAGACCCCAAAGAAAAAATAAAATTACTTTACAGTTACCTGCAGCAAAACACACGGTATATAAGCATACAGCTTGGTATTGGCGGCTGGCAGCCTTTTGACGCCAACTATGTGTACACAAAAAAATATGGCGATTGTAAAGCGCTGTCAAATTTTATGGTAGCGTTGCTAAACGAAGCTGGCATAAAAGCAAATTATGTTGTTATCCGTGCAGGCGATAATGCAGCCCCGCTGATAAAAGATTTTCCCTGCAGCCAGTTTAATCACGCGACCGTATGCGTGCCTATGCAAAAAGATACTATGTGGCTTGAATGTACCAGCCAAACACTGCCGGCAGGTTACATAGGCGATTTTACAGGTAACCGCGAAGCATTGATGATTGATGAAACAGGTGGTCATGTTATATCCACCAAAAGGTATGCGTCAAAAGATAACCAAACCATTACCCATGTATCCGGAAAAATTGATGAAACTGGCAAGCTTACTGCCGACATTGTTACAAGGTATACAGGCATTGATTATTACGATACCCATGCAGAAGCTACTGAACTGTCAAAAGACGACCAGTTGAGATTATTAAAAGAGGAAATTAACCTTGCTACCTACGATGTTCCTGGTTTTAGCTACGACGATCATAAGGACGAGAATCCGTATATTGATGAACGTGTACAGGTAACTGCAGATGGTTGTGCGTCTGTAACAGGCAAGCGCATGTTCTTCACACCTAACTTCCTCTCACAGTCCGGCGTAAGGCTTGAAGCAGATGACAAACGTAAATTTGACGTAGTATATAAAAATGACTTTACACATATTGATACACTTCAGTTCCAGGTACCTGGTGGTTATTCAATTGAAGCCATGCCAAAAGATGTAACCATAGCTAATGAATTTGGAAACTACGAAATTCATTTTAAAGTAGATGCAGACAAGGTGTACGTAAATAGGAAATATGAACGCAGTGCCAATCGCTTCCCACCCGCAAAATATAACGATCTCGTAAAGTTTTACGACAACATGTACAAAGCCGACCGCAGCAAAATTGTGTTTGTAAAAAAAGATAGTTAACTGTTCTATACATTATTTTCTTCTGCATGCAGTTTATGAAAAAAGCGGTGCGCAATAGGTGCTATTAGTATGCCGATATTAGTAATAAACGCCACCCCGCTAAACAGCGCGTAAAATGATGAGAACAACTTGCCCCAGGTTGTTTTTACCTCGGCAACAGGCCCCATGCCGCTTAATATCATGCTGGCATTATGCAATGCGTCAAGCCAGCTCATTGGGCCGCCGTATTTGTAGCCAACTATGCCAATAACAAGGCAAATACTTAAAAATATTGCTGCTAAAAAAACATTATGGTACAGCCGTTTTATAAATACCTTATGTGGTGCTAAAGGCTGCCGCTTATTTTCGTAGCCATCCATAAAAATAAAATTGCCGTAGCTTCTGGCCATAGGTTTTATATATCTAATTATTGCACTGTATCTGGCTGTCAATTACGGCTTTAATGCCTGTAAATACCTGCTTTTTGTCTTCACTTCCGTTGCCCTTTGTAAATATTATGCATGCGTAGCCCCTGCATAAATCCATTACCGGCCAGGTGCCTGTTAAACTGGGTGCTGTAAAACATGTAGGTTTACCGTTGTTGTCTTTTTCAAGTACCCATGCACCAAGTGCATAATCCAGGCCCTGCATACAGGGTGGGCTGTATTTCATTTGCTGCCCGTCAATTTGCAACTCTTCCAGTTGCGCAACTGCTTTTTCACTTAAAATACGCTTACCCTTAAACATGCCTTTATTCATAAGCATACCCATAAAATTAATAAAGTCTGCGGGTGATGAATATGCCCCGTTGCTGCCGCTTATACCTTTATCATAGTCAAATTGAAAGGTTGTACTTCGCATGCCCATTGGCCTTAAAAATTTTTGCTGCATTATTTGTTCAAACTCGCGTTTCCCAACAATCTCAACAATTCTTGCAGCAATATTTAATCCAATGTTGCTATACCTGAAGGCAGTACCCGCATTGGTTTGTATTTCGTGGCTGTTAGCATAGCTGTTTACCTCGCCCTCAAGCGTTTTAAACCCGCCGGTAGTACCCGTTCCTTTGTCACCTTCAATACCCGTCATGTGGGTAAGGCAGTTTCTTATTGTAATATAACCTTTGCCATAGGTTGAAAAAATGGGCAGGTATTTACTCACTTTATCATCCAGCGATATCTTTCCTTCATCAATATATTCCATAACCATTGCCGCGGTAAACCATTTGCTGCAGCTGCCTACCGGCTGTTGCTCATTGGGCAAAAAATCAGCGCTCGATTTTGTATATACCACTTTGCCGTCCTTATACACCATTATCACTAATTTTCCGCCCATGTCTTTCTCATACTGGGCAAATTTGGTGTTCAATTCATTAAAATCGTATTGGGCCTGGCCGGCCTGAAAAAATAACAGGTAAATGAATAACAAACTGACTTTCATGCAGGTTATACGGAAGCAACGTGCCATAAATGCGGTCTTTTTTGGGGTTTGGTAAAAGAGTATGCTTTTTGCGGACTGAATATAGTAACATATTCAATATATGAGTACACAAAAAAGTTCGACGGCTGTAAAACACCGATAAATTCTTACATAAAAACCGGGATGCAGCAACTGAATGGATTTATTAAAAAAATTACAAGAAAATACTATATGAACCTTAACAATTACACCATAAAAGCACAGGAGGTTATTCAGCAAGGCCAGCAGTTGGCCTTTAATGCCGGTAACCCCAGCATTGAGAACGAGCATTTGCTAAAGGCATTGCTTGACCAGGAGGATTCTCCCGTGGAATATTTATTAAAGAAAAACAACGTTACAGTTAACCTTGTTGAAAGCAAGCTTGCTGAATTACTCGGGCGTTTGCCTAAAAACGCGGGTGGCGAACCTGGACAGGCATTGTCACGCGACCTTAATAACACCTTGCTGCGTGCAAACAATGTTTTAAAGCAGTTTGGGGATGAGTTTGTTACATCAGAACACCTGCTGCTTGCATTAATACAGGGCGGCGATAGTACAGCAAAGCTTTTAAAGGATGCAGGCCTTACAGAAAAAGGGTTGACTGCCGCCATTAAAGATCTAAGAAAAGGCGATTCGGTAAAGTCGCAAACGCAGGAAACACAGTTTAATGCGCTTAACAAATACGCTAAGAATTTGAATGAAATGGCCCGTAATGGCAAACTTGACCCCGTTATCGGCCGCGATGAAGAGATAAGGAGAACACTGCATATTTTAACCCGCAGAAGTAAAAACAACCCCATTTTAGTGGGTGAGCCTGGGGTAGGTAAAACTGCCATTGCTGAAGGGCTGGCCATACGCATAATAAACGGCGACGTACCCGAGAACTTAAAGAGCAAAATTATTTACGCGCTGGACATGGGGCAATTGATTGCTGGCGCAAAATATAAAGGCGAGTTTGAAGAGCGCCTGAAAAGTGTTGTCAAAGAAGTCAGTACCAGCGATGGCGAAATTATTTTGTTCATTGACGAGATACACACCCTTGTGGGTGCAGGTGGCGGCGAAGGGGCTATGGATGCTGCCAATATTTTAAAACCCGCTCTTGCCCGCGGTGAGTTGCGTGCTATAGGTGCAACAACACTTAATGAATACCAGAAGTTTTTTGAGAAGGATAAAGCACTTGAACGCCGTTTTCAAAAGGTATTGATTGACGAGCCTACTGCAGAAGATGCTATATCTATTTTGCGTGGTTTAAAAGACCGGTATGAAACGCACCACCACGTGCGTATAAAAGACGAGGCTATTATAGCTGCAGTTGAATTATCGCAGCGTTATATAACCGACAGGTTTTTGCCGGACAAGGCCATTGACCTGATTGATGAAAGCGCGGCAAAGCTTCGTTTGGAAATGAACAGCATGCCCGAAGAACTTGATAAGCTTGAAAGGCAAATACGCCAGCTGGAAATTGAACGTGAAGCAATAAAACGCGAGAATGACCCGGCCAAGTTAAAGGAGTTAAACAATGAAATTGCCAATTTAAGCGTAAGCAGGGATACATTTAAAGCCAAATGGAAAGAAGAAAAAGAATTGGTGGAAAAAGTGCAAAATGCCAAGGCTGATATTGAAAAATTAAAGCTTGAAGCAGACCAGGCAGAACGTAACGGCGACTACGGCAAAGTTGCAGAAATAAGGTATGGCAAAATAAAAGACCAGGAACAAACCATAAATAAATTAAGCAACCAGCTTGAAAACATCAGCGATAAAAGGCTTATGAAAGAAGAAGTTGACGCTGAAGATATAGCCCAGAATATAGCCCGTGCAACCGGTATACCTGTTGCCAAAATGATGCAGAGCGAGAAGATAAAGTTGCTGCTGCTTGAGGATGAGTTGCACAAACGCGTGGTTGGGCAGGAAGAAGCGATTACAGCAGTGGCAGATGCCATACGCAGAAGCCGTGCAGGTTTACAGGATCCGAAAAAGCCGATAGGTTCATTTATATTCCTTGGTACAACGGGTGTGGGTAAAACTGAATTGGCGAAAGCCCTTGCTGAATACCTGTTTGACGATGAAAGCATGATGACGAGGATTGATATGAGCGAGTACCAGGAAAAGCATACAGTAAGCAGGTTAGTTGGCGCCCCTCCGGGATATGTAGGGTATGATGAGGGTGGCCAGCTAACCGAAGCTGTACGCCGCAAGCCTTACAGCGTTGTTTTGCTTGATGAAATTGAAAAGGCAAACCCTGATGTGTGGAATATTTTATTGCAGGTGCTGGATGATGGCCGCCTTACTGATAATAAAGGCCGCGTGGTGAATTTTAAAAACACCATCATCATTATGACGAGCAACATAGGAAGCCATCTTATACAGGAAGCCTTTGAAAATGTGAATGAGCATAATATTGACAAAGTTGAGGCGCAGGCTAAAACGGAAGTGATGAACCTGTTGAGGCAAACCATACGTCCCGAGTTTTTAAACAGGGTTGATGAAATAATAATGTTCCATCCGTTGTTGAAGAAGGATATTCTTAACATAGTGAAGATCCAGCTGGATGGGCTTAAAGATATGCTGGTTAAAAACGGGATCAGGCTTGAATTTAGTGATTACTTGATTGAGTATTTGGGCGAGCAGGGTTTTGACCCTCAATTTGGTGCAAGGCCGCTAAAACGTTTAATACAAAAGGAAATAGTAAATACGCTAAGCAAACGGATACTGGCAGGCGATATTGACAGGGAGCATCCCGTACTGGTAGATGTATTTGATAACGTGGTTGTATTTAGAAATGAAGCCAGCCATACACAAACCATCTTTCCCAAACAAAAAACAGCAACAGCATAAACGAAATGTGAGTTTGGATATGAGGTGTAAAACCCCGCCGTGGTGCGGGGTTTTTTTATTGCGTTTTTTTAAACTGACATTTGAAATTATCATTGCAAAGCTGGTATCACAATTTTCGCCTCTCCTATTTGAAAGATAATATCAATATCTGTATAGGCAGGCATATCGGCGATAAGCCCGGCTGAAATTTCATTAAAGCGCTTTTCAAAAGCCTCCTGGCTATCAAAAACTAATTGGCAAACAGCAACAAACGGCGGTTTTGACCCCGGTACACCAGCATTTTGCCCGAGCGAAATGTTTATACCCTTAAGTGCATCGCCAAACTGTGCAATAGACATTGGCATGTGTTTGTTTATATAATAGTCTGCATCAAACCTGCCGCCTTCTTTATTAGGGTATAAAATAGTAATGGTTATCATAATGCAGCAAATTTACCTGTGTATTTGCGTTGCAAACTCTCTATCTTTCAACAGCTGTGCAATAATGTCTTCAAATCCTGTTTCGGTCACAGTAACGCTCGGTCCATCCCTGTTTCAAGCCTTAAATCAAATTTGTGCGGGTACATTTACCCAATTCAATAGCTTTAAGCAGTATTACTAAATAAACAAACTACATACCTATGGGTTTAAATAAATATGTTTTGATTGCTGCACAGTTTTGCTGCACAGCAATAGTGCACGCACAGCAAAACGGGGATTTAATTGGCAAGTCTGCTGTTCAGTTGCCTGAGTATTCAACAGTTAAGGGTATAGATTTTTACTATACCCAGCCTGAATATGATGAAACGCTTCACGATACCTCTTTTCACATTCAAAAGCTGCAATACTGGAGTGATAATTTAAAGGTTGTGGCTTACATGGCTTCGCCTAAGAAAGCCGCGGGCAAAAAACTGCCGGTAATTATTTTTAACAGGGGCAGCTACATTCGTAACGATATTGCGTATATGCACGCGCCGCTTTTTCGTAAGTATACCAAAGCCGGTTATATTGTTATTGCACCAGCGTTACGTGGTAGCGAAGGTGGCGAGGGTACCGATGAGATGGGTGGTAATGACGTTGACGATATTATGAATATTTACCCGTTGCTGCTGCAAATGGGTAATGTTGATACTTCGCGCGTTTTTATGTATGGTGAATCAAGAGGCGGTATGATGACATTCCTCGCCCTGGCGAAAAAATTCCCGGTTAAAGCTGCTGCAACAGTTGGCGCTTTTACTGACATGCAGATGTTTAACGATGATAATCCTTATATAATAAATGTATCCCACCAGATTTGGAAGGATTATGATGAGCATAAAGACTCCATTATTTACAAACGTTCTGTAGTAAACTGGGCCGATCTTATTAATGTACCCGTTTTAGTAATGCAGGGCGGTGCCGACCCCCAGGTCAGGCCATTTGAGTCGTTAAAGTTGGTAAATATTTTTCAGCAAAAACAAAAAACCTACCAATACATCATTCTTCAAAATGGTAACCATATTCTCTCCCATGAATGGACAGATGAACGTGACCGGCAAATTTTAAACTGGTTTGAGAGATATAGTAAATAGGCAGCAGTAAGTTGCTGAATTGATAAGCATTTAAGGGAAATCCTAATTATTGTAATTGTGGTTATAATTGTTGCTGTTTACAAGGCACTTTACGTAAGTTTGGATATTTCTTTTAGTTTTAAAATCCTTCAACGTCCCGTTTAAAAATCTTTAAAAAATGGGTGATTATCTGCCTGGAACCATATCACAACCAAAATTAGCCCGCAAAACATATCGCTGGCTTGCAGCGCTGATTGACTATATCCTATTTTTTTCCTGCTTTACAGTGTGCCTCATTTTTTTTGGTGAGAAACATATTAGTGAAGATGGTGTTGTAGGCTATGAGGTGAATAACTTTCCGGGATTACTGGTAATTGCATCCTGGTGGCTGTTATTTCCCGTATTGGAAGGAACAACCGGGCAAACTTTAGGGAAAGCTATTTTTAATATAAAGGTAATAAAAGCAGACGGCACGAAGGCTTCGTTTGGCAATTGCGTTGTAAGGCACCTGTTTGATTTTGTTGATTACATACCTTTTTTGGGTTTCGTTGGTATTATTGTAGCTTCCAATAATAATTTAAAACAACGAGTTGGCGACCTTGTGGCAAAAACCATAGTTGTTCCTTCAAAATAATACTTTACTACATGCAAGCACCACCAAAACCAGAAGTTTGGCAGCGCGGCACTGTAGCAGGTGTACCAGCACTGCTGCAACCTGTTGCCCATGCATTGCTGCAGGCCGAAGAAGAAATAACTGGTGCGGTAAAAAATATGCCGGCCTCCTTACTGTGGTTGCAGCCAGCCGGTGTGGCCTCTATTGCATTTCATATACAACATATAACTGGTGTACTTGACAGGTTGTTTACTTACGCAAAAGGCGAATTGTTGTCTGAGGAGCAATTACATTATCTCTCACTTGAAGGAAAAAGAAATGAAGCAATTACAGCAGAAATATTATTGACAAATTTGAGAGAACAAGTAGAGCAGGCTATTGAGCAGCTACGCCGAACTAACGAAAGTATATTAACTGATAAACGGGGAATTGGAAGAAAACAAATACCAACAACGGTTATAGGGTTAGTGTTTCATGCGGCGGAGCACACTACGCGGCACACAGGGCAATTGTTGGTAACCGCAAAAGTTGTGGAAAATAGCAGTAAATTATAACGGGGCTTTCGTCTCACGTTTCACATCTGCCGGCTCATATTCTCACACTCCCCAATGGCTGCTGTGCTGGTACAGGGCCATTTCTATCAAAGCGCCAATTTGCATTGAGTCTTTTGTTTCGCCTTTGCCTCTTTCAAGCCAGTGTTCAACACCCATTTCGTCTACGTGGCTAACTATTTCCCGCCTTTTCTTAGGCGTATGCAGCACATACACAGGGCTTTTTTCTTTATCTTCCCGCAGGTCTACAAAAATCCTGCTCCCATTCCATGATATAGTAAAATTATTGTCCATGCAAATACATACGCAATTAAAGTGCCAAAGCGTTGATTTACGAAAGTTAATTTTTTGTTTATTGGCAAGATCCGCTACTTCGGGTCGCTCAAAAAATTGAGGGCCGGAACCGGCAGTATTTGTTTGAAAATATCTTCTATAGATCTGTTAGCTAAAATTGATGGACCGGGAATATATTGCCGTATTGCAATTTGTGGCTCGCTTCTTGACTTATACTGTCAAACATACCTTTATGAAAAACAGTATATTAAGATCAGTTATTGCGATTGTTGTTGTAGTTATAGTTGCCTCGGGCTGCTTTGTAAGCAGAGATGGGCGTCACCACCATGAACCGCACCATGATGAGGTTATAATAAAAGGACGTGTAAATTAAAACTATTAGAATAATGCCCTGCTACAAAGCCTTTTTGTAAATACTTTGTGGCAAGGCATTATATTTACCTAAAAATACGCATCGTTCCTACCATGAACTATGAGCCATCAACCATGAACCAGCCTACAATATCTCGTCCCATTTGCTTTTATCTTTCAGCAAAACCTCTCTCAATAACCTGATAGAAGGCATGCCGTTATCAAGCATGGCATCATGAAATTTTTGCAAAGAAAAGTTAGTACCTTCCTGTTGTTTATAGTCATCACGCAATTTCAGTATTTGCAGTTTGCCCAGGGTGTAATACAGGTAGCCGGGGTCAAATGTGTCGCGCAAAGCCTCCTGCCTGCTGGGTTTATCACCCTGGTACCAGTTATCCATAAAAAACCTTGTGCCTTCGTCCACAGAAATGCCCTGGCAATGCGTTTTCATAGAAACACACAAACGGCAAAGGCGCAGCAAAGCGTCACCCGATTGTGCTATCCGGTATTTTGCTGCTCTTACTGAATCGCCATTATTACCATAGCCTTCATCAGCCATCATCTTTTCACAGTAATGCGCCCAACCTTCAATAAAAGCATAGCTGCCAAATATCTTTTCAATTTTTGTAGCAGCAGATGCATTTAAATGCAAAAACTGCGTGTAATGACCGGGGTAAGCTTCATGAATGGTAACATTGTCTGTAGTGTAATAATCAAACTGCGATAGCCAGTCTTCTTTTTGCTGCGCCGTCCACTTAGGGTCAACTGGCGTTATATAGTAGTAGGCTTCTGTGGCTTTTCTCTCAAATGGGCCGGGCGTATCCATTGATGCTGTGCTGGTGCTGCGCGCATATTGGGGTGTTTCTTCCACCTTTACACGCACTTCGCTCGGCATGGTAACAATGGTTTTATCAATTAAAAACTGCCTTATTTGTTCCAGGTTGTGTTTGGCAAAAGGTATAAGGCTGTCGGCTGCAGGGTGTTCTTTTTGTATATCGTGGTACACATCCACAGGTCTTTTAGCAGGGTTTATTATGTGCGCAGCCCGGTTAAACATATCCTGTTCCTTTTTTAGTTCCTTCAGTCCGATAGCCAGTATATCTTCCGGCGTTATGGTAACATTTTCCTGGCATTCCAGCATTTTTATATACTTATCCCTGCCTAATGCATAATGGTTATGTGCTTTGGGTAATTTTTCTTTTTGCAGGTAATCAGCAAAGGCATTTACCTGTTCAATGGCAAGTTTGTTTGATGCTTTAAAGGCGGCCATTAAAGTGTCATTCTTTACATCTTTCAGGGCAATAACCAGGTCGCCGTTTAAAAACTCGGCGGCGCCCTGCGCTATTTGTATGGCCGTTTCAATATAAGGCCTCGCAAGGCTGTCAGCAAGATTTGCTTTTGCAGCCGCAAATACTTCCGGTGCTTTATTTTCAATAGCTATAATTGATTTCAGTCTTTCCTCCAGCGGTGCGAAATCGCGTTTTACATAAATGCTTACATCCACCGCATCTGCATAGGTCATGGGGTTTTTAGTATAGGCAGCAACATCTTCAAAATTAAATATCTCGCTTTTTATAGCTGACCGAAGAATGCGGTAATCGAAATACATTTTAGTGCTCAGGCTTGCTGTATCAATGGCTGCCAGCCTTTGTTCATAATCTTTAAGCCTTGTCAATTCACTGTCAATAGATGTTTTGTTGTAATCTGTAACCTTTCCGTCATATTCATGCAAACCCAGCGCTACGCCAGCCTGTGGCCGCCAGGCAAGATAGCCGGCAAGAAAATCTTCCGATAATTTATTAAACGATGAGTCAGCGCCTGCAGAAGATGCGCCGCTATTACCTGCATTATTACAACCTGTAGCAACCATAGTTGAAAGTATGATAATGGTGAAAATACAAGTTTTCATTTTACAGCAGTTTGGTAATTTATTTGCTAAATGTACTGCAACTGCAACAATTGAGGGAATGATAAATTTTCAACTTTGTTGTGTACCTTAACTAAATGAAATATTTTCTTTTGCTGTTGTTATTGGCCTCTTTGAATGCATATTCCCAGGATACTGCAGACGTGCTGATAAAGCACGGCAAAATAATAGACGGCACCGGCAACCCCTGGTACTACGGTGATGTGGCAATAAAAGACGGGAAGGTATATAAGACTGGTAATCTTTTTTATTTGCCTGCACGCAGGATATTAGATGCACAAGGGTTGATAATTGCACCCGGCTTTATTGACGTGCATACACATATTGAAGATGATGAGGTAAAAAACCCCTTTGCCACAAATTTTATTGCAGATGGGGTTACCACTGTTATTACAGGCAATTGCGGAATATCCCGCGTTGATTTGGGCGCTTATTTTAAGATGCTCGACAGCCTACATACTTCTATAAATGTTGCCTCTCTTATTGGCCACAACGATGTGCGTAAAGCAGTGATGGGCCGTGCAAACCGGGAGCCGACGACAAAAGAACTGGATGAAATGAAAAACCTTGTTGCCAAAGCAATGCAGGATGGTGCTGTTGGACTGTCAACAGGGCTTATTTATATACCCGGTACTTATTCAAAAACATACGAAGTAGTTGCGTTGGCTAAAGAGGCAGCGAGATTTAATGGCGTGTACACCACGCACATGCGCAATGAGGGCGATAGCGTAACGCAGGCTATTGAAGAAGCCTTGAACATTGGGAGGCAGGCAAACATACCGGTAGAAATTTCTCACTTTAAAGTAAGCGGGCAAAATAACTGGGGGCGAAGTAAAGAAACCCTGGCTATGATAGTTAAAGCAAGGCAGGAGGGGCTTGATGTAACCATTGACCAATACCCTTACACAGCCAGCAGCACATCGCTAAGCACATTATTACCTGATTGGGTTTTGGCCGACGGCCATGATTCACTGGCTGCAAGGTTGAGCAACCCTACTGTAAAACAAAGTGTTATTGACGATATGGTCGCCCGCCTGCATAAAAGAAAATTAAACCATTACAGTTATGCTGTGGTAGCTTATTATAAACCTGATACAACGCTTAATGGAAAAAGCATTGAGGATGTTAATTTAGTGATGAAGCGAAAACATACAGCAAAGGAAGAAGCCCAAACCGTGATTGATATGGTATTGCTCGCCGATGCAGGCATGGTTTTTCATGGTATGAGCGAGGATGACGTAAAATATATTATGCAGTACCCTTACGATATGTTTGCAAGTGATGCCAGCATAAGGTTGTTTAATGTTGGCAGCCCGCATCCGCGCGGTTATGGTACCAATGCAAGGGTATTGGCAAAATATGTAAGGGAAGACAAAGTGCTGTCACTGGAAGAAGCTATACGCAGGATGACATCATTACCCGCGCAAAAATTTCATTTTGCAAACCGCGGTTTATTACGTGAAGGTTTTGCCGCAGATATCGTTGTATTTGATGAAAATGCCGTAAAAGACCTGTCCACTTTTGAAAAGCCACACCAATACTCCACCGGTTTTAAATATGTTCTGGTAAATGGCAAACTTACCTGGGAAGATGGCAAACACACCGGTGAAAGAAGTGGGATGGTGCTGAAGAATAATGCATTGAGATGATAGTAAAAGAATCAGAAAAAAGCAAATTATAAATTTACTTTTAATAAATTTGAGTACGGAAATCAGATAATTATTTATGAAACAGGTTACCTTAAGCATTGAAGAGAGAAAATATAAATTTTTTATGGAATTAATAAAAAATTTTGATTTCATTACAATATCTGAAGATACTATTGAAAAAAAACAAACCCTCAAAAAAATTGCTGAAGGTATGCATGCAGCAATTCTTGCAGGTAAAGGCAGCGTTAAAACAAGGTCAGCAAAATCTTTTTTGAATGAGCTTTAAAATACAGTCTACACCGCCATTTGAAAAAGAAGCTAAAAGACTTTCAAAAAAGTACCCATCGCTTAAAAATGATTTATTAGTGCTTGTTGAATCACTTGCAGTAAACCCGGTGCAGGGCACCGCTCTTGGAAATAATTTTTATAAAATAAGGCTTTCAATTACAAGCAAAGCTAAAGGCAAATCAGGCGGTGCAAGGATAATTACATTTGTAAAAATTACAAAAGAAACTGTTTACCTTGCTGCTATTTATGATAAATCCGAAAAGAGCAATATTTCAGATACAGAACTAAAATCCCTCGCCGGGTTAATAATTAAAACCTGATTGCTTTAAATGTACTCGTTGTATCCGCGGCAAAAAAATTGCCTGAAAGTAATTTTTTAAAAAAATACCGAAAACCCGTTAGACTTTTTACCGGGCATTTCTTGATTCAGTGCGTTATTATAGGTGTTTATCTCGGCCGATAAGTATTTTTCATATTGCCCGTACATAAACGAAAAAAATGGCTGCAGGCTTTCTTGTTTTCTTGCTTCCTGCAAAGCTGTATAATAATCGCTCTTGTCCTCTTTAAACACTATTGCTAAAGGCAGGTTATATAATGCCTGTATATAATTCATTAAAAGGCGGCTTGTGCGGCCATTACCATCATAAAACGGGTGAATAGTTACAAGGTCAAAATGCACAGCAAAAGACAGTTCTATCTTTTCTGTCTCTGATAACGGCAATTGCATTTTTTTGTCAATTTCCGTAACCATCTTTGCCAGGTAAGCAGGTACTTTATCGTAGTTAATAAAGTATGACCCGCCAGCGCTTACATTGCCCTTTCTTAATTCACCTTTTGCGGCATCTATGTTACCCAGCGGGGTATTGTATACTGCACCGGTATTTTTCATTACTTCAGCGTTTATTTGCTGTATAAATGTTACGCTTACAGGTGTACGCTTTTTTGTTTCGGCCAATATAAACTGTAATGCTTTATAGTGGTCTTTCACCATAAGTGAGTGAACAAGCGGCTTGCCCTTTGGGGTAAGGCTTTCATCAAGTAAAAGCCTCGTTTCATTTTCTGTTAATGCAGAGCCTTCTATAACTGTTGAGTGGTGTACAATGGAAAACTGGTTAAACTTATCGTAGTCTATTACACCATGCAGGTTTAGTGCCTTATAATCATTTATTATCTGTAAAATACCTTCCATCGCCCTGCAAAGATAG
This sequence comes from Bacteroidota bacterium, assembly GCA_013285915.1. Lineage (GTDB taxonomy): Bacteria > Bacteroidota > Bacteroidia > Chitinophagales > Chitinophagaceae > JABDFW01. The sequence goes on from JABDGS010000085.1 coordinate 17,965, forward strand.
GTGAATGGCTTTATGAGGCTATTGCTGTAGCAGGCTTGTAATTATTTGCTGCTTTTCTTCAGGGGAGAGTGTTTCATCAATATGGCTATGTAAATTCTTGCTGTTTTTGCCGATAAACTTACTTTGTTTAGCAAAAATTTTACAAAGCCCGCATATGCCAAGGTGCAATAACAACAGGCAACGGTTTTTTATTGAGAGTTTTCCCTCATCCCGTTTTACAACAAATTCAGTAGCCTGTTTACATGTTATCTGCAACTTCATACACACAATTTATTTACTAATCCAGTTTTTTTCAAGGCAGGCGCGCAAACCAAGCTTGGCACGGTGCATTAACACCCAAAAGTTAGACGCAGTTATGTTAAGTTCCTTACAAATCTCTTCGCTATCCATGCCATCCAGGTATTTCATGCTAAAAACAGCCCCCTGTATGTCTTTCAGCTTCTTTTTACACCTGTTTAAAATATCATAAAATTCCTTCTTTTCTACAGGTTGGCTGTAGTCAATGCCCCATTTCTGCGGTCCAGCCTGCTGTGTCCAGTGTTCTGCCTCGTCAAAATAGGGGTCATTATTGGCATCAGGCAGCCCTTCTGTAAGACGGGTAGACGCTTTGCGGTAGTGGTCGATTATTTTGTTCTTAAGAATGGTATAAAGCCAGTTCTTTTCTGATATTTCACCCTTAAAATTATCGTGGTTGCGCCAGGCGGCTAAAAAAGTGTCCTGAACCAGGTCTTTAGCAACTTCTGCATCATTTACACGCGGAAGCGCGTAACGGTACAGCATATCGCTGTAATCATTTACCCATTTGGTTGCATCTAATTGCGCCATTGCCCAAAAATAAGCATTGTTGGCACATGAAAAATGTAACGCAATGTACTAATGCGGAAATTAGCGAATACATTTAACCACAAAGAAAACCAGTAGAAAACACAGGAACACATAGAATGACGTGTGCAATATGATTACCTTTTTACACTTTCCTTAAAACTGAAGTTAACGTTACACTACCACATTCACCATTTTGCCTTGCACAAAAATTACTTTTTTAGGCGGGTTGCCTTCCAGCCATTTTTTTACAATGTCGTTTGCCAACACCGTTTCTTCAACCTGTTCCTTTGGCAAGTCTAAAGGCAGGTTGATGGTTGTACGCAGTTTGCCATTAATGCTTACCGGGTATTCTTTAGATGACTCAATAAGGTATGCCGGGTTATAAATAGGGTAAGCCGCATCTAAAATGCTGGTAGTATTGCCCAACACCGTCCATAATTCTTCAGCCACATGCGGGGCATACGGCGTTAGCATAATAAGTAACGGTTCCAATACCTCTTTCTTGGTACATTTTAAATCTGCCAGTTCATTAACACAAACCATGAAAGCGCTTACGGCAGTGTTGAAAGAAAACCTTTCAGTATCTTCCTCAATCTTTTTAATGGCTTTATGCAATGCTTTTAATTCGGCGTCGGTGGCTTTTGCCTCATTCCACACTTTGCCTTTTGTTTCATCAAAAAACAAACGCCACAATTTGCGCAAAAACCGGTGCACACCTTCAATGCCTTTAGTGTCCCACGGTTTGCTCTGTTCAACCGGTCCCAAGAACATTTCATACATGCGGAAAGTGTCAGCACCGTATTTATTTACGAGATCATCAGGATTTACAACATTGTAATACCTTTTGCTCATTTTCTCAACTTCAGAACTGCAGATGTATTTACCGTTTTCAAGTTCAAATGTTGCATCCGCAAATTCATCCTTCCATTCTTTAAATGCATTTATATCCAGCTCGTATCCTTCAACAAAATTTACATTCACATGCAATTTGTCAACACTATCAAAATCTTTAATCAAATTGAAAGAGATAAAATTGTTAGTGCCACGTTCACGATACACAAACCTGCTGCTGCCCTGTATCATCCCCTGGTTAACCAGCCTTTTATACGGTTCCTCATGACCTATAAAGCCTAAATCGTACAGGCATTTAGTCCACATGCGGCTGTAAAGCAAATGGCCAACCGCATGCTCAGTACCGCCAATGTATAAATCAACCTGCCCCCAGTAATCGCTTACTTTTCTATCACAAAAAGCGCTGTCATTATGCGGGTCCATATACCGTAAAAAATACCAGGAAGAGCCTGCATAACCGGGCATCGTATTAGTCTCCAAATGTTGGGCTGTCCAGCTTTCAATGTTCGCTAACGGGCCTTCACCATTAGGGCCGGGTGTGTAACTATCAACATGCGGTAACTCCAATGGCAGTTCACTT
>JABDGS010000086.1 GCA_013285915.1 Bacteroidota bacterium
CCTGTGCATTAAACGTTAATGTTGTTGCGCCAATACCCACCGCTTTTTGCGTGCTGGCAAGTACCTTGCCGTTTACATCAACTATTGTAATGGCCACTGTTTGCTGCTTTAATGCAGTAATGTTTACATTAAGCTGCCCCGCAACAGGTACCGGTGAAACAGAAGCAGTAAACTGTAAATTAATAGTAAGCGGTATGGTTTTGCTGTACGCAAATTTGCCATCCTTATCAAATTGCTGCAGGCGGTAATACACCTTATCAACACCCAGTTTTGTTACGGCGTAGTCAGTGTAATTGTATGATTGCCTGGTGCTCGAATTGCCCGCTGCAGTTACTTTGCCAAGCTCGTTAAAGTGCAGGCCGTCTATGCTGCGCTGCACGGCGAAATAATCGCTGTTTTGCTCGGTGGCAGTGCTCCAGTTAAGCAGGCCATTGCCGCTTTGCAGCCTGGCTGTAAAGCCGGTTAGCGAAACAGGCAACGCGGACGGAAGGTCAAGCGAATAAAGCAACGGAATGAATGGCGAGGGTTCGGGATTGTATTGGGCACTCTGCTCAGGCGCGGTAGCAAAGCCCGAAAACACCAGGTGCTTGTTTACCGGCATTAGCGGCGTTGGCCCAAAAGTATTAAATGGAAGCAATGCATCTGACACTAATTGCGTTCCCTGGGAGGTGCCGTCGGAATAACCGATGCCCGTACCGTTGCGTTCGTGCTCAGCAAAATACAGTTTGCCATAAACGTCAGCAAGGCCGCTTACGCTGAGGTTTGTAGCAATAGTGTCAACTCTTTCTGTAGAGGTATTTATGATGCTAAGTTGGGATGGATTGGAGGTAGTCCATATTTTACCCTCAGACACTACAAAAGGATAATCTAGCCCCCCATAGCTATAAATTACGCCCACATGTGCATTGGTATCAACTATCGCCAAGCCGTAGTAAGTGTCCACATAATAACCGTAGTCCTGGTTATACTCATCATACGGTTGATAGGAAAACGCAGTGTTATTCACAATAACTATTGGTGAGGGGCCGGCATGGGTACTATTTTTTGAGTAATTATCAGATTGCTTAAAAACACCGTTGCTCATTACCCAAAGCTGGTTACCCGCAAAAAACCAAAGCCTGTTATTAAGTGCCGCCAGGTTAGTTATAATATCGCTAAAAATGCGTATTACACCAGTTCCAGCAACAGTTCCATCTGTACTGCATACACTGTCCTTTTGCGCAAAGTAGAGCAAATTGCCGGCTGTAGTAAAATAATAGCTATTTCCTGACAAATTGGACAGCGCAATGGTACCGCCTGTAGTGCCATCGCTGCGCCATAATTGATTGCCTCCATTGCCAAATACCAAAAAATAGGTTAAACTGCCCGCCGGAGACGGGATGAAAGATGGATGCCCATAGCCGCCAGCAAAATCTTTAAGCAAAACGGTGCCGGCAACCGTGCCATCTGTGCGCCATAAGTGATCCCCGACATTATCCGCCACAAAAAAATAAATATTATCGCCTATCGCAACAAATGCCGATGAAGGCTGCGCCAAGGTGTCATTAAAACTCTCGAGCAAAAAAGTACCGCCCGCAGTGCCATCCGTCCGCCAAACCTGGTGGTGTTTTTGCCGCAATGTTGTATCTGTAAAAAAGCACGCATAACTATTTGCCGCTATAAAACCAACAGGATTGCTTGATGCACTGCCTGGCACAATATCTTTTAGTATTGCAGTTCCTGCAGGCGTTCCATCGGTAGCCCATAGTTCAGTTCCATAAATATCATCAGTAGCGCTATATAAAAGCTGGTTATTAAGCCTGGTAAAACCCTGCATATTATTGGGCGAGACAGGGGTAGCTGTATTAATATCTTTTACAAGCGCAGTGCCCGTATCTGTACCGTCGCTTTTAAAAAGCTCTGCGCCATGCACCCCATCGTTAGCCGTAAAAAACACTGTGCTTCCATTGCCCGGGGTTATAAATGCCGGGTTGCTGCCGTAAATGCCGGGGTTTATGTCTGTTACCAGCACGGTGCCGGTATCTGTGCCATCGCTCTTCCACAGCTCATTGCCATACAAGCTGTTGGAATAGGTGAAAAACAGTGTGCCATTGGCATCTGTAAAATTGCTGAAGCTGTTGCTGCCGGCATCAAAGGTTTTTACCCAAACAGTGCCAGTATCTGTACCATCGCTTTTCCACAGTTGTTTATTGCCGCTGCTATCGCCAGCCATAAAATACAATAGGTTGCCCATTTTAACCATTGAATTAAAATCAACATTACCACTCCCCGAACCGGGCACAATGTCCTTCACCAATGATATAGCCCCTTGCGATGGGCTGTATTTGTACAGTTCGGTGCCGGTCAAAGCGGTAGTTGCTGCAAAATATAAGTCGCCGTTTAATACAGGCAAAGGCTTATTTAAATAGCCTCTTTTCAAAAGCGCTCCGCTAGGGTTGCCCACTAATAGGCTGGAGCCAAGGGCTGAGGAACCGGGGTTAGTATAAAGCGAATCTCCATGTATAAAATATATACTGTCGCCAAGAGCAGTTATTTGACGGTCGTTTGCGCTTATATCAAGCGGCACCGTACCTTGCTTGCTGCCATCTGAAACATAAGCGGTACTATTGCCATACACGCCGAAATTAACAATTATGGCATTTGCGGCCACTGTTAAATGTGCGGCATTTCTGTTATTAAGATTATTGAAACCAAGAAATACTTCTTTCGTGCCACCATCTGTACCATCGGTACTTACTAAAATCCCGTCTGAACCAAAATATTTAAGGCCATTAAAACTTACAAGGTTGGTGGAGCCCCGGCTGGGATAATCAAACGATCTTGGAAGGCTGGATTGGGCAGTATCATCTATTATAATAGTATATGTGCCCATAGCATATAGTTTATTATCAATTACCTCAATATCATTCACAAAGTCAAGGTTTCCAACATGGTATGTGCCTGCTGTGGTGCCATCGCTCCGCCAAAGCCCCCTTATGTGTGCCGGCCCTGTTGTAGCCGAAAAATAACAGATGCCTTTATAAACCGCAAAGCGCGGTATTGAAGTATCGTAGCTTAAATACGGGGATGTAGAACTGGTGGTGTACCCCAAAGGAGTAATCATTTTAATGTGCTGCGCATACAGCAGTGCTGAACTACAAATACATGCCACAGCCAACAAGGCTGGTTTTAGAAGGAAAGCTTTCTTCATACGGTTACTTATAACAGGTTAACAAAATGGGTAATAAGGCCCTTTGAGGAGTGGCACAATATTAATAAATATTATAACATGCCAGCGTTTATGCGGCGATTAAAATAAAGCATCTATGCGCAAACCGCCATCAGCGCTGGCATTTGCCTTGATGCCTGGCAATGCAACATTAACGGAGATATCTAACCTTTAAAAATGTTTCTGTTGTTATTGTGCTGTGTTACTTTACAACTTTAATGGTTTGTTTGGTACCATCTGCCTGTGTTAACTGGACCATGTAAGCACCCGGTGCCCATGACTGTGTGTTAAACGTTAATGTGGTTGCGCCAATACCCACTGCTTTTTGCGTGGTGGCAAGCACTTTGCCGTTTACATCAACAATTGTAATGGCTACAGTTTGCTGCTTAAGAGAAGTAATGTTTACACTTAGCTGCCCCGCAACCGGTACCGGCGAAACAGAAGCAGTAAACTGTAAATTAATAGTAAGCGGTATGGTTTTGCTGTACGCAAATTTGCCATCCTTATCAAATTGCTGCAGGCGGTAATATACTTTATCAACACCAAGTTTTGTTACAGCGTAGTCAGTATAATTATATGATTGTTTAATGCTTGAGTTTCCGGCTGCACCAATTTTGCCAAGCTCGTTAAAGTGCAAGCCGTCTATGCTGCGCTGCACGGCAAAATAATCGCTGTTTTGTTCGGTGGCAGTGCTCCAGTTAAGCAGGGCATTGCCGCTTTGCAGTTTGGCGGTGAAACCGGTTAGCGAAACAGGCAGCAACCCTTCAAGCGCAAGCGCATAAAACTGAACGGAAAATAACCCCGGGTTGTAAGCTGTATTAAACTCAAGCAAAGGGCTGGCAATAAACGCCAGGTGGTTATTTACCTGCATTAAGCTGCCCAAATAAAAGTGGTTAAATGGCGCTAAGGAGTCTATAATTAGTTGTGTGCCATCATTAGTACCATCTGAATAACCCACGTTCATCGTGCCGGGTATAGTGTTAAAAGTTTGAAAGTAAAGCCTGCCATTTACACCAATAATGTTGCTTATAGCATAGTTTTTAGCGTTAAACTGCACCGTGTTATCCGAATCATTAAAAATGCCCATCTTGCCTATGCTTATAAACCATATCTTATCGTTCACTACCGTAAAGGCATGTGCGTCGCCCGTTACAAAGTTGTAAAGCGGCTGTATATGGCCAACTGTGTCTAATGCAATTAAATAGTTGCCCTCCTGGCCGTTAAAGGTTGCATCACTTACAAAAAAGAGCCTCTCTTTAATAACACCCTGGAATGATATTGGGTTAGGGTAGGTACCATCTGCCTGCGTAATGGTATTATTATTCAAAACCCACAGATGCTGATCCGCGTAAAATACAAGCCTGTTTTTAAACGCAGCCAATTGTGGCGGGCCGGTATAATTTTGCACTACGACGGTGCCGGCAGCAGCACCATTGGTTTTACATAAATTGTTACCGCTTACATAATACACTATATCGCCAACCGGCGTAAATTGTACACGCGCAGAATCTGCATTGCTTGCCAAATTAGCCAGAAAAACAGTGCCCCCCTGCGTTCCATCGCTCCGCCACAACTCATGCTGGCCGCTGTTATTCATCAAAAAGTAAACATACCCCCCTGCTGAAGCGCCCATATAAAAAGGCTGTATGGCAGGGTTATCAAAACGCATAAACACAGCAGTGCCTGCTGCTGTGCCATCTGTTTTCCACAACTGGTGCATACCCTGCGATGCTGAATCAACAAAAAAGTAAATATTGCTGCCATTTGCCGTTAACCCGGAGGGATTGCCTGAGGCACTGCCGGGCACAATATCTTTTACCAGTGCGGTGCCGCCGGGCGTGCCATCTGTTGCCCATAGCTCTTCCCCGTAAATATCATCGGCCGCGCTAAACAAAAGCCGGTTATTAAGTGCAGTAAAATACTTCATGTCAACAGGCGCAACAGGGGCGGCAGCATTAATGTCTTTAATAAGCTTTGTGCCTGCAGCTGTGCCGTTGCTTTTAAAAAACTCTGCCCCATGCACGCCATCATTAGCCATAAAAAATACACTGCTGCCGGTAGCTGTTATAAATGCTGGGTTGCTGCCATAGTTACCCGGGTTTATATCTGCCACCATTACTGTGCCTGCGTCTGTACCGTCGCATTTCCAAAGCTCATTGCCGCTTACACTGGTTGAGCAGGTAAAAAACAACTTGCTGTTTACATTGGTAAAATTGGCAAAGCTGTTGCTGCCGGCATCAAAGGTTTTTACCAACACTGTACCGGCTTCTGTGCCATTGCTTTTCCACAACTGCTTATTGCCGCTGGCATCGCTTGCCACAAAAAACAGCGTGCTGCCTGCTTTAACCATAGTATTAAAATCAATGTCAGCGCTTCCTTCGCCAGGCACAATGTCTTTTACCAATGATATCTCTCCACCAGAGGGGCTGTATTTATAAAGTTCCATGCCGGTTGATGGGGTTGTTGCCGTAAAGTATAAATCACCATTCAGTACAGGTATGGGCTTATTTAAATATGCTTTTGCTAAAACCGCACCCAGGGGATTATTGGCAAGCATGCTTGAATGTGGGCTTGCTGTGACCGGGTTTATATAAAGCGAATCTCCATGCACAAAATATACGCTATCACCAAGAGCTGTTATTTGCCGCACGTTTGCGCTTATATCAAGCGGCATAGTGCCGGGCTTTGTGCCGTCAGAAAGGTAGGCCACGCTGTTGCCGTACGTACCAAAATTAACAAGCAGGTTATTTTTGCTTAATGTTAAATGGGCTGCCGTGCTGCTGTTTATTATATACATGTAGGTTGTGCCCGCTGCTGTACCATTGGTGCTTATTATGGCACCATTTGTTGAATAATACTCAAGGCCATTTAATTGTATAATATTGGTGGGCCCATTAGCAGATTCGTTCTTTAATGTTTGGGGTATGGCAGCCTTCGCAGTATCATTAAATATATTAAGGTAAGTGCCCAGCGCATACAGTTTATTATCAATCACTTCAACGTCATATAAAAAATCAAGGCCGCCGGCATCAGGGCTGCTAACAGCGTAAGTGCCTGCGCTTGTGCCGTCGCTGCGCCAAAGCCCCCTTATATGCTGCGGCCCTGTAGTGGCAATAAAATAACATATGCCTTTATAAACAGCAAAGCTGGTTACAGACGTGTCATAGCTTAGATACGGCGATGATGAACTGGTGTACTTTAATGGGTTTAAAATTTTAATGTGCTGAGAGAATAGAAGCCCTGCATCGCAGGCTAGGAAAAGAACCAATAAAAATGCTTTGAGGGGTAAATTTTTCTTCATACAGCGTTATAAACAGGTTAACAAACAGTTGTTGCCAATTACGGGATACAATATTAACAAACGTAAATTACATTGTGAGGTTGGTTAGCCAATTAAATAATTTAGCTGCGGTTGTGTAATTTGCACCTATGAGCAACTACGATGTTTTAATAATTGGCGGTGGCCCTATCGGGCTGGCTTGTGGAATTGCGGCAAAAAAAGCAGGCTTAAGTTATGTTATTATAGAAAAAGGGTGCCTTGTAAACAGCTTATACAATTACCCGGTTAATATGACTTTTTTTTCCACTTCGGAAAGGCTGGAAATTGGCGGCATACCTTTTATGAGCGTTAACCCCAAACCACACCGTTACGAAGCGATTGAGTATTACCGGAAGGTTGCAGATATTTACAAGCTAAACATAAACCTATTTGAAAAAGTTGAAGCAGTTACCAAAAACAGCGAAAGTGCCTTTGAAGTAACAACGTCAAAGGGATTGTATAATGCGGCAAATGTTATTCTCGCTTCTGGGTTTTATGATATTCCATTTTTGATGAATGTTCCGGGAGAGGACCTGCCTAAAGTGACACATTATTATAAAGACCCGCATTACTACGCTTTTCAAAAAGTAATGGTGGTAGGTGCAAGTAATTCAGCAGTTGATGCGGCGCTTGAAACATGGCGTAAAGGAGCTGAGGTAACAATGGTGATTAGGGGAGAGGATATTGGGCAGCGTGTAAAATATTGGGTGAGGCCAGATATTATTAACCGCATAAAAGAAGGCAGCATAAAAGCATATTATCATTCTTCAGTATCAACTATACGCGGCAAGGAAGTGGATATACAAACACCGGAAGGGCTTGTAACTTTACAAAACGATTTTGTAATTGCACTTACAGGCTACCAGCCTGATTTTAAACTGCTGCGCAGCCTTGGTATACAGTTATCAGATGACGAGGTGTTGTGCCCTACTAGCAACCCCGATACCATGGAAACAAACATACAGGGCTTATATCTCGCGGGTGTGGTTTGTGGCGGCATGAACACTCACCGGCTGTTTATTGAAAACTCAAGAGAGCATGCGGATAAGATCGTCAATAATATAATGCAGCGTTAGGTAATCTACGAAATACGAATTAAATACGAATATACGAATGCGGGCAACCTGGGATTTTCAATCTTCGTACCAGGTAATCTACGAAATGCAAATTGGTACGAATATAGGAATGTGGGTTGCGCAATAACTTACACATGTTCCGCCTTGTAACGCCACATAGCTGCAAGACGGCAAAAAAAGACGGCAGTATGAACCGCATCCTTCATTCGTATATTTGTATTCAATTCGTATTTCGTATAGTTGGCAATAATATTAAATAGTACGAAGCCTTACTTCATCACATCTTCTATTACATGCCCAATACACCCGTTTGGCATTTGTATATGCAAAAGCGCGGCAACGGTTGCAGAAATATCCGTCATATAGGTTTCACGGTTAAGTTTGCCATGCTTAATACCCCAGCCATAAAATAACAAAGGTATATGTGCATCGTAAGGGTTCCATACGCCGTGCGTTGTACCTGTGGCGCCGCCATCATAATACCCGGGTTTTAATATAACCTGTATATCACCGCTTCTTTGCGGATAATAGCCGTTGCTCAGCATTTCTTTTTCTTTGCTGTTAAGCGTAACATTTGAAAGATCGTTCAACGGAAAAGCCCTTGAAACTGCCTCCTGCTTTTGCATATAATTTACTACCCATTCAAGAATATCATTCCTGTTTAAATATTCGGTTGAGTCAATAAGCTCGTTATTCAGCACTACCTGGTAATTATATATGCCGCGTACGATGCGCTCTTTGCCATATTTTTCCTTTAATATCGCGTTCATTTGTTTAACAATATTGCCTGTTTCAAACAAACCTGCGGGTATACCATGCTCCTTCATAAAACCGGCAATGTTGGCTACACCATGGTCTGCACTTAAAAAAACGGTGTACTGATTTTTGCCAACTGAAGCATCCAGAAAGTCTAATAGCTTTCCCAGCGTTTCATCAAGCCGCGCATAATCATCCAACTGCTCCCACGAGTTAGGGCCGAAAGCATGGCCGATATAATCGGGCGATGAAAAGCTTACCGCAAGAAAGTCAGTGTTCTCATCCTGCCCAAGTTCTTCATTATTTACGGCCGCTTCGGCCATTGCCAGGGTAAGCGTATTGCCGTAAGGGGTAGATGCGATTTTACCATAATCTTTACCTATAAATTTTGTTAGATCATAAGGGAATACTGAGCTGTCTTTGCCCAGCGGCTTAGCTTCATATATGCTGTAATCTTCAGTGCTGTATTGCTCATATACGTCACGTGGTAACGAAATATCCCAGTTAAGTGCATATAATGAATCAACAAGCTTCCGGCTATTAAATGCTTTTACCCATTCAGGCAAATCGCTGTTATAATATGTGCTTGTAATAAAATCGCCTGTTTTATAATCGTACCAGTAGGCGGCATTGGCCGCGTGCCCGGCGGGTAATATTGAGGCGCGGTCCTTTAAAGCAACACCCACAACCTTGCCCGCAAAATTTGTAGCAAGTCTTAATTCGTCTGTAACGGTTGTAACCAATAAATTGCGCGGGCTCATTTTGCCTTCGTCTGTTGCGCTGCCAATTGTATTAACAGTACTGTCGTCTGTGCAATACATCATTTTATGCAAAGGTTTGTCGTACCAATCGTTACCTGTAATGCCATGAATAGCTGGTACTGAACCTGTATAGATGCACGTGTGCCCGGCTGCGGTTACAGTTGGCGTATAAGGTATAAGTGTATTATCGCAGCTAAAGCCATCGTTCATCAAGCGTTTAAAACCACCTGCCGGCTTATAAATGTTGTAATACCGGTAAAGATAATCCCACCGCATTTGGTCAATTACAATGCCCACAACAAGCTTTGGCCTTGCAACCGTTTGTGGTGGCGCAATACTTACCGGTTGTTTTGTTTGTGCAAGGGATGATATAGCTGTACATATTGCAACGAGGTAACAACAAATTTTGCGCATACCGGTAGTTTTGCGGCAAATATACCCACTGCTATGGTTTTAAAAACTGCTTTAACAGGCTATTTATATAAACATAACAGGCAAAATACCGTGCATACGGTATAGGCGCCGCTATAAAACAAGTATACTTTTAATAAAAATATATAATATGAAAAAGCTGCTACAAATGTGCTGCATGGTATTACTGGCAGGTGTAATACACGCGCAAACAACGCTGCATATAAGCACTGACTATAAACAAACCTGCTACTGGAACGACACGAAAGGTACTTTTGAGAACTGCGGGACCAACGACGAATTTCCTTCTATGTTTACCTTAAATGCAGACCAAACTATTTTTACGCACACAACATCCGACATTAAATCATCCTATTACGTAAAAGATAAAGAATATAAATCGGAATACGACAGCTATGTGTACAATGTAACAAGCGATGTGGGAAATAAATATATGTTTATTATTGACCTTAAAAATAAGCTTGTAAAAATTTTATCATCGGGGCACACAAATTCATCCGAAGATTACCTGTTGAAGTTTTCGATAAAGAACAGCTGGAACGATTAGCAGAAAACAGCCAAGTAAAATAAAGTGCCCCGTTTATATGCGGGGCACATTTTTTTGTATAGCTGAGGGTGAAAAAAGGAGTTAGTTTGATTACGGCCTTATATAAACGTTAACAGTTTTGTGACCAGATATAAAAAAAGCCCTGAATAAGACTACCCGGGCTGTTTATTAACCTATGAAAAACACCGGAACAAAGGTAATAGTACGCCTGTCCGTTTTCCAATTAATAACCGCTTAAGAAGCGATTAAAGAGAACTAAAGAACCTTACTGACAATGCGTTACAGGCGATTGGTATGCTATTTTGTTGTACAATCATGGCGCGGAATTAAACATAATGCCATGCACTGTATAGTTGTTACCACAAGTTTAAATTACGGTGCCGTTTATTGTTAAGTAACCCTGTGCTACAACTGCTGCCCGGCAAATGTTTTTTGCACAGCAGGGATTTTTTTTGCGGTTCGCGGAATAATAAACCACTCTGCTATAATAAGATTGGGCACCCAGCAAAACCAGCTTATAGCGGGATATGCCTGGTGAAAGTCAAAATGGAATATTTGGGATAACGGAAGCCAAATGCGTAAAGTAACAGCAGCCAGGGTTATAGCGTAGCTTCGTGTAACCCATGCACGGTGCTGCTGTACATTACCTTTTACAATGCTAAGCCAGGCCATAAGCGTGGTATAAAACCATACAAACGCAAGGCAACCAAAACCAAGTTTTGACGGAAGCCCTTCATTTGCGTTAAAGGCGAGTACCATACCCGAAGTGGAGGCGAAAAATAAAATGGCTATAGCATACACCTTTCCAATAAAGCGGTGCCTGTTGATGTTTCGTGTTCTAAACTTTCGTAAAAACTGCAGCCAGCCTATGCCCAGGGCTATTGCGCCGCTGCTTATATGGGTGTAAAATGCAATATGCCAATACGGTTGATTGGCAAGCGTACCCTTTGAAACAAGAAAATTTGAACTGATGAAATAATAAGAGAATGCGTAAAGGCTAACTGAAACTGCGAAAAAGGCAATTACATACATGCCTGCGTTTGTAAAACTTTTGGCCATAAATTTCTTTTTTATAAAGACTGCCGTTCAGTCTTTAAGATTACTAAAAAAGGTTTGGCCGGGAGCAGTAAACAAATCTACCCATAATTAAATGAAAGCAAAATTAAATATATAACGGGGCGGCAATATGAACTACGCTTTAGGGCATAAAAAAGCCCTGATAAGAATATCTGGGCCGTTGCTAACCTATGAAAAACACCGGGGTAAAAATAAATAGTTATTGCAACAATTATTAAGTTGTATGCTTAAACTCGGCTTAAATTCTAATAAAAATTTTTAGTATTTGTAAACTTCTACCCAAAAATGGCCTGCAAAAGGGGCTTTTTTACTTCTAACATGCAATTCGGCAATCCTGCCCAACTGAAAAATGCCGCTTTTTTTGCGAATAAGGGCCAAATGTTAAATTTTTTTAAATGCTGGGTTGCAGTGTAACATTATACGAATTCACTCGTACATTTGATACGAAATCATTCGTAAATAAAATCAATCATCAACAAAATAATTATGAAAAATGTACTCACATCTCCCAAAATTTATATGCTGGCCTGCCTGCTTGTTATTGTTGTTACTGCCTCTGCATGGCAGCTTAAAACCAAAAAGCAGCCACGCGGCACAACCAGCTACGGTAATGCAGCAACCGCTGATACCACCCACCCCCGGAAACATAATACTGACGAGGATGATTATGGATTAAGCGCCCTTGACGAAAGCCTTAAGCAAATTGACCTGAATTTGAAAAACATGGATTTTAATTTTAAAGGCCTTGATACAATAATTAACAACAGTGTAAAGCTGGCATTAGACAATATTGACTTTGCTAAAATTAATGCCCAAACAAAAGAGGCGCTTGACAAAATTGACTGGCCACAATTAAAAATTACTATTGATAATTCAATAAGGGAAGCCCAGAAACAGGTGAAAGCAATTGACTGGGATAAAATTAGGACTGAGATAAAAGACGCCACTGATAAAATAAACAGCGAAGAGTTTAAGAAACAATTTGATGGCGCCAGGTTGCAGCAAACCATTAATGATGCAATGGAAAAAGCCACAGAAGGCCTGGAAGCTGCAAAAACAGAACTTAGGGCATGGAACGATTTTGTTAATGGGCTTGAAAAAGATGGCCTGGTAGATAAAAAGAAAGGATATAAAATTGAATGGAACGACGACGGTGAACTTTATATTAACGGTACAAAACAATCAAAAGAAATTTCTGATAAATATCACCAATACTATAAAAAAGGTGGATACACCATTAAGCATGATGGTGATGAAACCGAATCATTATAAATCAATCCCCGATAACGCTTAACCCTTCCGCCGTTGCGGAGGGGTTTTGCTTTTTAAAACTTAACGGTAGGACATTTAACCGTTTTAAAGCCACCGCCATATATACCGGTTTTTACTATTGACAGTTCGTATGCACCGCGGGCCTGGTTATAGCTGCTTAATGCAGATGTAGTAACATCGTAATTAACTGTTATACTAAAATCATTTAACTGGTAACCTACCATGGGCACTACAGCATCGTTATAGCGGTAATACGCGCCGGCAATTAACTGCGTATTACCATCGCCGCTAAGGTTATAATGCGCGTTTAAACCCAATACCACTTCATACGCGTGCGACATTTCGCTTACATACATATTGGGGTTAACTATCCACTGGTCGTTAATTTTAAAGCTGCCGTTAAGAAAAAGGGTGTAGCGCACCGGTATTCTTGCATCAACATCACTGTTTGAAAAAAATGATTCTTTTGGCCTGTTAATGTGCATTACGCTTAAACCGGCATTTAAGTACGTATTATCAGAAGGAAAGATAGCGTAGTTTACACCTGCCTGCAGATCAAAATAGTTTATGCTGCTGTAAGCAAAAGGCTCACCAGAGGGTATGCTGATATCAAAGAAGTTTTTGTTCCACTGGTCATCAAAAGTAAGCTTGGTAAAATCAACCCTTTGGGTAACCCAGCCAACATTAAAGCCGGTGCTTAGCAAACTGTTTAGCCCCAATAACTGGTGGTAAGCTATTGAGCCAAATGCCTTGGTTGAAGTTAGGCCGCCGCTGCCTGCCTCGTCACGCAAAAGGGCGCCGCCAATACCAACCCAGCCATTTGGAAACTGGTTGTTAAAAAGCTGGGCATCGCCCCAGGCACTCATTGTTTTGTAGGGGTTTGACGTAATGCTGGCCCACTGGTTACGGTAATTTACACCCAGCCGCCAATCAACATCAGGCGAAAAACCAGTATTGGCGGGGTTTACCAATAATGGGGAATTAAAGTATTGCGAAAAATGAAGGTCTTGTGAAAATGCGCTAACAGGGCATACGTATGCAATTGCTGCAACAATAAAAATGCCCGTTAATTTTTTCAATTTCATCTTTTGGTTCCTCCGCTTAATTCTATCTCAACAATGTAATATCGCCCTTTTTTTGATATCTTTTGTTATCAAAAAATATTATGTCTAAAACATAAGTGTAAACTTCCTGTGGCTGTAATACGCCTTTATAATAACCATTCCAGCCAATATCAGGACTGGTTGATTCAAAAACCAGGGTGCCCCACCTGTTAAAAATTTTCCAGTTCATTTTGCTTATGCCAAAACCTTTAACATGCACTTCATCATTCCTGTTGTCACCGTTAGGCGTAAATGCGTTAGGTACGTCTACAAGCGGCCTTACAATGGCCTGCACAGGCTGGCAGGCAGTGTCTGCGCAGCCCAAACCCGTATATGCATACAGGCATGCTGTGTATGTACTGCTGGCAATGTATTGGTGTACAACCGTGGTATCTCTTTGTACAGTAAGCAGGCTGTCCCCATCGCCAAAATCCCATTTGTAATGCGTTCCCGAAATTGAGTTATTGAAAAAGGTGGACGGTACATCTTCCTGCGCCGGGGCAGGGGTAATCGTAAAGGCTGCGGTTGGCTTGGTGCCCACCTGCACCGTGATGCTCGTGCTATCACTTATATTACAGGTTGATGAATCAACAACAAGCACTGAAACTGTGTAAACGCCCGCAGCGGCAAAAAGGTGAACAGGATCGCTTTCGGTCGAAAGACTGCCGTCATCACCAAAATTCCATGTAAACTTTTGGCCACCGATTGAAGTATTGTCAACAACTGCATTATACGGCGCGCAGCCAGGTGGTATGTCAAACTGTGCCTTTACCTGGGTTGCAATGCGCACTTTTACCGAATCGGCATCAGGCGAATTGCAATAATTGGTGTCAGAAAGATGGAGCGATACCTCGTATGTGCCCGCCGCGGCATAGCGGTGTATAATAGTATCAGCATTTGAAACAAGTGAAGAGCCGTCACCAAAAAACCATTGCAACGCCTGGCTTGTAAACGGCTTACCCGCAGGCGGCACCGATGTGTTAACAAACATATAATTCAATGAGTCGCACGGTAACAATTTCTGACCGGTAAAAGCCACTTTGGCATAATCACTTCTTGCCCGTATATGGGCGTAAACCGTATCAGCAATATTGCAGGCCGTTGAATCAATTGCTATTAAGGTTACAGTATAGTTGCCAACGTTGTTATAGGTATGAGATTGCCTGTTGCTGGTTGTATTAACAAGTGGGCTGCCATCTCCAAAATTCCAAATATATTGTTTTGCACGCGCAATGGTATCTGTAAAATCCACAGTAAGGGGAATGCAACCGGAGGTGTCCCTTGGTATGCCATTAATGCTCGTTCTCAGATCTGCGGAAACACCAGCTAATTCAAATGCAATTTTTACACATGCTTCATTACAAAAAGACGGCATAGTAGAAATATTTTTTTGCCCCCAGGTATCGCCACCCGAAGTTGGAAAGCCCGTGCCCGGTGGTGAGCCTGTTTTACCGCAGTTTGCACAAATGGCCTGGTAAATAACACCGTTTTTGTCAAACCGGCTTGTACCGCCATCCACATGGTCGCCCAGTGTAGGTTGCCCGTTATGTGATAGTTCGCCATAAAAACTTCCGTATAGCTGGCTTGCTGCATTTTTTTCAAGCACAAAAAAGTAAAAATCCTGGCCATCGGTTATTTTTTGCAATATCTCATTAGCATTTTTGGCTGTTATACTCAGGCCCGTTGTACCTGCGTTGGGATAACCCTCGCTTCGGTCAATACCACCACCCCAACCTGAAACATATACATTTTCGCACCTGTCAACAAGAAAAGCAACCGGTGAAATATCAGGCAGTGTATCTGCACCTGACGATTTACCAAAATTGGTAGAGTATTGAATATTGGAGAGATCTTTATTTAACTTGGTGATGTACTGGTGCCCTTTTGGCTGCGAGTTAAATGCAACATTACCTGTGAGCGGAAAACTTTGCGTAGTGGTACCCATTACGTAAGGATACCCAAAACGGTCAAACTGTACACCATACAACATATCGTCGCCTTTGGTGCCAACATAAACAGCACGCCTTTGGGTTCCTCCGTCATTACTTATTACAGTTACAAACCCATCACTTTGGCCGCCCTGGAAAGAAGAATGAAGTACGCCGTCATTAATATCAGTCTTTTTAAGATTTGTGCTGTTGGTTGCACCGCCAACATAAATATCGTTGTTCAAAGGATCTAATGCCAGTACAAAAGCTGCATCATCCCCATTGCCGCCAAGGTAGGAACTAAAGAGAATATTTAGGTTAGGGTCGGTTTTTATAAGCATGCCATCCTGCCTGCCTCCGCCAAAGTTGGGTTGAAAAGCGCCGGGTGTAGACAACAAGTTTGCGGCCACACTATCCGGTGATTGGGTACAAGAGGCAAGATAAATATTGCCGGCATTGTCTGTAATCACTTCACTCCTTGCATCATCGCCGTAGTTACGGCGTATTGAAATTGCACCCTGCAATTCTTCTTTCGCGGCTATATTAACCCCGTCAGATCCTGTCCCCCCTATTTTTCTTGATGCTACCAAAGCCGACCCATCTGTACTAAACTTCGTGACAAAAATATCCCAGCCACCACCCGGGCCAAACGTATTTGTAGTAGCAGGAAAATCAGGTGAAGTTGTTCTGCCAGCCACAATAAGGTTGCCGTTATTATCAACTACCATACTATGCGGCTGCTCATTACCCGAGCCCCCGAGGTAGGTTGCGAAAATTTTTGCATTGCCGCGTGGCGCCAGTTTAATTATAGCAACGTCGTGGCCGTTAATTTGCCCAGGCGAGTTACCCCCGCCGTTAAAGGATGGCTGAAATGAAGGGCCGTTTGCCGTTGGGTAGCCATTACCAAATGCGATGCCACCGGCATAAAAATAACCGTCAAAATCGTAAGTGGCAGTGTAACCCCAGTTATCTGAAACACTTTTTGTAAGCGAGGCGAATATTAAAGTTGGGTCAATAATAAGTGCAGATGACTTTGAAAAATTACCTGTTTGAAAATATACTGTATTGCCCGAGATAACAAATTTTGCATCAACATTGGTTTTACCCGATGCCCCCAATTGGTAGGCAACAGGCGAAAGCTCGGTGATGTTGCCTACTGAAGTTTTTATAACCAGGTTGCCATTTTTAAGGCTTAGGCCGTCAACGCCGTCAAACTTTAAGGCCACCTTGCTAATATCGCCGCCCGGGTTTATAATTATGTCATACTTAAGCTGACCGTTGTTGGTGTAATAATGCACATCAATACCAGGATAAATATTTTTATAAGTTATCGCCTGGAAAAGCCGGCAGTGCGATGCCCATTTTGAAGGATCGTTACCGAGATAATAATTGTTGTAGGTCTCAATCATTTTATCTGGAACGATTACCGGGTTGGGAGATGAACCGGGGAAAGTTACCTCGTAAGCATGCGAGTGTAAACCTGGTGGAGGAACCAGGGTACTACCGGGCCCTTTTGAACCCTGGTGTATTTGACCTGCATGATATGGATCAGCACCGGTAGAATTTTTTATTCCATGCCCGCCATAATAATCTTCCATGGCCGCCAGCTCATCCGCATTATTGAGCAAAACTTTATAACCTTGTTTCTGCAGAAAAAAAGCCATCCCGCCCATGTCGCTGGCATAGGTAACTTTACTGTTCCACTGTCCTTTATTTTCAGTAAACTCAAGGTACTGGGCATTTACCACAGTACAGGAAAGGATAGAGGCACAGAAAAAAACAAGACCTAAGAAAAGTTTCAAGCCGATATTTTTTAAAAGTTACTAATAAAACGATTAATGCCAGCTATTTGTTGTTACGAAATTTTGCTCCACGCAGTTTTTCCCTTCTGCGAAAGCAGGAATATTTTAAGCGGTACATTTTCTGCAGCCTCCAGGTTTTCATCTTTATCTAAAACTTCCTCAGCATAGTGTTTGGCCGCATCAAGCAGCGCTTTGTCATTTACGAGGCTTGCAAGCTTAAAGTTGAGCAAGCCGCTTTGCTTTGTACCCTCAATTTGACCCGGGCCCCTAAGCTCCAGGTCTTTTTCCGCAATTTTAAAGCCATCGTTTGTAGCGCATATTGTTTTAAGACGCTCTTTTGCGTCGTTACTGAGTTTGGGCGAAGTTAAAAGAATGCAAAAGCTTTTTTCACTGCCCCTGCCAACCCTTCCGCGCAACTGGTGCAGCTGCGACAGGCCAAATTTTTCAGCACTTTCTATAACCATTATTGAAGCATTTGGTACATTAACGCCAACTTCAATAACAGTTGTACTAACCATAATATGCGTATCGCCCTTTACAAAGCGGCTCATATTAACCTCTTTTTGCTCTGCACTCATTCTGCCATGCACCATGCTGATGCGGTAACGTGGTTCAGGAAAAAAACTTTTCACCTGTTCGTAACCCTGCATAAGGTCTTCATAGCTTAGCGTTTCACTCTCTTCAATAAGCGGGTATATTATGTAAGCCTGGCGGCCTTGTTCAATTTCAGTTCTTACAAACTCCATCACTTTAGCCCTGTAGTTTTCAAAACGGTGAACAGTTGCAACGGGTTGCCTTCCAGGCGGCAATTCATTCATTATACTGTAATCAAGGTCTCCATAGGCTGTCATTGCCAGGGTGCGGGGTATGGGTGTTGCCGTCATAACAAGTACATGTGGTGGTATAACTGCTTTTTTCCATAACGCGGCACGCTGGGCCACACCAAAACGATGTTGCTCATCAACAATGGCCAGCCCAAGATTTTTAAACTCCACTTTA
The DNA here is from genome assembly GCA_013285915.1 of Bacteroidota bacterium. Lineage (GTDB taxonomy): Bacteria > Bacteroidota > Bacteroidia > Chitinophagales > Chitinophagaceae > JABDFW01. The sequence goes on from JABDGS010000086.1 coordinate 18,281, forward strand.
TCTTCAATCACTGCATGGGTGCCCACAATAATATCAACTACGCCTTCCTTTAATTGGTGTAAAATAATCCTTCTTGCTTTTGTTTTGGTGCTGCCGGTAATTAACCTAACCTGCACAGGCATATCTTTTAACAGTTCCAGCAAACTGGTGTAATGCTGTTGTGCTAAAATTTCGGTTGGTGCCATCATACAACTTTGAAAGCCATTATCTGCTGCCAGCAGCATGCTTAACAGCGCAACTATTGTTTTACCACTACCCACATCGCCCTGCAACAGGCGGTTCATTTGGTGGGGACGGCCGGTATCTGCCCTAATTTCTTTCAAAACCCTTTTTTGTGCACCTGTTAATTCAAAAGGCAGGTATTTGTGATAGAATGTATTAAAGCGATCGCCAACCGAAGAAAAAACAACCCCTTTGCTATAGCGTTGGCGGCTTAGCCGCATCATGCCGAGGCGTACCTGCGCAACAAAAAATTCCTCAAACTTCAGGCGATCAACGGCACGGGAGTAATCTTCAGCCGAGCGGGGAAAGTGTATATCGCAGATCGCTTTAAACCTGCCGACATATTGCAGCCTTTGTAAAATATGTGCCGGAATATTTTCTGGTATATCTTTTTCTGATACCTGGGCTAACAATGCACTGGTTAGTTTACCCATTTGTTTTGCACTTAGCCCCCTTGCTTTAAGTTTTTCAGTGGTTGGATAAATAGGTTCTAAATAACTTTTGCCATCTGTATTTACTTCAGAAAGGGGTTCCACATCCGGGTGGGTCATTTGCGGTTTGCCGTTAAAAAAACCTGTGCGGCCATATACCAGGTAGCGTTGCCCCTCCTGCACCGTTTTTTGTACCCAATGTATACCCTGAAACCATGCAAGTTCCAGCGTGCCGGTACCATCCTGCAGTTGGGCAACAAGCCTTTTTGCGCTCTTTTGCCCCAGCACTTCCATGTGCGTGATCTTGCCGGCAACCTGTATGTATTCTGTTTGGAGTGTTATGCTGTAAATATCATCAACTTTTGTTTTATCAATATGGCGTAAAGGAAAATGCTCCAGCAAGTCTCTAAAAGTAAAGATGCCTAACTCTTTACGCAACATATCACCCTTTAAGGGGCCAACGCCCTTAAGGTATTCAATAGGCGAATCGAGTATGGAAGGTGCCTGGTGCAATAATAAAACTGTAAATAGTATACTTACCACAAATGTAAGGGATGCGGCGGCAGTTGAAATTACATAAGGCAAAATGAAGTTGTTTTAGATAATTGGAGGGCGACAATATATTGGCAAGATTTTTACTGATTTTGTTTTTAATTGTAAATCGCATTATATAAATAGTGAGATATGTACGGAGAAGCAAAAAAGCTGCACCTGATAGAAGAAATACTTAAAGTTGAAAATGATGAAATATTGAGTGAGGTTGAAACTTTACTTGCCAATAGCAAATTAAGGGCTATTGGCCGAAAAGATTTTAATGATTTTTCAGGGCTGCTGACAAATACAGAAGCAGATGAGTTTGAAAAAATAATTAAAGAAGGCTGCGAAACAATAAATATTAATGACTGGAAATAAATGTTTGCTTGATACAAGCGCAATCATTCACTCATTTAGAAAAGCTAATGACGTAGCCGCCAAATTAAATGCCATGGCTGAAATTTATGTTCCGGTAACAGCCATAGGTGAATTATATTTTGGAGCTTACAAATCTGATAATATACCTAAACACCTCTCTATTGTTCAATCCTTTTTAATAAACTGCAAGATACTGGCAACAGACAGGGCAACTGCAGAAGTATATGGCACTATCAGGGCAGCATTGGCCAAAAAAGGCCGGCCGCTACCTGAAAATGATATTTGGATAGCTGCATCAGCCCTACAGTATAACCTGCCATTATTTACCCTTGATAAT
>JABDGS010000087.1 GCA_013285915.1 Bacteroidota bacterium
TATGCGAATGTAATTGTCAGTATAACCCTCCATCATCCCGTTTTTATCGTAGGCCTCAAACAGTACTTTGCGTGTTTGGCCGGTATGCTGCTGTGTAAAGTACTGCATTTTTTTGTAACTAAGGTTACGTAAAATTTTATTCCGTTCGTGACGCAGGTGTATTGGCACAACAGGTTTAATTTCCAGCGCTTTGGTGTTATCCCTTTCTGAGTAGGTAAATACATGCAGGTAACTAACGTCAAGCCCATGCAAAAAATCAAAGGTCTCTTTAAAATCATCCTCCGTTTCTGATGGAAAACCCACAATAACATCCGCACCAATAGCGCAGTGCGGCATAAGTGTTTTTATCAGTTGCACGCGCTCGGTATACAGCTCCCGTCGGTAACGGCGGCGCATAAGGCCGAGTATTTTATTACTGCCGCTTTGCAACGGAATATGAAAATGAGGCATAAACTTGCTGCTTTCGGCCACAAAAGCAATTATATCGTTGCTAAGCAGGTTTGGCTCAATAGATGAAATGCGGTAGCGGTCAATCCCTTCAACCTTATCAAGTTCCTGTACCAAATCAAAAAAGTTTCGCCTGTCTGTTTCACCCCCCTCCTGGAAATCTCCCAGGTTTACCCCCGTCAAAACAATTTCCCTTATCCCGCGCTCAGCTAACTGCTCTGCATTGCGCAATACATTTTCAATACTGTCGCTGCGGCTTTTGCCACGCGCCATTGGGATGGTACAAAAGCTGCAGTTATAATTACAGCCATCCTGCACTTTTAAAAAGGCGCGGGTACGGTCGCTTAATGAAAAACTGGAGTTAAAGCCATTTACTTCTTCAATATCGCAGCTAGAAATTTTTGCTGAGTCGCCTTTGGCAAGTTCCTTAAGGTGCGTGCCAATATTAAACTTCTCCCCTGCCCCAAGCACAAGGTCAACGCCCGGTATTGCTGCAATCTCTTTGGGCTTTAGCTGGGCATAGCACCCTGTAATTACGACCAGGCTTTCGGGGTTGCGGCGCTGTATACGCCGCACCAGGTGGCGGCATTCCTTATCAGCATTATCGGTAACGCTGCAGGTGTTTATTACATATACATCAGCCATATCGTCAAACTCTTTCTTCTCAAAACCATCATTCTCCAGCATACGGCTGAGCGTGGATGTTTCGGAGTAATTAAGTTTACAACCCAGTGTGTGAAATGCAACAGAACGCCTCTTTTCCATAAGGGCGCAAAGATAAGAAGAGTTTCAAGTTTCCGGTTTCAAGTTTCCAGTTATTGCCGTGAAGATTATGTGGGGGATTTTTTAACCTGCAGCATACCTTTAATCAGCTTTTCTTGTGTCACTACCTTGTACTTTCGCCTAAAATGCGGCATTCTGCAAGGCATGTATAAGTTTATGTTTTATTTAAATAGCATCCTGTCATTACCTTGCACACACCAGGCTTCAATAGCAGCTTTAAACTTCAAACTTCAAACTGGAAACTTTAAACTTGCCCTTTCTTCTCAACTTTTTCTTAAAAACTTATTATTCTTACACAACAATTTCCCTTTTTTCAATTATTAAGGTATGTTTGCCCCTCTTTAAAAAACCAAAAACCGATGAACTTTAAACGGATCAATAACATTACAGGCTGGATCGTGTGTTTAATAGCCTGTACTGTGTTTATTATGACTGCCGAAGCTGGTGGCAGCTTATGGGATTGCGGTGAGTTTGTAAGCAGCTGCTTTAAAGTGCAGATACCCCACCCACCCGGTGCCCCCCTATTTGTTTTATTAGGCAGAATTTTTATTGTGCTGTTTGGTAACGACCCCCACACCGCCGCCAAAGGCGTGAATGTGATGAGCGCGCTTGCCAGCGGCTTTACCATATTATTCCTGTTTTGGAGTATTACCCACTACGCACGCAAAATTGTGCGTAAAGATGTTGCCGAAACTGAAGCTTATACCCTCGGCCAAATTGCTACCATTATGGGTGCTGGCGCTGTAGGCGCACTTGCCTATACATTTACCGATTCATTCTGGTACAGCGCTGTTGAAGGTGAGGTTTATGCCATGAGTTCATTTTTTACCGCAATAGTGTTTTGGGGTATTTTAAAGTGGGAAAGCAATGCAGACGAACCCGGCGCCGACCGCTGGATTGTATTCATATTCTTCCTTATCGGTTTATCAATTGGAGTGCACCTGCTTTGTTTGTTGTGTATACCTGCTATTGTAATGGCATACTACTTTAAAAGAAGGCCAACATTTAACTACCCTGTTGTAAAAAAATGGTTTTTAATAGTGGTTGCTATTGGTGGTGTGCTTGGCAGCATAATAGCAGCCTGGGGGGCGGGCCAGGAAGTTGACGGGTTACGCAGCGGTACCCCGGCCGATTACACCATGAGCGGCCTTATGATTGTTGGCGCACTTGGTGCAATTGGTTTATTATACCTTGTTGAAGCCATTAATAAACAAAAGAAAGAATACTACGGTGGCGCTTATATGTTTTTTGTAATAGGTGCTGTTGTATTGGGTATAGTGCAGGTGGGCGTGATACAATATTCTATAAAATTTGCGGGCAACTTCGATATATTTTTTGTAAACAAACTTGGTGCGCCCTTCTTCTCGGGCTTTGCCTTCTTTTTTATAGTGCTCGCAATATTAATAGCCATTGGGCTAAAAATAGCCTCCGTAAAAAGGTGGGGTTACCTGCGCCTGGCAATATGGTGTGTAACATTTACCCTTATAGGTTACAGCACATACCTTACTACCATGATACGCAGTAATGCCGACCCTGCTGTAGATATGTACAACGTTGATAACCCGCAAAGTCTTGTAGGTTATTTGGGCCGCGACCAGTACGGCGATTTCCCGATACTGTACGGCCAAAAATTTGACGCGCAGCCGGTTGACTATGCCAAGGGCAGTGATAAGTACCAAAAAATTGGTGATAAATATGTTGATATTGGCCCTGATGGACATTACATTTTTCAGAAACAGGACAAAATGATCTTCCCGCGCATGTGGGATATGAGTGAAGACCAGGGACATGCCACATACTACGCACAATTTATGGGCGTAGGTAAAGCAAAGGATGGCACCTGGGATATTGATAAAGACGAGCAAGATGGCCATTATTTGCGGCCAACGTTTGGCGATAACATGTCGTTTTTTGTTGGGTACCAAACATACTTTATGTACCTGCGCTATTTCTTCTGGAATTTTAGCGGCAAGCAAAATGATGTGCAGGGCATGTTTACCGGAAACGTTAGGGACGGTAACTGGATAACAGGTATCCCGTTTGTTGACAACAGTATATACGGCGATCAAAAGCTGATGCCTGAAAGCCTGCAGAAAAACAAAGCCAACAATAAGCTGTTTATGCTGCCCTTTATTTTAGGGTTGATCGGCTTGTTCTATCAAATAAAGAAAAAGGGCGACGATGGGCTTGTTTCCTTCCTGCTGTTTTTTATGACTGGTTTTGCCATTATTATTTACCTTAACCAGGCGGGCTACCAGCCCCGCGAGCGTGATTATGCTTACGTGGGCTCATTCTATGCCTTTGCAATTTGGATTGGCCTTGCAGTGCCTTACATAGTTGACCTTGCCAGCAAGTGGGATGAAAAGATGGTAAAATATATAGCCATGTGTGGCGCTGCTGTCGCATTAATAATGCTTATTTCGTTTGCGCTTGCCACGCACGATACTACCGGTGGCCTTGCTTTAACATTTGGCTTTGCGCTTGTATTTGCATTGGTAGCGTTTGGTATACCATACGTCCTGAAATACCTGAACAATAAGCAAACTATTGTATATGCTGCTGCTGTAATATCGTTACTCGTTCCAATTTGGATGGGCATGCAGGAATGGGATGATCATGACAGGAGTAAAAAACAACTTGCACGCGACCTTGCCAAGGACTATCTTGAAAGCTGCGACCAAAATGCTATATTGTTTACGTTTGGCGATAACGACACTTACCCGCTTTGGTATGCGCAGGAAGTTGAAGGCATTCGGCCTGACATTCGTGTTATAAACACCAGCCTGCTTGGTATTGACTGGTATATAAACCAGCTACGCTACAAAGTAAACCTTAGTAATGCCATTGATGTTATTTGGCCTGCAAAAGCTATTGAAGGCAATAACAGGAATTATGTAAGGTACAGCGCCAACCCGGCCTACCCGGAGAACAGGTACTATAACCTTGATAGCATCATGCGCTATTATGTTGGCAGCGACAATTTGGGCCAGATAGATGAAGGCGATGAAAAAATAAGCTCCTTCCCCGTTAAAAAATTCTCTATCCCTGTAAATGTTTCTGTGGTAAGAGAGAATCATACAGTTAATGCCAACGATAGTGTGGTAACAGCAGTAAATTTTGATTGCAATAAGAACATATTGATGAAGAATGATCTTGCAATGCTTAATATAATTGCCGCAAATAAATGGCAGCGCCCTATTTATTTTACTATGGATTATGGCGATCTTGGTTTTGGCAGTTATGTACGCAGGGACGGCCTATCATACAGGCTGGTACCGGTGGCCAATTCGCAGGTTAATACAGACCACATGCTCGACGTGGTGTTGCACAAATTTGGTTTTGGCAATGCCGGTTTATTTGATGTTTATTTTGATGAAGAAAACCGCAGGCATCTTAATATTATGCGCAGGGCCGATGCGGAACTTGCTTTAGATCTTGTTGCAAAAAACAGGAAAGATGACGCAGTAAAAGTGCTGAAACGCACTGATGATAATATGCTGCAAACAAACTTCCCTTACGGTATGACGTCAAGGGGCAACGACCATAACCGCATATCAATGATGTTCCTGCAGGCTTGTTACCAGGCAGGTGATACGGTGTTGGCTACAAAGGTAGATGCGTCAGTTAAAAAAGACCTGACTGAGCAAATGCGTTTTTATAATTCGCTTACCGGTGCTAAAGCTGATTATATGTCGTATGAAAAAAGTTCTGCGCAGGACCTGTTGCAGTACCTTTCACAGATGGAGCAGCAATTCTCTAAAAAACCGCTAATTAACGAAAACCCGGTAATTAAAACGTTCGATACAGCCCCGGCAAAACCCACAGCCAAGCCCAAGCCGGCGGCGAAAAAGTAGATTTTTAAAACTTCTATATAAAAACACTCAATACCGCAAGGTTATTGAGTGCTTTTGTTTTTAGCCCTGGCGTTGTTTTAAACGACAACAGCATGCCTTAATGTGGACACTAAATATAGGATATGATGAGTCCCCCATTTTTATGCCCCATAGGGGGCCCAAAGCTTTGTAGTAAAACAACAGGAAAAATTTCTGTCACGCCGTAGGTGTGGCACGTTAAGCGCTTTGCTCCTAACGGATTAAGCAACTATACAGCAATTGATTTTGCTCCCCTATTCCGGAATCATGCTATTTAAAATACAGAATATGCGGCAGTAAGCTTACTGATGTTCAAAGATTAATGCAGATGAAAAGCCCCTTATGCCTTTAAATGCGCGTGCATCAGTTGCTTAAGGTGTGTTGACATGCGGTTTATAAAAACAGGGTCTTCATAAGGTATATATCCCGCCTCCCTGTTAAGTATCTTCAGGCAAAATTTTTTAGAAAGCAGTACGTGGTTAATAGTACCTACCAGCGAGGCGATGGTAAGGTCGGCATCTACTTTTTTAAACTCCTTCTTTTTTATCCCTTCTTCAATTATTTGCTTAATTATTATGGTGTTAGGGTACAGCACTTCGGTAATTATTTGCTGCAGGGTTTCACGCTGGTTAAGTATCAGTTCCTGGTATATAACGCGGTGAAACTGGCGGTTGTTAAAAAGTCTTTCAATATACGAGTCGATAACCTTGTCAATTTTTTGTATCGCTGTTAGATTTTTGTCGTGCAATACTTCCTCCAGCCTGCCCCGCGCAGAGGAGGCCTTCATTTCCACAAGGGCTTCAAACAGCTTCTCTTTCGATCCGAAGTAGTAATTTACCATCGCCACATTAACATCGGCTTTAGCAGCAAGGTCGCGTATGCTGGTGCCTTCAAAACCTTTTTGGGCAAACAGCTCAATGGCAGCATTTATTATTTGTTCTTTCTTATCCATAATCCATGGTAGCGGATAACTCAAAGATAATAATTCGCCACATATTAAACAAACGTTTGATTAACAATGAAAGCAGGCGTAAGTTAATTAACAAATAACCGAGGCAAAAAAATTAGCGGTATTTGTATTCTATTTTACCAACAAACTGCTTTTGCTTGTCGTAACAGGTTTCTGTTTGCTTCAGCGCATTTGCGTTATACTCATAATGCCATACAAGGTAGCCCCCCGTATTTTGCTGTATTTGGGTAAATTGGCTTACCCTGCCCGCTGCATCGTATTCAAATAAAAAATCGGGCAGCATTTTTCTTGCCCTGGTGTTAAACCTTACAAGGTCGGTAACAAGGTGGGCATCATTATAGTAATAAAAATAATTCTCAATACTTCTCCCCTTCTTTTTCCAATGCTCTTCCGCAATATTACCCTGCTCATCTTTCACAAATTCAACAACAGTGGTGTCAGTGTAATCTTTTATTTTCAGCATACGCACCGGTGTGGTGCCTTCATAAAACCATTCATGTATTTCCCTGCTGTGCGAGTTCATAAAGGTGTCGGTTATATCAGTAGTTATATTCAGCACATTGCCATCGGCGTTGTAGGCATATGTAACCGTGTTGATAATATTTGAATCGTTGTCAACGGTTCTTGCAAGCCGGTTATCACTGTAGTAGTTTACTGAAACTGTTTCACCCGTAGCCGGAATATCTGTTACGGTGGTTATTTCCGTGCTGTTAGCACCAACTTCCTGCCGTATAATAAATCCTTCTGTGGACTGGCCGTCGGCGTCAAAGTTGCGCGCTGTAATGCCGGTTATGCGGGCATTTTTTATGGCCTGGTACTGGCGGTTTGTTTCTTTAAGCAATATAATATCGCTGTAATAATACTGGCAACAGGCATGGCCCGCAAAAAGCAACAGGTTAAAAAATAAAAAAAGCAACTTCATGTTATGTATTAAGCCCCAAAAGTACTTGGGTATTACTATAACGTCAAAACAAGTGTAAACTATATATGGTTGCATTGCCCGAGTTATGTATTTTTAGTCAAATTTTAGCGGCGTGTCACACCATAAGGAACGGGAAGAAAAAATTTGCCTTAACTGCAATACTGAAATACATGGCAGGTACTGCCATAAATGCGGGCAGGAAAATACTGAGCCACAGGAAAGCTTCTGGCATCTTGTAACCCATTTTGTATATGATGTAACCCATTTTGACGGCAAGTTCTTCAGCACCCTAAAACATCTTTTATTCAGGCCCGGTTACCTGCCAGCCGAGTATTTAAGAGGCCGCAGAACAAGTTACCTGCACCCAATACGCATGTATGTATTTACTTCAGCAATATTTTTTGTTATTTTTTTAACCTTTGTGGCAAAGCCGGGAACGACTAATAATAAGGGTTTTACCGCGGTAAGGCATAATTTTATAGACTCATTTTACGCCACTAAAGACAGCGACGATAAAGAAGCCATCATTATGGGATTGAATGCATCCGGCGGCCTTGATAATGACCAGGTATATATAGATAGTGCACATCACGATTCAATTGCATCATACAGGTATATTTACGCCGATGTAAATAAACGTTACAACAAGCCATTTAAAAGTGAAGTAGATAGTATAAGGGCAGCCCGCAAGTATAAAGAAGAGTTGGCCAGCAGAGATTCAGGAAAGATTAACCTTGTTTTAAACGGAGAAAAATTACCCAACTCGGTAGCAGAATACAACCTTCGGCAGGCAAAGCTGCCGCCAGCAAAAAGAGATGGCTGGTTTAGGGCCATGGTTGACCGGAAGGCTATTGAGCTAAATGAAGAGTGGCATGCCGACCCAACAGGTTTTCAAAATGAGATAAAGGAAAGTTTTTTGCACAGTATACCAAAAATGATGTTTGTGTCTGTGCCTTTTGTTGCGCTTATTATGCAACTATTATATATCCGACGGCGCAAAACGTACTACTATGTAAATCATGTAATATTTATTATTTACCTGTATATTGAAACTTTTATTTCGCTACTGGTATTTTTCGGTCTATCGGCTCTGTACGATGTGTCTAATTTTGCGCCTTTTCATTGGCTGGCGGTAATAGTAATGATATACATTTTTCTATACTGCCTGTTGGCCATGCACAATTTTTATAAGCAGGGGTACATAAAAAGCTTTTTAAAATATTTTATACTGCTGTTTGTGTGTTCCATTTTAAGTGTTTTTATAGCATCTATATTTTTAATTACCTCGCTAATACAAATATAACCGATGAGCGACGCCCATACTTCGTTTAACAGGCTTGTGCAAATAATGGATGACCTGCGTGAAAAATGCCCCTGGGACAAGAAGCAAACTATTGATACACTACGGCCGATGACCATTGAAGAAACTTACGAGCTGGCAGATGCTATTACTAACAAAGACTGGCAAAATTTAAAAGAAGAACTGGGCGACCTGTTGTTGCATATATTATTTTATTCAAAAATTGGTACAGAACAAAACCAGTTTACCTTAACTGATGTAATTGAAGGTATTTGCAATAAATTAATAGTGCGCCACCCGCATATTTATGGTGATGTAAAAGTGAATGACGAAGAAGACGTAAAAAGAAACTGGGAAAAAATTAAACTGAAAGAAGGTAAAAAAACGTCTGTATTAAGTGGTGTGCCGGCCTCACTGCCGGCCATTGTAAAAGCCGCACGTATACAAGAAAAGGCCAAGCAGGTTGGCTTTGAGTGGGAAACAAAAGAAGACGTTTGGAAGAAGGTTGAAGAAGAAATGGGTGAACTGCATGAAGCTATGGCTACGGGCAACACGGATGACATTGAAGCGGAGTTTGGTGACATATTGTTTAGCCTTGTAAACTACGCACGATTTTTGCGTATAGATGCGGAAGGAGTTTTGGAACGTACCAATAAAAAATTTATTTACCGGTTTACAAAAATGGAACAGGAAGCAAAAAGCGAAGGAAGGGAACTTACTGATATGACCTTACAGGAAATGGATGCCATTTGGAACCGGGTAAAAAAAGAAAATGCTGTGACAGGGTTTGCCAAAAAAGAATAAAGATCTTTAGGTACTTCCCTACGGCCTGCTAAGTAAAACACAAAATTCTCGTTAGAAAATATATATTCTTGGTCCAGGTAATTAAGAGAGCTGTTTACAAGCACGGTTACATTATTATTACGGCTGCCTGGCTGTACACTATCTCATTTTTATTTACCAATTATTTCTCCTATAGCTCATCAACAAAAAAAGTTACCGCAGCACTTGAGAAATATATAAGCACACAGGAAGAAAAGTTTAACAATTTACTGAACGATACTGCAACCGTTAACGCTTTGGTAAACGATAAGCCATCGCCAATTAAAGAAAATTTACAAACGGAGACCTTTGGCATTTTCAGCTATAAAGTAACTTCAGCGGGCAGCCCGGTTCAATTGTATTGGAACACCAATACCATGCTGGTAAACAATACTGATATTGTCAGGCCAGACGGGTATTATTTTGTTAACTACCAGGACGGCTCATTCGACTATATAAAGCGCACATTACAGGTTAACAGCAGGCCGTATGTTATAACCTGCCTTATACCTGTGCACTGGATATTTTTTTTAGATAAAGACTCTTTAAAGTCGGGCTATCAAAATTTTCCGGAGCTTGAGGATAAGTATGTTATCACTACAGACAAAATCGGCTCCGCAGTACATAACTCACGAGGTACAGAACTCTTCAGAATAACCCAAAGGCTGGATGTTAATAACGACCAGCCGGGCGCTTTTTCAACATTGCTGCGCGTGCTGGCGGTAATTCTATTAATTGTATTTATAAATAGCATCGCAACCGATATTGTAGTTGAAAAAGGCTTTTTAAAGGCCTTCCTTTTTCTTATAGCTGTTGTTATTACGTTACGCATTATTACCTACCACTACCCTGTTCCGTTCAATTTCAGGCAGCTTACCTTATTCAAGCCTATTCTTGGCAAGTCGCCAAACGGCCTTAATAATTCTTTGGGCGATTTGCTTATAAATAGCGTTTTACTTTTTTGGATCACATCTTTCATAAAGTTTAACCGGCCTGTTGTTTTTAAAAAGGGCCTTGAGCCTAATAAGCAATTAATGCTTGTAATGGCAATAGTTTCGCTTACTGTACTGGTGTTTATGGTATATTACCTGCAGGATGTTATAGGTGGGCTGGTTAGCAACTCTAACGTTCAGTTTGAAGTAACCAATTTCTTTACAATTGATTATTACATTATAATAAGTTTTGTAATCATCTGCATGCTCATGCTGTCATTCTTTTACCTGTCTCACCTGCTTATAAAGCCTCTGTTACACTCACAACTAACATTTTACCGAAAGCTGCTGATCATTGTTGTAATAGGATTGGTATTTGTATCAGTAAGATCCTTTCATGATAGCGCCGTTATAAATTTTATAGTGCTGCTTTGGTTTATCATTTACATTTTGATCTTAGAATACCGGCGGAAAGATTCAGCAACTTCAATTATTGAATCTCCTTTCTTTCTTTTTTGGGCCATCTTTTTTATGGCATCAGCCACCTCGCTTATAGCCTACCGGGTAAATGCAATTGAGCTTAACAAAAGAAGAAATATTGCTGCTGATTATGTAATACAAACCGACAGGCAAACGCTGGAACTGCTCAACATGTCGATAAGCAGTATTGACAATAGTTTTTTTGAGAATAATTTCTGGCGCTTTGGTGTTCCCCTCTATAACGGCGCAATTAAAGATAGCCTTATTACCAACGACTTCTCCGGCTACCTTAATAATTATGAAACGCATATATATACATTTAATGCCGATCATAACCCGCTGTATAACGAAGACTCAACCTCCTACAGCGTAATAAAAACAATTATACAGTCAAAGGCAAAGCCAACAGGCATGCCTTATATTTATGCTTATGAAAATACGCTGGGCGGGTATACTTATGTTTACGAAAAAGAAGTGTATAACGTAGATTCAATATTCGGGGGCTCAATATTTATAGTTGCCAACCCGCGGTTTTATAAAAAAGATGCCTTTTTTCTTTCGGTATTTAACACGGTCAGAGATCTTTCGAACGATGTTAATACCAATTATTCAATTGCCGTTTATTACAAAAACAAACTGATAAAAACATCCAACAACGATTATGAGTTTACTGATACTATTACAAACGCGCAATCCCCAAAATTCCAGGATACTATTATTCATTTAAACAGCTTTAGCCAGCTTTGGTATAACGCCGGCAATAATAAAGTGGTGGTAGTAGTTAAAAAAAGCGACTGGCTTGTTTCCGCATTTACCATTTTCTCTTACCTGTTTTGCCTGTTTATTGCAGTAGTCATTATGCTCCACTACAGCAACCTACTTTTTAAAACACGGTTCAGGTATAGTGATATGCAGCGTGTATTCTCCTTTAATATCCGAACGCAGGTACAGGCAACTATTATTGCCATAAGCATTTTTTCATTCATAGTTATTGGGGTTATAACCATTTCATTTTTTATTATAAGCTTTAATAAAGACAGTGAAACCAAGCTTACCAACACTGCGGTTATATTGCGCAATGAAATTGAAGAGAGCGTAAAAAAATCGCCGAATGCCGATATACAGCGGCGCATAAAAGAAATAGGGCGTTTACATAATACTGATTTTAACTATTACGATAAAAACGGCAACCTGCAGGTAACCTCACTTACTTCTATTTTTTCAAAACGCATATTGAGTTATAAAATGAATCCCGCGGCATTTTATGCGCTTCATTATAACCATAAGATAAAATTTGTACAAAAAGAGCATATTGGCACCACCATTTACCTGAGTAATTATGTTGTTTTACGTGATGAGAATGATGCGGTAACAGCTTACCTTAACGTACCCTCTCTAAATTCGCAGAACGAGCTTAAGCTGGAGATCAATAATTTCCTGGTAACGCTTATTAATATAAACGCGCTTATTTTCATTTTTGCAGGTGGTATTGCCATATTGGTTACCAGCCGCATTACATCTTCCTTTACGCTTATAGGTAATAAAATGCGCGACATAAGCCTGGGGCGAATAAATGAAGAAATTACCTGGACAAGCAAAGACGAAATAGGCTCACTGGTTGATGAATATAATAAAATGGTGCGCAAGCTTGAACAAAGTGCGCAGGCGCTTGCCAGGAGTGAAAGGGAAGGCGCCTGGCGCGAAATGGCAAGGCAGGTTGCCCATGAAATTAAAAACCCGCTTACACCTATGAAGCTTAGCATACAGTACCTGCAGCGTGCTGTTAATAATAATGCACCCAATGTAAAAGAACTGTCCCAACAGGTAGCTAACACATTAATTGAACAAATTGAGCAGCTTTCTAAAATAGCCGGCGATTTTTCGCAATTTGCCAATATTGGTAATGTAAAAATTGAAAACTTTAGCATTAGCGAGGTATTAGGCTCACTTGTAAACCTTTTTAGCGCGGACAGTAATTTGCATATTGCGTGGAATAAAGCAGACGGTGCCTACATTATTAATGCAGATAAAGTACAGGTAAACCGCCTGTTTACAAACCTTATAAAAAACGCTATTGAAGCATCCGGCGAAGCTAGTCCTGTCGAAATTACAATTAATCAATATCCTGAAGACGGTAATGTCATAATCAGCGTCAGCGACAAAGGCACAGGCATTCCGCCTGATATGCGCCAAAAGATATTTATGCCCAATTTTACAACCAAATCCTCCGGCACAGGCCTTGGCCTCGCCATTTGCCATGGCATTGTTGAAAAAGCCAATGGCCATATTTGGTTTGAAACTGAAGTTGACAAAGGCACTAAGTTTTACGTAAGCCTTCCGCTTGTGCAAGCGTAATAGTTTCCAACAACACCCAAAAGCTATCTCTTCCCTTTTTGCACCCGCACAAATTCCTCAAATTGTGATAATGAAAAGCTGCTTAGGTTTTGCTCTTTTGTAACACCGGCTTTCTGGGCAGCCAGCACGCCGTAACGGGTATCTTTAAAACCATCGGTGCTGTGCGCGTCCGGGTCAATTGAAATAAGCACATTCTTCTCAAGACAGTAATCAAGCCAGCGCCAGTCAATATCCAGCCGTTTGGGGTGTGCATTCAATTCAATTACCACATTATTGGCGGCACAGGCATCAATTATTTTTTTATGGTCAACGGGGTAGCCATTACGGCTAAGCAACAGTCTGCCTGTCATGTGGCCCAATATACTTGTGTAAGGGTTTTCAATGGCATTTATCAGTCGCATCATCGCCTTATCTTCTTTCATTTTAAGGTTACTGTGTACAGATGCAATTACAACATCAAATGTTGAAAGCACATCGTTACTGTAATCAAGATTGCCATCGTTTAAAATATCACTCTCAATGCTTTTAAATATTTTAAATGGCGCGAGCTTGCTATTCAATTCATCAACCTCGCCATGCTGTGCAAAAATTCTTTCTTCAACAAGGCCGTTTGCATAAAAAGCAGACTTTGAGTGATCGCTTATTACAAGATATTGCAATCCTTTTTCAATAGCCGCGTTTGCCATTTCTTCAATGCTGTGGTATCCATCACTCCATTTACTGTGGCTGTGTATAATTGCAGTAATATCACCAGGCTGTATAACTTTCGGCAAGCTATTCCTCTTTGCTTTTTCAATTGCACTGCCCCCTTCTCTTAAATATGGTGGAATAAAATTGATGCCGGCACTTTCAAAAATTGCTTCTTCACTTGTATGTGTATCATCCAAAGTAAATTCATTCAACCATACCTGCAAAAATTCCGGGCTGCAGCTTTTTATAAAATGGTCTTTATAAATAGTACTACTGTGGTAAAAAATAAATTCTATATTTTCTTTCCCCCTGAATGAAGAAACATTGTCATTAGCAAGTACCGGCTCATAATTGTTTGTTTCAAAAAACAGTTTTAATTCGCCGGCATTTGCAGTAGTAATCCATTCCAGTTTATCAATAATTTCAAGCTGCCTTCTAAAGTCACCGGTCATTAAAAATTTGTCATCAGTAAATGATTTTTGAATTGTTTCGTCTGCTTTTAATGCATACGCTTCAATATCACCATACAAATGCCGCCCTTTGCTGTTTAAATAAAATTCAATGCCTTCCTTTATATTTTGCTGTGTTTTTTCTCCAAAACCTTTATACAGCAGCAGCCTGTTTTCATCACACGCATATAATAGTTCACCCGGTGTTTCAATCTCAAGTTCTTTCCAAATTAAAGAAATCTTTTTTTGGCCCAATGCCTTTAATAGCAAGCATTTCAAGAATACCGCCGGGCGTTTTCTCCAGGTATTCATCTAACAATGCCAGCCTGCCGCTTTGCAACTGCTCCTGTATCCTTTTACCCACACTATCGCCTATGCCTTTAATGCCTGCAATTTTTTCCGCGGGTGTATCGGCAAGCTGCATCGGTAGCTTTTCAATCGTAAATGCAGCTACAGAATATGTTTTTGTTTTAAAACTATTCTCGCCGTGTATATCCATCAGTTTGGCAAGCAGTGAAAAATTATCAGCTATAGCGTAATTATCCATATACAAATTTTTAAAAGCACGGTAAGATATATAAAATAAAAAAGCCCCGCAGTATTGCGGGGCCTAAATTTTATCTTAGCTTTTGAAGCCGTAAGACTATTTTTTCTTTGCAGCTTTCTTAGGAGCAGCTTTCTTTGCAGCTTTTTTAGGAGCAGCTTTTTTTGCAGCGGCTTTCTTAGGAGCGGCTTTCTTTGCGGCTTTTTTTGCAGTTGCCATGTTTTTAAAATTTAAATGGTTAGTAAATATGCCATAAAATTAAACACTTTATAACAACCGCCAAAAAAAATTTTTAATATGTTAACTACATGTTATTAAGCTGTTGCTTCCGCAGGCAAAACTGAAACTGTTGTTCTGTCTTCTCTTGTCTTTTTAAAAGTAACAACACCATCAGATAATGCAAACAAAGTAAAGTCTCTTCCAACACCAACATTTTTACCAGGATGATAGACTGTACCTCTTTGGCGAAGAATAATATTACCGGCAATAGCGGGCTGACCGCCAAATATTTTTACGCCTAAACGTTTGCTTTGTGAATCGCGGCCGTTCTTTACACTGCCTTCACCTTTTTTGTGTGCCATAACAATTTTATTTTATTGCTGATTTCGGGATTCTGATATTTTGTGATTTTGCAACCACACAATCATCAAAAAATATTTTCAAACTATTAATTCAGGTTTGCTTGTTTGAGGTGAATGAATTTTTTAAAATCATCAGATCTCAAAATCAGCAATCCCAAAATTATTAAGCTATGCTTTCAATTTTAATTCTTGTGTAATGCGTACGATGGCCGTGTTTTTTGCGAAAGCCTTTCCTTCTTTTCATTTTAAAGGCAATCACTTTATCGCCCTGAACGGTGCCGCTCAGTATCTCTGCTTTTACAATGGTTTTAATATCGTCGCCAAGCGTAAGCTTCCCGTCGTTATCAACAAGTGCTACTTCGCTAAACTCAACTTTATCACCGGTTTTACCCTGCAGGTGTGGTACATACAGGCTTTGTCCTTCCTGTACTCTAAATTGCTGTCCTGCTATTTTTACTACTGCAAACATAACTTATCAAAAATTAGGACGGCAAAGGTAGGGCTTTTGCACGTAATTAGGCAAGTTATTTTAAAAAATTATCCCCTAAAAAACGTGCAAAACCATATTTAAACAAAATTAAACACAGTTTTTAGCAAAAGCAGGCCTCCTAATGTTATTTTTGCTGCCTTTAAACGGTTTTGCCATCTTAAAAAGTAAAAGTAAATAGCAGTTATTACGGCTATAAAGGGTAAGTAAGCTGTACAGCCACTGAAAAATAACAACAAGCATGAATGTAAAATCTCTGTTAGCCAGGCCCTTTGCTAATTATATATTCAACAAAACCAAGAAGGAATCACTTACCGCGCTTGAGGACCAGGACGATATACTTAAGACGCTTGTAAAAACGGCAAAAAATACTGAATTTGGCAAAGAGCATGGTTTTGAGAACATTCAGTCTTACGACGATTTTAAAAAACAGGTGCCTATCAGGGATTATGAGCAGTTTAAACCTTACATCGAAAAAGTAAAGCAAGGCAGGCATAATATATTATGGAAGGGGCTGCCCATTTATTTTGCCAAAACCAGTGGAACTACAAGCGGCGTTAAGTATATCCCCATTAGTAAAGACTCTATTTCAAACCATATTGATACCGCCCGTAATGCATTATTATGCTACATGGCTGAAACAGGTAATTCTGACTTTGCAAGCGGCAAGCTGATCTTTTTAAGCGGATCGCCTGTGTTGGACAGGGTTGGCGGTGTGCCTACCGGCAGGCTTAGCGGTATTGTTAACCACCACGTGCCCAAATACCTGCGCAGCAACCAGCTGCCCAGCTACGAAACAAACTGCATTGAAGAGTGGGAGACAAAACTGGATAAGATAGTAGAGGAAACCATTAACCAAAACATGACGCTTATTAGCGGCATACCACCGTGGATGCAGATGTATTTTGACCGTTTGATAGAAAAAAGTGGCAAGCCGGTTGGCGAGCTGTTTCCGGGTTTTAGTGTAATGGTGCAGGGTGGTGTAAATTTTGAGCCTTACAAAGCAAAGCTGTATGAAAGTATAGGCAGGAAGGTGGATTGCATTGAACTATTCCCGGCCAGCGAAGGGTTCTTTGCCTTCCAGGATAGCCAAAAGGAAGCAGGTTTGCTGCTTAACACAAACTCAGGGATATTTTTTGAATTTGTACCGGCTGACGAAATTTTTAACGAAAACCCAACGCGGCTTAGCCTTAGGGATGTTAAAGTAGGCGTAAACTATGCAGTTGTTGTTAGTAACAATGCGGGGCTTTGGGCATACAATATTGGTGATACCGTAAAATTTTTGAGCACAAAACCTTACCGGCTTGTTGTTAGCGGCCGCACAAAACATTTTATAAGCGCCTTTGGAGAACATGTTATTGGAGAAGAAGTGGAATATTCATTAATGAAAGCGGCCGGCGAAGAAGGTGTAAAGATCACTGAGTTTACAGTTGCCCCGCAGGTACAGCAGGGCGAGGGCAAGAGTTATCACGAGTGGTTTATTGAATTTGAGAAGGCACCTGCTGATATACAGGCGTTTGCCGAAAAAATAGATGTTACCTTAAGGGAAAAGAATGTTTATTATGATGACTTAATA
This sequence comes from Bacteroidota bacterium, assembly GCA_013285915.1. Classification (GTDB taxonomy): domain Bacteria; phylum Bacteroidota; class Bacteroidia; order Chitinophagales; family Chitinophagaceae; genus JABDFW01. The sequence goes on from JABDGS010000087.1 coordinate 17,211, forward strand.
AGCGGCAACATTTTGCAGCGCTTAATTATTACACCCGTTAGGAAAAATGGGTTTATAGATTACATGAAATCAATCGGCAAGCTTGGGGGCCAGAATAAACTACCACGTTTAAGCAACGACAGGAAAATAGCTGATGAACTACAGCCTTACCTGCAATAACGGCTTGCAATCTGATCATTTGTTTTTTAGTTTTTTAAAATTAATATTAGGATTTGAATATCAACTATTTAGTGTGATTTATTCGCGTTATACCTTCTACCTTAAACCTTCTGCCTTAAATAATTTATTTAACAAAAGCTTGCGGGATATGTTTTGTGGTGTATATTCGTCCGCCAAAAAAAAAGACCCCCTGTAGAAACAGGCGGCCTCTAACGATTGCTTGCCATATGAAAATTCTTAATTTTTTTTTTCGCAGGTGCAGCTTAACCGCTTGCATCTTTGGCCTCTAACACTGCTTTGCTTGCTTAAACGGTTGCTTGCTGTGTGAAATTTACTTTCACAACACAAATGTACATACGGCTCATATAGTATTCATTTCAACTTAGGTTCGTTTTTATCATCCTTAACGGCAAAAAATATTTCACAAGCCTTGCCGGCATTGCGTTTCAGGCAGAAATCTTTATCATGCCCAAAGCTTATTTGTGTACTTTTTACACTATTAAATTGGCTAAAATAATACCACTAAAGGCTATAATTAAATTATACCGGGGTGCAAGCATTTTGCTGCTGCAATAACCTTAAGATATTTATCCCAAACAGGTGCTTATTAATTTTTAAGGCAAACATGAACAGTTAACGATTTATTTTACAGCAACTTATCAAATTCTTCGTAGCTTTATTGCCTGAAAATAAAAAAGGTCTCCTGTAGAAACAGATGACCTCTAACGATTGCTTGCCATATGAAAATTCTTAATAATCTATTTTCAGTGAAGTTAGTATAACAGCTTTCTTCAAATCGGGCCTCTGCGTTTAGCTTGCTTACGGTTGCTTGTTATATGAATTAACTTCGCTTTGCAATACAAACATACAACGCATTGTAAAGCGTTTAAAACCAACATTTGGTATATTTTATCATCCCAAAGGGGTAAAAAATTAATAAAACCCTTTGCTGTATTGAGTTTGACCTGAATTTTTGTATTATGCCCAACAGGAATACAGATGCTTTATTTCAGCTAATTTGCTCCCTTGAGAAGTCTGAAAAAAGGCATTTTAAACTATATATTAAGAGGAGCTCGGCCAAGGAAGACCTGAAGATAATTCAGCTGTTTGATGCTATGGACAGTATGGATGATTACGATGAGAAGATCTTGCTGAAAAAGTTGCCCTTTGTAACCAAGCCCCAGTTAGCCAATTTAAAAACGCACCTGTACAAACAGTTGCTGGCAAGCCTGCGCCTGCTTAAACGTGCCGAAAATATTGATTTACAGTTAACTGAGCACTTAGACGATGCCCGCCTGCTGTATAATAAAGGCCTTAAGCTGCAAAGCCTTAAAATATTGGAAAAGGCGAAGGAAATAGCCAAAACCAACCACAAATTCAATTTTTTAGCCCAGGTAATAAGCCTGGAAAAAAAGATTGAAACCCTGCACATTACACGAAGTTCAACTGAGCGCACACTTGCGCTTACCGAAGAAGCATTACAGATAAGCAACCATATTAACCGCGTTACGCGCCTGAGTAACCTTGCGTTGCTGCTGTACCGCTGGTATATTAAAAACGGGCATGCCCGTAATGACGAAGACAGTAAAGACCTTGACAAATTTTTTAAAGACCAGTTGCCAAAAGATATTAGCAGCATAAAAGAATTTTACGAGTTGCTATACCTGTACCAAAGCTATTGCTGGTATGCATTTATTCGCCAGGATTTTATACAGTATTACCGTTACAGTCAGAAATGGATTGACCTGTTCGATGCCGATCCCTTTATGATAAGCGTTGAAACAGGCCACTATGTAAAAGGTATGCATAACCTGCTGAATGCGCATTTTGACCTGCGAAATTTTCCGCAGTTTCAAAACACGTTGCACAAGTTTGAGGAATTTGCGAAAAGCACGGCTGCAAACCAGCATGATAATTTTCGCGTGCACACATTTATATACATCGCAAGTGCTAAAGTTAACTGGCATTTAATGCTGGGTACGTTTAAAGAGGGGTTGGCACTTGTGCCTGAGATTGAGGAAAAGCTGGATGAGTATGCGCAGTATATAGATGGCCACCGGATACTGGTATTTAATTACAAGATAGCCACCCTGTATTTTGGCAGCGGCGATTACAGCACATCTATTGATTACCTGCAGAAGATAATTAACGGTGAGGCTGATCTGCGGATTGACCTGCAATGTTATGCCCGCCTGCTGCACCTGATGGCACATTATGAGTTGGGGAATTTTACCATCATTGAGTCGTTGATGAAGTCTGTGTACCGCTACATGGCAAGAATGAAAAACTTAACAGTTGTGGAAGAAGAGATGTTCAGGTTTTTACGCAGCTCATTTAAAGTATCCGCTCGCCAGTTAAAACCAGAGTTTGAGAAATTTTTGCAGAACATAAAACACCTTGAGCGCAGCCGATTTGAAACGCGTTCCTTTGCTTATATGGATGTAATATCATGGCTTGAAAGTAAGGTGTACAGCAAGCCGTTAAGCACTATCATCAACAATAAATACTTGGAAAGCAAAAGAAAAGTGTAGAACCGTGAGACAACAGACGTGAGACGACAAACGTAAAACCACTAGCGCGAAATGGATAATTTTTTGAAGCCCGCACCATTAAAATTCAAACAATTTATAAGATCTCTTCTGCTTCCATTTTAA
>JABDGS010000088.1:71-19408 GCA_013285915.1 Bacteroidota bacterium
GGTGGTAAATACGGGCTCAATAATGGAGGATGAAAACCAGGTAGGCCTGGCGCATTTTACTGAACACATGAGCTTTAATGGTACCAAAAATTTTGAAAAGCAGGAGTTAGTAAATTTTCTTGAAAAGAGTGGTGTACAGTTTGGGGCAGACCTGAATGCTACAACAGGTTTTGATGAAACGGTATACCAATTGCAATTGCCTACCGATAGTACAGATGTATTTAAAAAAGGTTTTCAAATACTGGAAGACTGGGCGCATAATGTAAGCTTTGACAATACAGAGATTGATAAAGAAAGAGGGGTTGTTATTGAAGAGTGGAGGCTGGGCCTTGGCGCAGGCGAAAGGTTGCGTGCCAAGTATTTTCCTGTTGTTTTAAAAGGCTCAAGATATTCTACACGTTTACCTATTGGTACCAAGCAAAACCTTGACACTTTTCATTATGAAACCATAAAGAAATTTTATAAAGAATGGTACCGCCCTGATATGGAAGCGGTAGTTGTGGTAGGAGATGTGAATGTTGACGAGGTTGAGAAAATGATAAAAGACCATTTTAGCGCAATACCTAAACGCACCCAGGAAAGGCCGCGTATAAAATTTGGTGTGCCAGCCCACGATGATACACGTGTGGCTATTTTAACTGACCCCGAACAACAATACAATATTGTACAGGTATTTTACATGCAGCCATCAATACCTGAAGCCACAACTGACCTGCAATACCGCGCGGGTATAGTAAGAGAGATGTTTAATGCAATGATGAGTGACCGGCTGCAGGAAATTGCCCAAAAGCCCGATGCACCTTTTTTGCAAGGCGCCTGCGATTACAGCAAGTTTATTGGCGATAAAGATGCGCTTACACTTTTTGCAGTGGCGAAAAATGGAGCAAGCGTAACAAAATCAACTGAAGTATTGCTGGCCGAGAATGAAAGGGTTAAAAAGTTTGGGTTTACCCAAACAGAGCTTGACAGGGCAAAAAAGAATAGCTTGTCTAACATGGAGAGCGCTTATAACGAAAGGGACAAAACACGCTCTGGGGACCTGGTAGGAGAACTGATACGCAACTATACTGATGGAGAACCCATACCGGGCATTGAATACGAATATGGGTTATATAAAAAATATCTTGATGGCATTACGCTTAGTGAAGTTAATGCGTTAATAAAACAGTGGATAAAACCTACCGACCGCGATGTAATTGTTATGGCGCCTGAAGCAGACAAAGACAAGCTGATATCTGAGAAAGATATGCTGGCACTGCTTAACAAACCAGTGAGCGATTTAACTGCTTACCAGGATAAAGTAGATAATGCACCGCTGCTTATGCAGCAGCCAACGCCGGGTACCATTAAAAGCGAAAAGAAATATGATGCTATTGGCACAACAGTATTAACGCTTTCAAATGGTGCGAGGGTTATTTTAAAACCAACTGATTTTAAAAATGATGAAATAACCTTTTCTGCTTTAAGCCCGGGTGGAACATCATTATACTCAGTGGAAGATAACCTTTCTGCAAACTATGCGGCCAGCATAGTAAATTTTGGCGGCCTTGGCAGCCATGATATTCAAAGCCTGCAAAAACTGCTGGCTGGCAAACAGGTAAACGTTGCACCCGGCATTACCCCATACAGCCAGGGCTTTACAGGCAGCAGCACACCCAAAGATCTTGAAACAGCCTTCCAGCTGTTATTTGGTTATTTTACAGAGCCAAGAAAAGACAGTGTTATTTTCCAGGTACTGCAGCAGCAATTAACAACATCGCTTACCAATAAAGGTAAAGACCCGGGAAGCGTGTTTGCTGACTCAGTACAATACATAATGACCAGCTACAACCCGCGGCGCAAACCACTGAGCATTGACAGGATTGGTGAAATAAACCTTGATAAAGCATACAACATATATAAAGACAGGTTTGCCGATGCGGACGATTTTATTTTCACTTTTGTGGGCAATTTTACTGTTGATGGAATTAAGCCACTTGTTGAAAAATATATAGCATCTCTGCCAACAAGCGGCAGGCAGGAAAGCTGGAAAGATGTAGGTGTGCGTTACCCCAAAGGAGTGGTTAACAAAATTATTTACAAAGGCCAGGAAAACAAAAGTACTGTTAGACTGAGCTTTACAGGTATGACAACATATAATGAGCTTGAAGCAACACAACTAAGCCAGCTGTGTAAGACACTTGATATAAAACTGCGTGAAGTATTGCGCGAAGACCAGGGTGGCGTTTATGGCGTAGGCGTTGGCGGCAATATTAACCGTGAACCTATAAACAGCTACAGCATTACAATCTCATTCTCCTGCGCTACTGAGAATGTTGATAAGCTTGTGGGCCTGACGATGGACGAAATACACAACCTTAAGCAAAACGGTGCACCACAGGTAAATATTGATAAGGTAACTGCGGAAGATGTACGCGGCCTGGAAACAAGTGTTAAGGAAAATGGTTACTGGAGATTTAACCTTGAACAAAAGCTGTATCATAACGAAGACCCTGCTACTATTTTACAGGAAAGTGACCTAATTAAAAAATTAACCGTTGAAAGAACAAAAGAGTTAGCCAATAAATATTTTGACGAAACTAATGTGGCTAAGCTTATACTTGAACCTGAAACAAAATAGACACATCTATAGTAATTGAAGGCCGCCCCGAAATGGGCGGCTTTTTTTATGGCAGATATTTAATGCAGGACACAGAGTTTCACTGAGTTTTGGATGGAGTTTCACTGAGTTTTTTTGAGAAATGCTGACACACTATTTCCTCTCCAAACGGAATAGGTGGGAGTATAGAGGCAATGCCCTTTTATTTCATAAAGCCATCATACAAAAAAAATCCCGCTGCGTGTTTGCAGCGGGATTATGATTGAAAATAAATAAGACCTAATAATATAAGACCTATAAGGTTTCTAAAACCTTATAGGTCTGCGCCTTTAACTATTTAGGCATGTCGAAGATCTTAGGATCAACTGTACCGTTTACTGTAATTGTTTTGTAAGTTGACGTCATTGAAAACTGGCTGCCAAAAGCCATCTCCATCGAATAGGCTGAAGTAGTACCAAAATCGGTTTTCTTATAGTCAGAAAATGAAATGGTTAATTCAGTGTCGTTACCCATCATGTTCATTGTTCTTACTGCTTTTGAAATGTAGTAAGTTGTTGTGTCGATGTAATAAGTTGTAGCAATACCATCTTTATTGGTAAGCACAATTTTATATGCGCCACCTTCAGTACCCTTAAGCTCAACTTTACTGCCGTGCGCTGCATAGTCTAAAAAAGGGTCAACAAAAAGCTGTGTTTCACTGCCTTTGTATTGGTCATCTGGCATTGCCTGTGCATCAGTACCTCCCTGGAAGGGGTTTATCATCCAGCCACCTTTATCGGTGATGGTTTGTACAAGGTCCTGCCCGTTTATTGAGGTAACGCTTTTGTAACCTTTGCCGGGCACAAGTGTAATAGTAGAAGGGCCGTCATTACCCATTACTGTTACAGAGCCTGTATACACGACTGAAGTTATTTGGTTAAGTTTGTCTTTACCGCCAATGGCATCAAGGTGTTTAGCAATAACATCATCTGCGGTTTGCGCTTTTGCAGCTACGCCGGCTATTACGAGCGCCGCTACTGATAAAAAGGATTTGATCGATTTCATATTATGTGTTTTTGTTTATGAGAAAATGATTGATTTTGATGGTGTTTATTGTTTAAGAAAGTATTAAATGGCAAAGCTGAATTTCATGTGAATTGAACAGTAAAAATAAGGATTATCGGCAAAGGAAGTACATTAAAACAGTATTACTTTTTATCCTGTTTTGCCGGTTAAAGCGGCTATTTCATCACGGTAATTTTCGCCCACCGGCAGTTCAAGCTCACCTATAAATACACTGTTTTTCATTACGGCGGTTATATGCGACACTGAAACAATATATGATTTATGTATTCGTATAAATTCGCCCTGCGGCAGTTCTTCCTCAATACCCTTCATACTAATGCGTGTTACTATTGGCCGTGCTGAACTTTTAAGATGAATTTTTACATAATCTTTCAAACCCTCAATCCAAACAACATCTGCCGTTACAATTTTAAGCAGCTTGTAATCTACATTTACAAAAAAATAACCCTGTGTATTGTTAACCCCTTCTTTCGGTTTTGCAATCTTTAAATCGTGCAGTTCTTTCGCTTTATTACAGGCTTTCATAAACCTGTCGAACGAAACTGGTTTTACCAGGTAATCGAGCACATCAAGGTTAAAGCCCTGCAAAGCAAATTTTTCGTAAGCTGTTATAAGCACTATCATTGGCTTTACAGCAAGGCTTTGTATAAACTGCAGGCCGGTAAGGCCGGGCATTTGTATATCAAGAAAAATAAGGTCAACCGATTGTTTTTCAAGCACTTTTATTGCTTCAAATGCATCCTGGCATTTGGCAACAAGCTGCAGGAATGGCACTTTGCTTATATTGTCTTCAAGCAATTCAAGTGCAAGTTCTTCGTCATCAATGGCAATACATTTAAGCATTAATGCATGTTTATTTGTAACGAAACCAAAAACCAGTTGTCTTTTGCTGTTAACCACAAGTTATGGTTTTTTCCATACAGCAAGCTTAAGCGCCTCTTCACGTTTGTTAAACCAATACCCGACGTTTTATCCTTCACTTCTTTTGATGCTTCGTTGTATTTATTGCGCACCGTAAAGTTAAGTATGTTATTTTCTGCCTTTAGCGTAATATCAATCTGGGCGTCCTCAATCATGCCTGTGCCGTGCTTAAAGGCGTTCTCAACAAAAGGTATCAGCAGCATAGGTTCCAGCTCATAATGCCCCTGCCCAACTTCAAGCGAAACGGAAATTTTTACTTTTTTGCCAAAACGCTGCTGCTGCAGGTCAATATAACTTTGCAGGTATTCAATTTCTTTTTCCAGGGGTACTTTTTCTTCATCCGTTTCATACAGCATATACCGCATAAGTGACGAAAGCTTTATAAGCGATGGTTCCAACTGCTCGCTTTGCTTGCGGGCAAGCGCAACCATATTATTAAGTACGTTAAACATAAAATGCGGGCTTACCTGGCTGCGTAAAAAGGCAAGTTCTGTTTTAAGGTTCTCGTTCTCTTTCTCCTTCGCCAGCTTATCCTGCTCAACCCTGTCCTGCACCATTTGAAAGGCTGTACTGCAGGCAAGTATAAAAAGGTATGTAAAAACGTGCGAACCGGCGAAACGCAGCAGTGAATATTGCGAATCAGGGAACGGGGGGAATAACCAAAAAATAGTACGGTCAATTACAAAAATTACAACCATAACCAGCAGTTGTACCAAAAGGTAATACACCGGCTTTTTTTTGTATATAAATTTTGGAATAAAAACATAAGCGTTCAGGTAAAAAAGGCTTATCCATACCAGCACATTGCCTATAAATATATTGGTAAACTCAAATGCTTTTTGGGCAGACTGCTGTGGATGCGGTTTATCATTATGATATGATGAAAACAGCAAATAAGGTAATGAGAACAGCAATACCCAGGCTATGACATGCAATGCAATCTTGACCCATTTATAAGAGTACCAGGACAATTTCATACTGCCAAAGTAGCAACTAATTTAAATATTTTGGTACGTATGGCAAAATGCTGCGACGAAGGCGGGTATTGTTGAGACGAACGGCTGGGGCGAGGAGTTTAAAATTTGAGGTTTTATGTTGAAAGTTGCAAGCCAACGGCGTAAAAGAAGGTAACGGGAGGTTAAAGCGAGTAGTGAATTTGTGGCCTCGACAGGAATCCCCGTAGGGATATATGTAGCCTGAACACAAATGCACCTCAAAACACCGCTAATTGATTGGTGCTGTTTGGTTGTGATTGGTTGTTGTTGTAACTTAATGAAAATCAATAGTTATGACAATATAGAAAGAGTTAATAATCAAAGGGTTATACAGGGATAGGGACGAATTAAACGCCAAATTATCCGATGTTGAAAAGCTAATAAAGAAGATAAAATCTAATACCTTTTCGCTCAAGTCAAGCCCTGAAATTATACCCGATGCAAAGGTAACAAATACACAGGCTGAAACACCGTTATTATTCCCCTTTAAGGCTGAATTTAAGTTTCAAGTATTAGCTATCATGGATATGATAGGCTGCGCTTGCAAACTGAAAGACTTACAAAACAAATACGAAGAAATTACAGGCTCAAATTATAGTATAAGAGAAACCCTTAGAACACTCAATAAACACAAAGTTATTAAAATGCTCCGCTCAAAAACTAATGGCAGAGGGTTGTATTGGGTGAAAACTGAATGGATTGAGGATAATGGAATAACACTAAAAGCAAAGCATAAATTCTATGGTTTTGACATGGTTTATAAAGAAGATAGTATCGAATTTGCCTGATTTGTGAAACATGCTGTGGAACATCAATTTACATCATGTTTATAACTACATATTGCTATGGTATTAAATAAAATTACATTTGTTATCAACATTTGTGAATAACAATGTACCTTTGCACCCTCAAAATAAAAGTTATATGGAAGAACGTATTTCGCAACTTGAAAAGTTGGCTGGTACTTTAAACCAAGAACTTACTAATATTAAGGAACTGCTTGCTCATTCCCTAACCAAGGTTGATAGTAATTTTAATTCAATTATAGGTCAATTAATAACGTTAAATAAAAAAGTTGATTTCTTAACTAAGAAAGTTGATTTATTAGAGGGAACAACAAATGATGGATTAGGAGATGTAGGTGTAAAACTTGAGAATTTAACAGAAGAAATATCTAAGATTGGCGTAGTTACTCAATATACTGAACAGTTTGAAAACCTGAAAGGGTTTACCTCTAAAAATAACTAACCAAAAAGGCATAAATGTTATGCTTTTTTTAAAAATAGTTAGTTGAAAGTTGCAAACTGATTACAAATACCAGTATCTTTGATATATGAAGGTTGACATTACGTATTTAATGACAATTAAAAACTTCGCTCTAAAAGAACGTGTTACACCTTCATATATTTATAAACTAATTAAAGAGGGCAAAATGATGGCATTTGTTATAGATGATGTTCAGTTTATTGATACACAAAAATTCCCCACAATACCTGTGGCTAATCGTAGATAGCAAAGCTATATTTTTTTCTCTTATTAGTTGAAAGTTATAAACTATAAGCAAATAGGAATTAACAGATTTACAATTAAAGAATTTAAGGAATTGTATCCGAATGATGACACGTGTTTAGATAAGATATTTGAATTGCGTTTTAGTAACCTTGTTTGCCCTAAATGCGAAAGTGATAATAGTTTACCCGCGTTAAGAATAGGCGGTCTTATCAGTGCCCTAATTGCAGTTTTCAAGTATACCCAACAAAGGACGCCATATTTGAGAAAAGCACAACACCACTTACATACTGGTTTACCGCTATCTATATGCAGGCTATTACACGTAATGGTGTTTCAGCCAAAGAACTTGAAAGGACTTTGAATGTATGCTATAAGACCGCTTTACGCCTGGCACACCAAATTAAAATACTTATGGCAGATAAACAGTTAGGCAAATTGACCGGAACTGTGCAAATAGATGAAAGCTACTTTGGTATGAAGATGGTTAATAAGCACCGTAAAGAGCGGGCTGAAATGGCAGAACAAGGTATTAGCACAAATGATAACAAAACGGGCGTAATGGGCATTATTACCAACGAGAAAAAGATTAAGTTTGAGGTAATGGACGATACCAAAACATTTAAAGAAAGGGTAAAGAAGCATGTTGATAAAAAGCCACTATTGTAACAGATAGCCATTTAGGTTATAAAGGCTTAGATATAAACTTCGTTAAGCATGAAGTTATAAACCATTTAGCTAATGAATTTAAACGCGGGGAATACACAACGAATGGGATTGGGAACGCCTGGAGCAATTTAAAGAGGATAATTAAAGGCACACACATACACACGTTAGCACTAAGCATTTACAGAAATATGTGGATGAAGTTGCTTTTAGGCTTATGAACAAGGATAAACAGGATAGTATGTTTGATACTATTTTAAGCCACGTTGTTTAGGTGTAGCCGCTTTTTTGAGGATAGTATCAAATGTTTTTTTGTCCCCTTGTATATTCACCGCTTTGCCTTTCAACACCCGTTCAGCATTTGCGGTCAATTCATCAATAGTTAATATTTTTTATTTGCCACACCGCAAAATTATGGTTTGGGCTTTTTTTCGGCAACTATTTTTTCAAGTTCAATCCTTATATAGTCACTCAAGTTTCTTTTCTCATTGTCGGCAAGATGCTGCAAATCTTTCTTCGTTTCAGCACTTATTCTAATGCTAAATTTTACATCTTTTTTAGCAGGTTTCATAATTTGTAAAACGCAAATGTCGGACATTGACAGACAATGTCCGACATTTATTTTTGGTAGATATTCTAAGTTATCCTACTTTTGAAGCCATAAACAGAAAAGGCGTAACTTTCGTTTCGCCCAGTTGTCGAGGCTGTTTTTTCTGTATTAGACATTGGCGGTGCTTTATTCACTTAAACTACAGCCAATTCACCAGTGCCAGCAGGATTCAAACCTGCAATCTCCGTTATTAGCTACAATGCCCAATAATTTACCAGCTTACCGGCTGGTTTTTTATTTTATGCCTCTTTGAGGCTGTATTTATTCTTTTTGCCATATTGTTTTGCGTTAATCCATCCCATTCTATACATTTTTGATAGCTTATTAACCGCCGAATTTTTAATTGTTTTTACTGATGTATCCGGCTCGTATTTCAAAACTGTCCTAATCACATCGTCAACAAAACCGCTCCCCAATTCGCGTAATATGAAAAGATATCGTTGTTCCCATGTATTATTATTCTTATCATAGGTGGAAGGAATTGAAGGCATTTTCTTTGAACTGCCTCTCGGCCTCCTGCCTTTAGTTACTACACTATTATTACCTTTATTAGTAGTAATTGTATTGCTTATAGGCGTATTATTATCTGTCCCGTATTTTTGCCTAAGCCTTTGAATATCCTCTAAATCCTTTTTCATTTCCTCTATTTTAGAGTTAATGAGTAATTCCGCATCCTCCAAAAAGGTATTATTTTTATTTAGGCTAACCATACTCTTTTATTTATTAATACAAATATACTAAGTAAGAGTATGGTTTTTAGTATAAAAAGATATATTTAATATTTGTTAATGTATATAAGATAGTGAGAGTGTACATTATAGCGCTAAAATAAGATATCAACATACTGTTAAAATCTATTTTTTGCATTAAGGTGCTATTGTTATGATAAATCAAGTTAAATACTCATCAACAAACCCGCAAAGTATTTGTATATCGTCAGTAGTGAAATGCGATTTATTGGCCGTCCGACTAAATAAGGCAGGCCCGTCCGGCCGGCGTGGTCCGGGCGGGCATTGTACTATTGGCCAATTCTTGTTAACCGAACCGCAGTTGTTGCTTAGTGGCCTCGACAGGAATCGAACCTGTATCTGGAGCTTCGGAAACTCTTATACTATCCATTGTACTACGGGGCCAAACGGTTGCAAAAGTAGCAGATTGGCAGGTGCTAAACAAATTGCATAATGGCCACGCGTTTATATGATTTCGTGCGGCAGTGATTTGTAATAGAGAAAAATAATTTAAAAAAACTTTCGAAAAAAGTGAGACAAAACACCTGTTTTTATATATATGTATGGAGATCTTTGATCAGACGGAAAATTGATTACATATTGAAAAAAGGGGGTGTGTGTTAATGAAGACTGGACTTATAGTATAAGCGCAAAATCGTTTCGGATAACTTTTTAAAACGTTACGGCAAACTTTCAAACAGTTTTGAAAAAAGGCATTTAAAGGCTGTTTTAGAGGCATTTAAGCGCCACAAAAAACCCCGGCTAAGACTAACCAGGGCGCTAACCAGCACATGAAAAAAATTATATTCTGAACAAGAAATAAAAGTGAACGGTTACACCGCCGCTGCCTATTACAACCGGTGTTTGTATGCGTACTTCGCCATCGCTTTGGTTTATAATCAAAGGGAACATATTACCAGTTCCATTATCCTCAAAAGCCGTTCCCGTAACATAGGTAATGCCAGCTGCGGGTATATAGCCTGCTGGCAGGGTAAACAAGTGGCTTAAATCGCCAACGGAATAATTCTTTAACGTAAGGTTTCCCTGTATCTCCACAAATCCCAATGTGTCTTTTCTAAACCGCAGGGTATTAATAGTAACCTTTGTATTATCAATAAGCGCTGGCTGGCCACCGGTATTAACATTGCGCCATGCTTCAGGTGCGCCCACCGGCGTACCAATGCCCAGCACATCTTTGTAGGTAGTTGCCCCGGCGCTGGTAAAGTGTAAATAATCAACGCCTGCACCAGGTGCAGCGGTTTGGAAAGCCCCTGACGTTGTGATATAAATATTTTTGCTGTTGCCATCCCCGTATAACGCATTGGTGGCGGCTTTGGAAAGGATAATATAACCGGGCAAGGTTTGCGCAGTTACTCCTGCAAAGGGCGCAAACTGGTAAACGCCGTCAGGGTCTTTCATAAACACTATGCCTGCGGATATATCGTATTTTGTTGGGTCGCCTACATTAACCGTTACTATGCACCCGCTCCATATACATGCTGTAGCATACTGGCTTAAAAGGCTTTCAGTAATTTTATATTGCTCGTTCTGAATATCTAAAAAATACTGGCCAAACCATTTTTTCTTTCCTAAAAGTTGTACGTGTTTAAGCATAATTAAAAAGTTTGAACGTCAAATGATTTATGCGCCATATTATATAAACGCACTATAGCTGTTACCTGGTTAACGTCTACCGCGGTGGGCACCATTACCCTGAAATCAACCGGCAAATCGCTGCTGCTTTCACCGCTGGTTAATGCAATGGTGTAATCTCCGTCTGGCTCGTCTGCAATATCAAGGCCCATTAATACCGGCGTGTCTTCACTGTCATCATAGGGAACATAAATGCCATCATCCACAGCATCTACTATAAGTATGCGCTGCAATGCTGCATCAAATTTGTAATTGAGATACCATTGCAGTATGCCCGTTTCGCCGGTTACTGTGGCCCGCACGATCATATCATCACGCCATGTATAAAATGCCAGTTCGTTTGTGTAATACGGGTATAGCAGCCCCTGTAGCCAGCCTATACGTTTTTGCTGCCGCTTTTTTGGCGGCAGGTAAAGTATAATAAGGTTTAAAACGCCTATGGTTATCTTTCTTATCATTGCGGTGTAAGGATTAAGCTGCTTGTGTTATCCCAATTAAAGTAACCTGCCTCAAGCACGTACCCCAATGTTATAGCAGTTGCCATGCCCCCGCTTGGTGTGCCCGTAAGCGTAGTAACGGCAAGCGCAACAACACCCGGCACGGATTTTATAATTCCCTCGAATGTGCTTTTGTAAAATGTGGGGTCAAAGCCGTATGTTGTGCGGAATAAATCTAAAGCTGCCAATATACCAGCCTGCACGTTTGCCTCTGCAAATTCCGGGTTGTAAATAATATCAACAGCATACTTTATAACGTCAGGGTCTTGACTTACAATAAGCAATTTTGTGCCCGCTATTTTACGTACCCGCATGTAATCTGCAAAGCCCAATTTTTGGTCGTCAGGCAGCTTTGCTAAAACATTGCTAACAATGGTAGCAACTTTTATTACAAGTGTTACAGCGCCGGTGTCACCGTCTACGCTTTCACTTACTGCCGCAACCTTTACAACCTGCTTTGTGGCATCAACAGCGGCATAGTAAAAAACGCCCGGAGATTGAATAAGCAGGTTATCACCAAACTGAAACTCTAAAGCCTTTAAAGCATACCAGCTAAGGCTACCCAGCTGCTTTGTATCTATGTATGCCTGAACATCTGCCTTATATATATCCATTACCGTTTCAAAAGTAAAATCAATGGCCGCTGCTGTATCGCGCCAAAGCTTCCACTCCGCCACCTGGCTTGCAGACAATACAACACCCAATGGGTTTAGGTTTGCATTTAACTGCGCACTTATATTTGCCTGTATTGTTGCTATGTCTGTTGCCATTGGTATTTTAATTTATTATCACCCAACCTATGCTGCTTGCATCGCTGCCGTTAGATGATGTTATAACGAATGATGTACCGGCTGTTTTGGTGCTTATGTATGGCGTGCCACATGACGAGCAACCCTGGTAAGTAAGCATAATGATACTGCTTGCTGTAACTGCTGTTGTACTGACCGTTACGGTGCCCGCGCTTAGTGTTGCAGTGCCTGTGCTTGCATTTGTGCCGGTGGTTATATTTATTTTTTTTGTAAGCGCAAGCGTGAGGTTGCCTGTTGGCGTTAAATCCCCCAGCCCCCATGTACCTGGTGCGCCCGCTGTATAGGTTACGCCGTTTGCGACCGCTGGCGAACCTAATGTAAAGTCTGTACCATTATGAAACAGCATTTGGCCTGAACTGCCTGAAGCATCGTTATATATTGCAAAACGCCTTATGCCTGTATTATACCCTTTATAAACGCCGTTATTATTCCACAGATAGCCACTTTTTTGATTTGATGAAGGGTCGCCGCCCGAAACCATATATAAGCTTGGTAACAATGAATTTGAAGCAGGGCAATAAATACCATTATTGGCCACGCCAAACCCCCAACTACGGGTAAATGTTGCATTGGGCCCCGCTGTAACGTTGTTATTAACACCCCAATTAATTATGTCAGTTACCGTATCTGCAACTGCAAAGGCAAGCGTGTTACCAGCAAAATTGTTCATTATCCTCATAGCCTGCGTTCCACCCGTAGCAGATGTATCAGTTGATGTGCCGCCAGTAAAACTAAATCGTGGTCCTGTAGTTGTAAAAGAGCCGGAGCGCGTAGCAAAGCCAGGGAAAGTTATGCCCCCAGTTTGCGGGAATATCATTTTTGTTTGAATATTGTCTGTTAAATCCCTGCTGCCGAAATTTAGAGCAACAGCAGTATTACCGCTTGCTACGGTTGCGCTGCCAGTTGTAGCGGCAATCTGCGCAACGTTTATAGGCGATAAGGCCGGATTTGGTGCACGGAAATTTAACTGCCATCCATTTACAGATGTTCCAAGTTGTGCAGGAGAGGTTTGAGTACCACCGTATCTATCCAGGTTGTGAGATACCACGCTGCCTGAAGATGTACTATAATCTTGCTGCAAAATTGTGTTGCTTTGTGCCAAGCCGCTTGCATCTACAAACGTAGGGCTACCACTTTGCATATCAAACACAATGGTGGGATTAGTAAGGTTACTTTTTTGAAGGGTTAGCGTAGGGCCAAATTTTATATTCGTATAAACAGTATCCGCCCCCACAACATTGCTGTAAATTCTAAAACCATTTGTGTCAAGACGGTTTTTAGCGTAATCGTCAAGCCAACCTTTACCCCAGCCCATTGCCACTCCTATTGCACCGTCATAACCAGCTTTAGTATTGCCGGGGGCTGAATAGTGTATGCCATCGCTTCTTAATAACCCGTTGGTTGTTGTAAACAGGGCAGCATCCCGGTAAACTATTTTCGTAAGGCTATCGCTCGCTGCAAAAATTTCTTGCTGTTGTCTTATTATAGCACTATGGCTTGTATCAACCGCCCCCACACGTATGCCTGTCCGCCACATATAGAACGGAACATTTCCATATTTTGTATGAAGTCCCGTTTGCACCATATAAGATAAGGCGTTGTAATAATCAGATGCAGTTTCCAGTGAGCCCATCCAAACAGCATCTTGCTCACCCTGTATCCATAAAATACCCGTTAAGCGGGGTGCGTAACCATACTGTTTAGCAGTTACCAGCGCACTATCTATCATTGCCGTAGCACTGTCATACAACGTACCTCGGTTGCTTGGTCTAATATCCCAGCTTCCCGTTAAGTACCTTGCTGCATAAACCATTGAAGAGCCACCCAACGCACATTGCACAAAGCATATCTTGTGTCCGGTCATGCGGTAATACTCCAAAGCAAAAGGCCGCCACGGGCCTAACATGTTGTTTGTTACCGGGACAATAGTTCCCCCACTTACCCATAAATATGCAATACCCGTATCTAATATGGGTAGCAAACTATCGGCAGCAACAGGTGCATAATTAGGGTTTGCGATGCTTTGCCCTAAGATTGGGAACATATCTATAGGGTTGTAATAGCTGCCGGGTTTAAGACCGAGGCTATCGGCATTGCTTACGTGCCCGTATTTAATATCATACAAGTTAGCAGACGTGTCATTACGTCCAGTCAACGGAACCATCAAACTCCCATCAGCCGTGCCGCTTGCATCGCCATGAACGGTTACATGCTTAGAGCCATCCCCGTTTTGAAATGTGTAGTTTTTAAAATTAGGGATGATATTACTGAAATCTACTAACGTGCCAACCGCAAAGGCATAACTGCCATAAAATGTTAACCCATAAAAATTGAATGAATTGTTAATTGCAGTTCCGGTAAGATTAATATGCGGGGAGGTTGCTGAAATTAAACCGTGCGTACTGTCGACAACCAGGTTGTTATTGCCATCATGCTGGCCGATGTTTGTGTACATGCCACCTGCAATAAGTGCTGTATCATCCCCCAGATTAATGCGGGTTTTGTTTCCGTTTGTATAAACGTTGCCGTTATTTAATACCCGTTGCAGGTCAACCTTATAAGCCGTATCGCTTAGCTGTGTTGGTGTTACATACTTACCCAAACTGTCAGCAACATTAACAGGCGTAAACCCTAAAAAATGCTGCATTATGGTGTAATAGGTATGGCCACCCTTTTTAAAAAATACACTGTCGCCATGCGAGTAAACCGTATCAACGCTATTCCTCAAATATTGCGGCAGTATATTAAGCTGGCCGTTTAAAATGCGGTTAAGCTTGTCGGCGGTTATTTGCCTGGCATTGTTGGCAACTATATCTGTGTTTATTGCAAGCCGCTCCTCTGCGCTGTCTGTAATAACGGTTTGTGCATGCAGCCTTGTGCTAAGTATTAAAATCAAAATTAAAGTCCGTGTTAAATTCGCCAGTGTTCGTTGCATATTGTAAGTTGTATGTTTGAAATTGTTTACCATTTATCTGCCTTAACACCTTTTTGTTTGCAGCATTATTTTCTATATCGAATAAAAAAATATTTCCGGGTGTAAGTGGCGCGCTTAAATCAAAATCAGCCTGCACGTTGTCGGTTATAAATTGTGCCAGGGCAAATGCACCATAGCTTTGCGCAATAACATCAAACAGGCTTTGTTTTTTTATAATAGTGCCAGTTGTCATTTATAAGGCGCATTTATGGTTAATGTTTCTGTTACCTCATCCCACGCCAGCAACTGCACATTCATGCCATCCTTGCTAAGCTGTAGCCTTGCCACACGCATCATTTCGTTTATGTCGTCATCATCGCCCTTTAAATAATCAGTAAGGCCAGCACCAACGTCCGGCGAAGCTTTATAGTCACCGGCATGCGATACCAAAATATCTTTTTGGTGCTGGTTGGTGCTTTCACCATAGCTTAGGTCGCCGTTGGTAAAATCTATATCGCCCGTAGTGTCAAAAAGTATATCTGTTGGCATTACTGTGTTATTGCTGTGTTTTCAATATCCGCGTTTACCGTTTCTGTTAATGTTTCTCCTGCCCATGTGGCCGTTAGCGCTTTCAGCGCCGCGCCACCATCACCCGTTACCGGCACCCATGTTGTAAAAACTGTTTTAATGGTGTTTAAATCGGCTTCAATCTTATTAAGCTGTTCTTTTACGCCATCCCTTAAAACAAGGCCGCCATGCGTGCCGCCGTTAAGTTGTATCAATGTATCCGCGTTTATAATAACCTTGTTTATTTTGCCCGGCATAACCATAATCCATTGGTCGCTGTCTTCAACCTTACCAATATAAATCCTGCTGTTAATGGCAGGCTCAAAAACTACGTACCCGCTGCCGCCCTGTATGCTATTGTATAAAACCTGCGGCATATCGTTATCCAAATCATCTATACAATCACATAAAAAGTTTTCTTCGTCTACACTTACCACTGTTACAGGCTTAATAATATCGGGGCCGTGACTTTCTGCAATCGCTTTAAGCCCATCTTGTATTTTTCTTTCGTATAAATCATTTGCCATGTTATGCTACTTTTATGCTTATACCTCCTATACGCCAATAACCGCCAGTGCCGTACCTTACTTCTACGCTGTCTAATACATAGTGTCCTGCGCGTTCGGGGTATCTGTCATCACGTAAATCAACTGTCCAGGCATGCTGGTAATATGGAAATCCCAAGCAGGTAATTTTTCCCTCATAACCTGAATATTGCTTATCCTTAAGCATTTTATCAGCCATTGCCTGCAAGGTTTTTTGGTCTGTAACAATGTGTGTTTTAACCTTTAAAATATTTGTGCTTTTACCGGCAGTTACGGTTATCTTAGTGCCATCGTTTTTTACACCTGTAAGCATTATCTCAATTGCCCCATCGTCAGCGATGCGTTGTTTAAGCTGATTATCCCTAACTACATTCCACCCAAGCTTGAGTATTACATTGCCTTTATAAGCGGTATATTCAAGACCAGCAAACAACTCATTGCCACTAAAAAAAATAGTTACTAAAAGCTTTTTTTTCAATTGTTCCAAAACCTCTGCACCAGTAACATTATTTATGTCAAATTTTTCAACAGGCACATCTGGTGTTGCAGGGGAAAGAACTATATCAGTGCCTTGAATTATATATTGTAAAAGCGTTTTTAAGTTTGTATTGACAAATGATTTATAAGGCAATGGTTGCCTAAGCAGGTATACATAACCTTCACATTCAATTTCCACGGGTGTGTTAAAATTCACACGCCTTACATACCCGACAAACTCATCATTATACCTTCCATTCCAACCTAATTGAATTATAACCTTATCACCCTCTTTAAACAACATATTTGCCTTTAATGCAGCCCCTTCAGTTTGAGGTATACCAACCTGCTTAAGCCTGTAGTCTGTGGGTACCTGTAATGTGCAGGTATCTACAAATGAATGAATGCTTTTACTAATCTTCACTTCGTGAACGCCTGCAAATTTGTATTTGCCAATTTGTATTTTGCTGTTTATCCAAAACCCCATTATTCTGCTATTTCAACTGTTTGTATAAAATCTGTTTTTATCTCCATTTCATAAGGCTTATAAGCTATTTCTTTACCTCCCGTAGGCAAAAAGCGCAGCCGCATTATTATTACACTTGTTGATACATTACCGGCATCATCCTGCAATAAAATATCACTAATGGCATTTTGCATCACCAGGCTACGTTTAGCTATAAAAAGGCTGTTAAGCAACGCAATTTCCAATTCAGGAAACTTACCGTCAGGCCGGTGAATGATGCCCCTTATGCTAAACTTTATATCTCCATTGCTGATAATTAGATTAGCATCGCCCCGCTGTTCAGTAAGATTTACAAAAACACCGCTTTTATCCAAATCTGGTGTTATAATAGGGAAAGGCAAGTAGTTGCCGTCAAGTATAACGGGAAGAGAATAATCACGACCGAATATATCAGTAGCCATTAATGGTGCACCCGTTAATGTTTGTTGCCCTATATCTGTTTTCGCGGGTATCACAAAGCTTCCGGCACGCTGCTGCTGCGGGTTAATAGCACGCGCAGGAACGTGGTATGTTTCAGGCGGGTTATAGCCAAATGCTTGCCTGAAAGCATCTTTTATATTAAAGTTCTCAAATTGCCTGTCCATACTTTAGTTATTTGCTAACCCGGCGGCGCTGTTTACAATTCTTAAAAAATGTTCTGTCATTTTTTGCTCTAACTCATCGTAGCCCTCTTTAGCTGTAATGGCTTTGCTGTTAAAGTTTTCAATAAACGACCTTATGTTTATGGTAATGGTGCGCTGGCCACTCATGGCGCTTTCTGTGCCGCCTGTAAGGGTAGAAAGGTCATCACTGCCACCTGCGCCGGTGCCGGTAGCTTTGCCCGTACCAGGCACAGTATCGTTTATGCCCATTATTTTATTAAACCGTGCCTGCGCTGCATTAAATTCATTAAAACCGCCCTTATGCGCGGCCATATTGGCAAGGGCATCTTTGTTTTGCTCTATGTATGCCACCAAATTATTTAAATCATCCTCCTGGTAGCTTCTTTGAATATTTACTGAACCGCCCGGCCCCGCAATGCTTTTTGTATATTTTGTAACATGGCCGGACGCTATCATTGAGCGTATCTTATTTTGCACCGCAATCTGTGCCTGCCCTGCACTCATGCCATCCGTATTAACGCCATACTTGCCAGCCAAATCCGCAACAAGGCTGGTAGCGTTGCCATGCGTTTTTTCAAGTTTGCTTTGCGCATCACCGTATGCGGTAAGGTCATCCGCATATTTTTCTCTAAGCTTTAATATGCCCGATGCCATATACCTTTTATTGTTATAGGCATCAAGGGCGGGCATAAGTTTTGTTAAGGCATCTTTCTCATTATCTATGCCTTTAACAATATCAGGGTAGTTGGCTTTTAACTCATCAAATATTTGCTTGCGGCGGTCGTTGGTTATGTTGCTTAATCCTAACTCAACGCGCAATGCACGAAGGTGTTCCGACTGCTTGTCAAACTCCATGCTTTCTGTTGCCTTGCCTGCATTTAAAATCTTTGTCGCAAAGTCCATAAGCCCTTTCGCAATGGGTGAAAGGCTTTCACCGAAGTTGCGCATTTTGGTATGCACCAAATCCATAAAGGTGCTCCACTTGCCGCCAAGCGTTTCACTTTGCTCTTTCATCATATCGTGAAACTTACCACCGTTGCCGGTTGCATGCTCAAAGGCTTTGTCAACCATTGCAATGGTAATACCGCCTTTCTCCATTATCTTATCAAGGTCGGCCATGCTGCGGCCTGTCATTATGCTAAGCTCATGCACCGGGTTAAAGCCGTTGTTAACCATTTCCATAACATCACGGCCCATTAAATGCCCCTGCCCAACGGTTTCACCATAAGCATGCGCAAGGCCCTGCAATGCACCTTTGCTATCGTCCTGCGCACTGGCTATATCGCCAATGTTTTTAAGCATTGGCATTACCCTGTTCTGGCCTAAACCAAAAGCCATCATTTGTTTTGCGGCACGTCCCAAATCAGCGCTTTCATAAGGCGTTACATCGGCCATAGCCTACAACTGGTTTATCATGGCATTACCTGCATACTTGCTGCCGGTAAGCACCTTAAAGGCAATCTGCCTGTTCTCTAATTGTGCGGCTTGTTCAAGGCTGTTTTTTGTAAAAGATATAGCGGCAATACCAGCAGCAACAGCGGCCATCTTGCCCCAACTGCCTAACATGCCCATAATGCCACCACCGCCTGCGCCACTGCCGCCTGCAAGGCCACCACCTGCCTTACGGTTAAGGCTGTCCAGTTGGTTTTCAAGT
>JABDGS010000089.1 GCA_013285915.1 Bacteroidota bacterium
TCTATATAAACCAGTCAAATGTTTATTCCGAAACAGGGGATACCCTAAACGAGCATATAACCATTAAAAAGGCGCTGGATATTGCCACCGCCCACAAGGATTCATCAATGGAAAGGGATGCACTTAACGAGTTGGGCATTTTTTACAATAAACAAGGGTTGCATGAGAAAGCAATTGGAGATTTCCAGGCGAGTTTTAGCTTAAGTGTTGCGTTGCATGATGAAGTTGCCGAGGTTAATTCATTGGTAAACTTAGCAATAGCGTTTAAAGGTGAAAAGCAGTATGTAAAAGCACAGAACGCCTATGACAGAGGCATTGTTATTGCCGACTCACTGCATGATGCTTACGTAAAAGCTGTAATTGTTGATAATATGGCAAACCTTGAGTTTGAAATGGGCGATTTTGCGGCATGTGAAAAAAATGCACTTATAGCTATCCGCATGTCGTACCAGGTTGAAGAAAAAGAGATCAGGGTGGATGTATATGCGTTACTTGAAAAGCTATATGAAAAAGAAAAACGTTACCCCGAAGCCATTGATTATTTTGGAAAATTAGCTGCTTTAAAAGACAGCCTGGTAAATGAAGAGAACCTGGCGCAGATCAACGAAATGAATGAAAAATACCAGGCGCAGATAAAAGATAAACAGATAAAAACGCAGCAGGCTGAAATTGGTAACGAACGGGAACTTAATGTGATATTGGGTGGCGGAGGAATAGCGGTATTACTTGTTGCCGGGCTTATTTATTTTAACCTGCGTAAAACCGCCAGGCTTAACCGGGTTGTTTCATCTCAAAGGGACAAGCTGGGCAAGCAAAGTGAAGTACTTGGCGTGATGATGAAAGAGCTGCACCACCGTGTAAAAAACAATTTACAAATTGTAAGCAGCCTGTTAAACCTTCAGTCGCTTAAGTTAACTGATACAGAGGCTGTTAATGCGGTGCAGGAAAGCAAGCAACGGGTACAGGCAATGTCGTTGATACACCAGCGGCTGTATAAAACAGATGATATTACCCGCATTAACATGAAAGATTATATAAAAGAGCTGGCCGATTTTTTAGCGGTTAGCTACGGTTATAACCCTGATAATTTTAAACTTGAACTTGATGCGGAAGAAGAGTGGATTGATATTGACAAGGCGTTGCCACTGGGGCTTATATTAAATGAGCTTGTTACCAATGCATTTAAATATGCGTTTGCCGGCGTTGAAAAACCTTGCCTGCAAATAGGTTTTAAGCGCAATGGCGGAAATATTGAGTTACAAGTGAAGGATAATGGCAAAGGTATGCCCAGGGGGCAGTGGGATGACAAGAAGAGTACATCGTTCGGCAAACAACTTGTACGGGCATTATGCAGCCAGTTGCGGGCGAAAGAGGTACTTGACGTAACTGCCGGCACAAGCTTTATTTTTATTATTCCTGAAATAGCTGCCTGATCATAATAAATGCAGCAGGCAACCTCAAATGTACTTTTGATGTATTATGTTGTTAATAAATATTATTTCTTGTTCCTGGATAAAGCAGACTGGATTGAAAAATAAAATTTGGTAATTAGCGGGCAGCCGGCAAACACTGCCTGGCAATTGCCAGGATAACAAAATTGCTGATCATTAAAAGCACATGTTTTACATTTGTAATACCCCCAAACAGGTTGACTAACTATGAAAGAAGATAAAGTAAATATTTTAATAGTGGAAGACGAAGCTATTGTTGCAATGGACCTTGCAGCATCGCTTACAAAGGAAGGTTACACCATTGCCGGCATTGCTGATAATGCAGAAGATGCTGAAACCCTGTTTACAAACAATACACCTGACATAGTTTTAGTTGATATAAACCTTATTGGAAATACCGATGGTATAAGGCTTGTAGAGAAACTAATTAATATAAGGGAAACACCTGTTATTTACCTTACTGCACTAAATGACGCCGAAACAGTGCAGCGGATGAAGCTTACCAGGCCTTCTGCTTACCTTACCAAGCCTTACAATATTCAAAATGTGCACATAGCTATTGAACTTGCACTAAGCAATTTTGCAATGATGCACAAAAAAGGCGCGAACGCCGGCGCAGCCCAGGCGGTAAATTTACATGCAGTAAAGGATGCTGAAACAGACAGCGAAAAAGAACAAATACTGCAGTTGAACGATTATATTTTTATAAAACAAAACTATCGTTTTATTAAAGTTGTTTTGGCCGATATTATGTATGCCGAAGCCGATAATAATTATGTACACCTGGTAACTACCGAAAGAAAGTATACTGTGCGCATGTCCCTTCAGCAATTGGAAGAAAAAATAAATTACAGCCAGTTTGTACGCGTGCACCGGTCGTACCTGGTTAACATGACCAATATAAGCAACTTCACTGATTCTGAATTGCAGGCAGGTAAGTTTACCATACCCATCGGCCGCAACTACCGTGATGCTTTTATACGGCAATTTAATTTCAGGTAAAAGTGATGATCTTTTTAAATTTAATTGCCGGGTTTGTAACCCGGCAATTAAATTTTCCAATGCTATTACCTTGAAATTGTTTGGATATGCGCCGGTACTGTTGGGACTTAAATAAATTTAAATGTTTCCCGTATTATCAGCAAGTGACAAAAGAGCAATATAGTTTTTTTGAATTGGCACTTGCTGAGCTTAAAACTTCTTTCTTACGATACTTATTTTTTTGTAGCCGCGTTTGAATGATCATTTGTTTTCCCTACTGCACTAAAACATCTTCTTTCCATATATTGCCTTTACTGTCAGCCAACACCAGCTTATAATTCCCTGCGGCCAATAAGGGTAATACTGCCGCTTTTGAAGAGGTAACGCCATCGTGCTGAACTGTTGTTTGAAGTACCTGCCTGCCATCGCTGCTGAAAAGCTGTAAGGTGTACTTACCCGCAGCCATATTGCTCATGGTAAAATGTAACTGCTGGTTCTTAGGTACAGGGTTGGGATAGATGGTAACAGCCGCTTTGCTTTTTAACATTATAACCTGTACAGTATTGCTGTAAATGGGCAAAGCATCTTTGGTAGTAAGCTTTACACGATAGAAATCATCACCTGCTAAAGGCTGCCCGTCGGTAATATCATACGTCTCTGTTTTACCTGAATTGCGCGGTTGTATGGCCGCACCAACCTGTGCGAATGTTTGCCCGTTTGCAGATCTTTCTACAACATACTGCTGTATGCCCTGCTCGGTAACAGTGGCCCATTGTACTTTTACGTTGTTTTCCTGTTGCCATGCTTTTACATTTGTTAAAACGCTTGCAAGTGTGCCTGCCTCGTCGAACGTTATCACAAATCTTTGCTCGCCATAACTGCCCTTATCGGTTGTTGTAGTAAAGTCTAAGGCAGAAATAATAGTAAAGTCAATGGGGGTTTTGGTGCTCAGAAACCTGTCAACCAAATAGCCTTTAAACCCTGCAGGTATGTTTTGCGGGCTTATGGTAAATGAATAGCTGGTGTTAGCTTTAAGCGCATAAAGGTCAAGCCACAGGCTATCTCCCGCGGTGGGCAATGGCATACGTTCTATACCCAAATAATTTGTATCAACTCTTACGCTCAGGTTTTCTTCGTAGTTAAACATTTTAGCGCCATCATCAGTCAATGCTTTTGAATATGTGCCACCAAACTTCAGCAGTATAGCATCAGCAGGCTGCCCGGCACGGTTTAATATTATGCGCATTTGCTGTGCTGCGTTACCACCTGTTGGCGCAAAGAATACGCCATTGGTGCCTGCAGAGGCGCTTGTTTTATCAGATTCCTGTATGGTTACGCCAATGGGTATACCAGTGGCAGTTGATTGCACAAAAAACGCCTGCCCGCTTTGTATTGCGGTAGTTTGTGCAGTGTTTGCAGGTGGTATATCCTGGTCGTAACTGCTGCTGCCTGCGTCGTAACTAAACGTTACGTAGCCCCCGTAAGCAGTACCTGACCGTTGCGCGTCCCATACCCACATAGTATTAGCCACGTTGTTTTTTTGCAGCATTGCAAAGTCAACCGGCGATGCGTAAGGGTTGCCAATAGCAACATACTTACCATTATCAACACCAGTAAAGCTAAATGCCTGTGTGCCTGTTTGCAATTGCCCGGTAGCCTGCAGGGTAGTGGGTGCAGAACCTGAAGCGATATGATTTGAGCCAAACGGCCCTGTTATAAATAATGCAAAAGCGTTATTTGAAGCTGAAGCACCCGTGCCGCTAAGGTTGGTAGCATTGGTACTGGATGGCCCCGCCCAACTATCAGAAGCGCTGTTGTACGACAAAATAGAAGAGGAGATGCCTGCTGCAGTAAAGCCATTACCGCCGCCCGGCCTGAAAATATCAGCACCGGTACTGCCGTTTGCAACACCGTTGTTTTGCCAGTTACTGTATATACTGCCTGTTTGGCTTACCGGCGCAGTAAGTATGCGCCAGGCGCGTTTGGCGGGTATGTACCGCTCAACAGTTACTGCGCCCTGTATGTAATTGATATTGCTGCCTGCATTGGCTATATTGGCTGTACCCAAAGCATTTGATGCAAGGGTTAAAAAACCATTGCTTGTTAGCACCCCAGCAGTTGGTGTGTAAGTACCATATACTTTAGTAGTGGCGCCCGACAATGAAACTCCTGCTGTATTGTTTACTGTTAAGTTGTCAACATTTAAACCGCCTGTAACTGTTTGAACGGCGGTACCGTTAAGAATAACGGTACCTGCAGATGCATCAATGGTGCCGGCATTATTAATATTGCCCCCAACGCTGAGTGTGCCAGCAGCGGTAATTGTCAATATTCCGTTGTTATTAATGTTATGCACCGGCACAGCAGTACTTACCACTGGATTATTTGTTACCCCCGCAGGTATAGTTACATCATCAAGCGCCCCAGGTACAGCATTAGTACTCCAATTGCCGGCATTCGCCCAATCATTATCAACATTACCGGTCCATGTGGTTGCAATATAGCCCAACGCCAAAACAAAATCTCCAAGAGTAGTAAAATTTTGGGTTGAAGTGATGGTACCTGCGGGTATTGTGTTGCCTGCGCCCCCAATATCAACCCAATTGCCCCCATTGCTTTCTGCTATTCTTAAATTGGCGGGGGAAGTTACATTGTCGGCAGCGTTGTAATTCATCTCCAGAGACGCCTGCACAATTCCCGGTGTGCCTGTAGCGGTAATATTTATGTACCTGTTTGATGCCACGCTGCTTAATGTTGCTGGCAGCGTACGTGTTGTTGGCGCACTTGCAACAGGCGAAATAGTAATAAACGTTTGTGTACCCGAACTTTGTTGCACTGTAAATATTGCAGGCGTATAATTGTTGCCATTACCAATGGGCAGATCTATAGATTGTAACGTATTATCATATAATATTAACTGCACATTGCCATCAATAAAGCTTGTGCTGCTCTGCCCCGTAAAATTGTGATAGTACTGCGAAAATTGCAGTACGCCCTGGGCAATTATTTTGCCACTTATAAAAGTTATAGCGCCGTACGATTGTGCCTGGGTTACTGTTACATTATTAGGGTTGTTTATGGTTATATTGGCGTTAAACCCATTACCGGTGATAGTTTGTACATTCGGCCCGTCAAAAGTGGTGGCTATTTGAAAGCCGCCGCCCTGCACCAGGTTGTCGCCCTTATAATCAACTGTTGAGCCACCTATGGTTGGATCGTCATCTATCCTGGTAGTATTATCAATAATAATTTCCCCGTTAACGGTAAGGTCTGTGCCCGGCCCGTTAATAATGTATAATACACCACCAGTAACATGCAAAGTGCCGTTTACTACCAGCTGGTCCGCATTGGTATTGGCGCTAATTGTTACAATATCGCCAGCAGTAATTGTAATTGCGCCGTCAGCATCGCTGGGCGCATGGCTTGCGGCCCCCCAACTGGTGCCATCAAAATATTGCCACGTAGAAGTAAGCGACCAATCGGCAGAGCCGGCGGACCTAAAATCGCCAGCGGCTTGTGAATAGGCAGTTACACCGAAAAAAGAAGCGAAGGTTAAAATTAACAAGGGTAGCTTTATTTTCATACCTGTTTAGTTTATATAATATTCAATTTTAGCCAATACAAAATTGTTTTATTGCGCCGGGATTATTTACTGATGGAATGAAGGGTAGCGAAAAACACACTGACGTTTGTTATAGGTTTAGGGCACACCTGTTACTTAGGCACATCCTTAAATGTAACAGGCATGAAGGTAAAAAGGTTTAATTTTTGAATATCTACCGAATTTGAGGGATATTTTGCCAGTAAAGAGGATTTTGGTGGGGGTTACGAGGCGAACGTAACAGTAAGGATACTCTTTTTTGGATGAATAAATGCAGAAATTAACCGATGCTGCAACCATAGGTGCTATTCGGTAATTGCTTTCAAAAAAAAACAGTTGTATGCCGGGTGAGTTAAGGCCGCCACTCTTAACCTTAAATTAATTTTCTACCCAACACATATTTTGAATACATTTATCCACCTAAAACATTGCTATTTAACAGCCAATACTAATTGCACAATGAAAACAAATACCCTCAGCTTTCCAAGTGTTTTTGAGACGGCTTTTGGAAATACCGAAAACTCCGCCAAAGACCTTTTGAATGGCTTGAAGATAAAAAAAGACAATAACTGGTTTCTTGTGGGCAACCTTGCAAAAAAGGGCGGCATCAACGCCGCAAGAATAACCAATGCTTCGCCAATGGAAGAGGATTTTGAAATACTGTTTCGAGCAGCTCTTATTAATGCTGAAGACAAGCTTACACAGCCCGTATCATTAACACTGGGCTTTCCCTTCTCTACCTATAATATTTTCAAAGCTCCCGCTGAGCAATATTTACGGAAGCGGCATTTTATGGTTGAATATGATAGCCAAACTTTTAACCTTAAGGGACAGGTACGCAAAGCGATGTTTGAGATTGACCACTACGAGGTGATACCCGAAATTGTAGGTACTATCATCGGGTTAAAAAAAGTGCTTAACCTACCGGCCAGCAAAAACTTTATAGCTATAAGCTTTGGTTTTGGCACCATTGAAGGTACTATGGCGACGGAAGATGGGCTGGTACACCGTACATCATTCAGCTCCCACGGTATTAAGTATGTTATTAATAACCTTGCGAGAGAGCTTAACCAGAAATACTATCTGGAAATGAAGAATGAGTACCAGCTGGATGAGGCTTTTATGAAAGGCAGCATTTTTACCAACCGCAAAAGAATTGATTTACGTGAACTGCGAAAAGAGCTGCTTACACAATACTACCGTGAGGTTGTATCGCCACTGTTGCGTAACTATTTTACAGACCAGGATTTTGAAAGCTGCGAGACAATTTACCTGATGGGAGGCGGTGCATATTACCCCGAACTTACTGATGCGGTGAAAGAAGAGTTTAAAGGTTTTATACCCGTTGAAGTAGCGCCTGAACCTGAAAAACTTGCCAGCATTGGTTATTTGTACAACAGCCTGCGCATATCAGACAACTACCATAAAAGATGCCTTGGTATGGATTTAGGCAATGCATCATCCATTGTTTCGTACTTTGAGGAGTAATTTTTGTTGTTTAACCTAAATTAATGAACTGTGCGGTTAAGGTGGCCTGTATATGATATCCCTTTTTTAAAAACGAACTTTCTTGTGTCGAATGATGCTGTGCTGCACGGGCCTTTGCAGGCAGCATGTGGCGGGCGTATTGATGGCCTGGTTAAAGGTTACGTAAGTGTTACAGGGCGGCTTATTATTGGCAATAAAGCTGAAATAAAGGGAGATGTTACTGCAAGATCAGTAAAGGTTTTTGGCAAGGTACATGGCAATATTACCTGCGACGATATGGTAATGGTATTCAATACTGGTTTGGTAAAAGGTGATATTACAGCAAGGATAATAGAGGTGAAAGAAGGCGCGCAAGTGGAAGGGGTAATTGTAAAAACAGGCGACCCTGTTGCTGAAAGCCCCCTTGGGGATGAAACTGCTGATAACCTGGCGGCTGAAGTGGCCGCCGAACCGGTTGTTGTTGTTCCGGTACGCTCAACTGACAAGGATAAGGATGCTACCAACTGGTTTTAAATTTTTTAAAATCTTCTTCAAAAATTCTACCGCAAACCCTTTTGTTTTAAATATTCAATTAATGCTTCAGGGTGATCGGTCTGGAGACCGTTAAAACCCAGGCTTATAGCTTTGTCCCAGTTAGCGGCTTCACCGGGGCTTTGTATATCAGGCCAAACGGTTATGCCTGCGGCGGTTGCCAGGGAAACCATAGAGGCAGTATAATCATCATAACCGCCGTCCAATAAAGCAACAGGTACTTTTGCAATAAATGCTTGTAAACTGCTGTCTGATCTTATATTATTTGGCAGGCTAACCATCAGGGGCATGGCAGGCGCTATTCTTCGCCAGTCAATATATTGAGATGGTGCGTTTATATATACTATCACCTCACGTTCCATACCGTATTTTTTTATCATATCGTAAGCCTGCTGTACACTGGCATTTTTAAAATCAAGATAAATGTGAATTTTGTTTTTGCAGGTTTGTAACACTTCGTCAAAAGTAGGTATGGGGTAGGTTTTGGTTGTATCGCTGCTTTTATTAAATACTTTCAGCTGTTGTATTTCGGGAAATGTTAGCTCACTTACTTTACCATGACCAGTAGTCATCCTGTCAACAGTAGCGTCATGCATTATAACAAGTACACTGTCTTTTGTAGTGCGCAGATCGATCTCCACATAATCAACCCCATTTTTTATGCCGTTTTCAAAAGCTGCAAGCGTATTTTCCGGCATAGGGGTATGGTCGCCCCGGTGGGCGATCACGGTGAAGGAATGTTTTTGCTGTGGCAGAGCGGGTATAATTGTTTGTGAAGCAGCCTGTTTTATTTGTACAAGAACTATAAGGTAAATGATCAGTTTTTTCATGCTGCGCAAAATACAAACACGCAACGCTGCTATTGCAAACAGGCAATTAGCAAATTGTTATTTTTGAGCTGATACTAATTATTTCTTCTTCTGAAACTTAATGAATGCGAAAGCCTTAAGGAAAACATACTGGCCGAGGGATCGCCGCCGAAAACAAATACGTGCTGCACCCTTAACCCTATATTAAATCTGAAGTTGCCTGGAAAAATGTAACCGAATGCCGCGCCAGCGCAAATGCCGTTCACCGTCTCATCAATCTCACCGTTAGGGCCATACATTATACTACCGTTCGCATCTGTTTTGGGAATATCAGTCGCGCCAATACTATAGCCCGCAAAAGGCTCAATGTACAAGCCATCACCTTCGCCATTAAATGTATGACGGTAGCCCACAACAATAGGCGCAACAGCGGCGTGGTCTGCTTCGCTGCTAAGGCCAAAATAGTACAAGCCTATTTCGGGTGTTATTGCATCCGCGTCGCTTATTGGTATTGCAACATTTAAAAAGCCAGCCACACCAAATTGGGAAACGTGCTTGCTGTAAAAATAGGCGCCTTCAATTTGCGCATTAATAAAAGAACAGAAAAAGAATGACAGGGCTAACAGGGTTAATTTTGCTTTGAGCATGGTTTAAACGGTTGATGTTGTTATTATGAAAACGAAGATAAAGATTTGCGTCTTACCTCACGGTTCGGCAAGAAAATAAAGTGTTGTAACTTCAACTATGAATGCCGGGTGCTTACCCGCGGGATGGAGCGCTGGCCATATTGCCGGCAACCCTCACCTCTAAAGGGAAGTAAAGAAGTTAAGCGCCTGAGCTTTGCGAACTTGTACACAATCAAACACCCAAGTTTTGCCTATGGCAATGCAAACGCAACATACGAGTCGCCGGACTTTGTGCCAAGCTTTCCACCACCACATGCTATAACAAGATATTCCTTACCGTTTTGCTCATATACTGAAGGTGTGGCGAAACCAGGTGCTGGCAGATTAGCCTGCCATAAAAGCTTGCCGGTGGTTTTATTAAAGCCCCTTATTTTACCGTCTCTTGTGGCAGCAATAAAAATAACGCCACCAGCGGTAACAACAGGGCCACCATAATTTTCCGTACCGGTAACGCCGTATTTATCTTTAAACTCAGCATATTCTCCCAAAGGTATTTTCCAAAGTATTTCACCTTTATTTAAATCAATCGCACTAAGCGAACCCCATGGTGGTGCCATGGCATTGTAACCTTCTTTGCTTAAAAACTTGTTATAGCCTGTTATGCTGTAAGGCAGGTGCAAAAATGTATCAACAGGCTGAGGCTTTTGTGTAAAAGCATTTACCTGTTTCGCCTTTTCATCAAGTATAAAAGATGCTATGGCATTTTGTTCTTCACTTGTTAACTGTTTAAATGCCGGCATCATTCGCCTGCCGGTGGTAATAAGCTGTAAAAACTGCTGCTGGTTATATTTCTTGCTTACGCCAATTAATGTTGGCGCGTTGCCGGCGCCTTTGCGTTCGGGGCCATGGCAAGCCATACAGGTTTGTTTGTACAGGCGCTGCCCTGCATCAAGCCATGTTTCTTTTTTCGGGGCTTCGTTTTTTACATCAACCATTGTAAGTACCCAGGCCATCTCGTTGGCATTAACATACAATATTCCTGTGGTTGGATCAAATGCAGGGCCACCCCATTCAGCACCGCCGTCAAAACCCGGCAGTATAACTGTACCTTCTTTTGAAGGCGGGTTAAACAACATGCCTGTTTTATATTTTGCCAGCTTTGCAGCTATATCCTTTTTTGATGAATCGGGCAACAATGGGTTTATATCTGCTGCTGTAAATACCTGCCTTACAAAAGGCGCTGGTTTTGTTGGTACCGGTTGTGTAGGCCATAGCTTTTCGCCATTTAATTCGCTTACTGAAGGAAAGGGTTTTTCTTCTACCGGGAACAATGGCTGCCCTGTTGCCCTGTCAAATAAAAACACAAAACCTGTTTTGGTGGTTTGTGCAATGGCTTCAGTTTTTTTGCTATCATGCATAACCGTTACCAAAATTGGCGGGGTGGGAATGTCTTTATCCCATACGTCATGGTGTATGGTTTGAAAATGCCATATCTGTTTACCGGTATTGGCATCAAGCGCTAAAACACAGTTTGCATACAGCGTGCTGCCTTTACGTTTGCCGCCGTAAAAATCAAATGAAGCAGAGCCTGTAGGCGAAAACAAAATGCCTTTTTCCTCGTCGAGGCTAAAGCCGCTCCACGCGTTGGCGCCTCCAATATGTTTGTAAGCAATGGTATCTTCCCATGTTTCATAACCAGGCTCACCGGGTTGTGGTATGGTGTGGAATATCCAGCGCAAAGCGCCGGTATGCACATCAAATGCGCGTATGTGGCCCGGCGCCGCATTAGCGCCTTCGTCAACACGGGTGCCCATAATGATCATGTCTTTATATATCATCCCTGCGGATGTGGCAGTAACAAACAAGTCTTTTACATCCCTGTCAAGACCGTCATGCAAATCAATACGGCCATTTGCGCCAAAAGTTTTTATTAATTGACCATCATCAGCATTTACGCAGTTGAGAAAAGAACCTGCTGTATAAAAAATGCGCTTGTCGCCGTTTCCATCTGTCCAGTAAGCAACGCCACGGCAGTTGTTTAATATAAAAGAAATAGCCTTACCGCTGCCACTGTCAAACGGGTTATATACCCATTTTTCTTTGCCGGTGGCAGCATCAAGCGCAAACAACTTCATTTGCGGCGTGGTGCCATATAAAACACCATCAATAATTATTGGGTTGCATTGTATTTGCGAATTGTTAACGGTGTCGGCATCTTTTGTGTGATACTCCCAGGCAACAGCCAGTTTGTTTATATTGGATGTATCAATTTGGCTCGAGGGCGAATAATGGATATTTTGTTTTGAGCCACCTGTAACGGGCCATTCAGTTGAAGGGCTGGCCGTATTTGTCTTATTACCGCCGCATGCCATGGTTAAAAAAGCTACAGCAGTTATGGTTGCTATTATGTGATTAGTTGATTGGTTTATCAGTTGATTGGTTGCTTTGTTCATCAGGTATTAGTTGAATATTTTTTAAAGATTACTATTAAGTTCTTGTTGCGTTGATTGATATTGAGGATGATAGTACTTTTCACTAATCAACCAATCAACTTTTATTACTGCTTACCCACTTTCATTCTCCGCTGCATCAACTCCCCCCACGTGGTAAGAATAATGTGTTCATCCTGCAGCGCTTTTTTAAATGCAGGGTCAAGCATCGTAAGTAAATCGCCCCTGCGTATTGGCCCGCTGTCTGTTATAAATTGAAAAAGCGGTGAAGTTGCCGTGCAATGCATTATTATCATTGTAACACCGGGTTGCAGTTGTTTTACATCTGCAATATATTTAGCCGTTTTAAAGCGCTGCAGTTTTGCATCGTCATTTTTTACACTGTCAGGTATTCTCCAGTCGTAGGAGTTGTTATCCAAATCATCTAATACCGGCAAACCGGCATTCCACAGCATTTTGCCCTGCGCCTGTATTTGCTGCAACTGAACGTTTAAGAATTTTAACTGTGCCTGTATCATTTTGTCATGGCCCGCGGGCAGCATAACGGGTATATGGTTTTCCATGCCCACTTTTATATACCGCTCAGTAAACGCAGGTGAGCCAAACAAAGTACCCATGTGTGTATCAAGGTGTGTTGGTTCAAAACCCATTTTACGCGCCCTTGCCAACTGTGCGAGTATCTCTTTCTCAACTTCATCTGGCGTAGCATGTTTAACAACCGCTTCTACCGATGGCCATAAATCACCCTCGTTATCCACCAGCCCGGGTACTGCATCTTTGCCTGCCAGCGGCCCCCAGCGATAGTCTTTCCATTCGCTTGTAAGCGTGAGGTGCAGGCCGGCATCAATTTGCGGGTATTGTTTTAGCATGCGCACCATGCCGGGCACCCACGGGCAGGGCATCATAACACTGGTTGAGGTGGCGACGCCTTTGGTAATGGCCTCAAAAACACCTTCGTTACTGTCGTAGCTCATGCCGGCATCATCCACATGCAGTATCACCACTTTGGCCCCCTTCGGGTAACCAAGTTTCTCAGCATAAGTGCTGTCGCCGGTTTGTGCGTAAATATTAAAAAAACAAAAGGAGCAGAATGCGAAGAGCAGTTGTTTTCTCATACAGCGGAAGCAATTATTTTGAATAAATAACCGTTGTGAAGATAGGAAAACTTAAGGTACGAATATGGTGTTGGTTTTGTGTTATATTTGATGCGGGTTTACCTGCTAAAACTTACACATGCTTACGTTTTATAAAACCTGTTTTTTTGCTTATAAAGTTGCACTAATTGCACTTATGGTATTTACTTACTTTGGGAGCGCTACATTTGACCTTGGTGGGGCCGATGCCGGACTTGACGCACTTTCGCTTTCATTTTTAATAATGGGCGTGGTGTTGATAGGGCTTGGGCTGGTTTTACAGTTTGTGCACCTGCCTGTGCTCATAAAACACCTGCTTAGTTACATTGTTACCCTGCTTATTTTTATTACCGTTCTGGTAGATGTATATTATATCTACGATTCAATTACTGTTGACGATTACACGTTGCCTTTCTTTTTCCTGGTACTGTTTACCCTGCTGGCAGGAATATCTTTTTACGCGGTTATTACCAAAAAAATAAGCCCTTACACAGAGCGGAAATCCTGATTTTTATTATGGGATAGGTTTTTAAATAGAAAATCATAATGTCAACTTAACATTCCTTTATGTAAAGTTTATTTTACATTTTGAAAAACATGCTTTACCTTAGCTGCTTAAATTAAAACTACATTTATGAAAATCAAAATGCTTTTGCCCAACAGGTACAAGGTTATAGGGTGGTGCCTTACACTGCCTTCATTTGTTATAATAATGCTGTACATGTATATTGATTTTTCGTTTCCCTTTTTAAATTATTCTTCAGGTAAAAAGGATAACCTTTTTAACGGGGAAACACTTTTTAACCTTAGCACAAACAACTTTACAGATGAAATATTTGGCGTGCTGCTGATAACAGGTTTATTGCTCGTGGCTTTTTCGCGGGAAAAACATGAAGATGAAAGAATATTAAAGTTAAGGCTGGAGTCGCTGTTGTGGGCTGTACTAATTAATTCGATACTTGTAATGCTGGCAATAGTGCTTATTTATGGCTCAATGTTTTTGCAGGTTATGGTATATAATATGTGTACAACGCTTATTATTTTTATCGCCAGGTTTAATTATTTAATGTACCGGGAAAATAAGAAGCTTAATAAAGAGGGGGCGATATGAAAAACAATTTGAGGGTAGAACGCGCCATATTGAACATTACACAGGCAGACCTTGCTGAAAAAGTAAGTGTTTCAAGGCAAACTATAAACGCTATTGAGAGCAACAAATACGTGCCCAGTACCGTGCTGGCGCTAAAGATAGCGGCTGTATGCAAGAAAAGGGTAGAAGATATTTTTTTGCTGGAAAATACGGATTAAGACCGCTACACCTAACTGGCTAAAAGCTATTAGCTTTTTTACAACTATAGTTTTTACGGACGGCAAACCGATCTACAACTTCATCAATTTACGGGTATAAGGGTATTTATATTTTAATAATCAATTAAACTTAAAACAATGAAAACAAAAAGCGTAAAAACGCAATGGGCACCGCCATGCTATATAAAAAGCGTGCAAGTGTGCCTTGCAATATTAATTTCGGCGACACTGTTTTTTTCCTGCGGGAAAAATGCAGCAACTACTGCGCAAGCCAAACAGGGCAGCATAGATATGGGCCGTGTGGCTGTTATGGTTGATGGACAAGCGGTTGAAGGCTGCATAGCCACAAACACTGATGATGAAAATAACCTGGCTATTGTTTTTAACAAAGGGAACAAATATGTATTGATACAAAAAATACCAGGCCTGCCAATTGAAAATGCTGATGAAATTAAATCCGCAACACTAATTACATCAAAGTACGGAGTTATAATAAAAGATGAGACCACCAATAAAGTATGGCTTTTTGCCAATAATGACGAAGAAAGCCTGCAAAAATTTGAGTCAGTAAAACAACAACTGGGCGGAAGCTATGTAAGTATAACGGTATTTGGTACCACCGTTATAAACTCGTAAAAGACTAACCTGTAAATTGATGGGCTTTGTTGCTTTTGAAACGAAGCTGAGGGCACGTTTGCGCGTGCCCTTATGTGTTGGAGTGCAAGACACAGAGGCGCACAGAGTTTTTCCGCCATGGTTCGTGTCTCACGAACCGTTATGCTACCAATCGTCCGGCGAAATCACCAGTGGCAAATACAATGGTTCGTGAGACACGAACCACGGCGGACGCAGAATATGGGGGGAGGAGATTTCTACTTTTTGAATGAGTTTGTTCTCGCGAAGCAAATACAATAGATCGCGTCATGACGAGCCATGGCGATAAACCCCGAGGGTCTTCAAGACCCTCGGGGTTTGAGGATGAGGGCATGTTTGTGCGTACGCTTATGACTGGAAATAAGGACACAGAGGCACACAGAGTTTTGCACGGAGTTTCACTGAGTTTTTTTCGCAATAGATCGCGTCATAGCGAGCCATGGCGATAAACCCCGGGGTCTCCAAGACCCTCGGGGTTTGAGGATGAGGGCATGTTTGTGCGTACCCTTATGACTGGAAATAAGGACACAGAGGCGCACAGAGTTTTGCACGGAGTTTCACAGAGTTTTTTTTGCAATAGATCGCGTCATAGCGAGCCATGACGAAAAACCCGAGGGTCTCCAAGACCCCCGGGGTTTGTGAAATGTTACTGTCACTGACGGCAGAAGCGAGATGCAAAAAAGCCGCTCTTAGACAAGAGCGGCGTGTTACTCAAACGTTTATCTCCAACAAAGTTTAATATCGTTATTAATGCCCCAACCGCAGGTATTCCTTAAGGATGGTTGTTTGCGGGTTATCAAATATTTCTGCGGCGTTGCCGTGTTCAACAATTTCACCATAGTACATAAAAATTACATAGTCTGCTATACGTTTTGCCTGGCGTAAAATGTGGGTAACCAGTATAAGCGTATAATGATCTTTCAACTGCAGAAACTCTTCTTCAATTACGCGGCTTGAAATTGGATCCAACGCCGATGTGGGTTCATCAGCTAATATTATTTCCGGTTCAACTGCCAGGCCACGGGCTAAACAAAGCCTCTGCTGCTGACCGATTGACAAGCTTTGTGCTGAACTTTTTAAACGGTCTTTTACTTCATCCCACAACGCAACTTCCTTTAAATGTTTTTCGACTTTCTCCCCTACAATTTTTTTATTGGTTATGCCTTTTATTTTTAACCCGTAAGCAATGTTGTCATAAATACTCATTGGCAAAGGGTAGGGGCGTTGTAACAGCAAACCCATTTTTTGCCGTATTTGCGTAATGTCTTTTTTGGTGTGTAAAATATCATCA
The DNA here is from genome assembly GCA_013285915.1 of Bacteroidota bacterium. GTDB lineage: Bacteria > Bacteroidota > Bacteroidia > Chitinophagales > Chitinophagaceae > JABDFW01. Next base: position 16,324 of record JABDGS010000089.1, read on the forward strand.
CCATCAATCTCAATACTTCCCTCCAGTCTTAAGTCGCTGTGCAGATCGGTTAACCTGTTAAGGCATTTAAGTAAGGTTGTTTTGCCGCAGCCTGATGGCCCAAGCAACACTGTTATTTTATTTTTTGGTATACCTATGTTTATATTTTTTAAAATGTGCTCTTTTTTGCTGAACACATTCAGGTTGCTTATGTTTATTATCGGCGGGTTAACAGGTACAGTTACCTGTACCGTATCGCCTGCCTCTTTATTAAATGTTGTTACCATCTTTATTTTCGTTTGAGTATTTGATTATCGTTAGGCTCTTATTTTCAAAATGCTATCTTTTTCGCGCCTTTCCCTATACTTACTTCTTCTTTCTTTTCTCTTATTTTATTTGAGGCTTACCGCTGAGAGTTCAAGTCACCAATACTTCAACAAGTTTTTCTTTTTTAATCCCTATCACGATCCGAGTTATACTATTTTTACTTTTCACCAATCACTTCCTTGATTTTCCCGCTCCTGATAACAGCCTTGCTGAAATACTTATAACTAACACTATAAAAATTAATATAATAGCTGATGCATAGGCCCTGCTTTGTACCTCGTCGTAAGGTGAACCCAATTGGAAAAAAATTGACAACGGTAATGTTGCAGCGGGGTCGCTTAATTTTTGTGGCACATAGTCAGTAAAGCCCGTTGTAAACAACACCGATGCAGCATCACCAATGCCGCGCCCGAATGCAAGCAGCACGGCCGTTGCAAAACCAGGCAACGCCTGCCTGAAAAATATTTTGTAAGCCGTTTCTGTTTTTGTTGAACCCAATGCATACGCAGCTTCCTGCAAGCCAATGGGTATTGTTTTAAGCACTTCATCCATAGCGCGTATCATAATGGGTGCTATCATTACCGCTACTGTAATAATACCTGCACCCAGCGATGTTTTCATGCCTAGGTATATAAGTATAACAAAGCCGAAAGCCCCGTATACAATAGATGGTACGCCCCACAGCACATCAAGAAAAAAGCGTATACCGGTTAACGTGCGTTTATATTTTATTAAATAAATATTCATAAAAAGCGCCACAGGTAAACTGATGATGAATGCAAGGATGGTTGATGCAATGGCTAAATAAAACGAACCTGCAATAGCATTTAAAATGCCACCCTCCTTACCAAGATAAAAACCACCTTTAGGCTCCTGCGATACCATTTGCCATGATAAAGCCGAGATTCCTTTTTGAAAAATGCTCCATATAATGTGTACCAGCACAAATACAATAAACAGCGCGAACAGTGCCGATAATGCATGAAAAAATTTCTCTTCCAGCTTTCTTCTCAACGTCATACCAGCTCCGCTTTATAGATGATATACCTTGATACAATATTGATCGCTATAATGATCACGAAAAGCAGCAGTGCACCAAACATTAACGCTGAATCATACGATGGTATGCTCATCATCTCTCCATAGTTATTGGCAATTAACGCAGGCAGCGTATAGCCGGCATCAAATACCGAATGTGGTAACTGCGCAACATTGCCCACCACCATTAACACGGCCATGGTTTCGCCCAATGCTTTGGAAAAACCCAAACCGAACGCTGAGAATATACCCGGCCTGCCTTTGCGTAAAAAAACATGCTTGATGGTTTCCCACTTAGTGGCACCCAATGATAATGATGCTTCGCTTAATTCAACCGGTATTTGCCTGAACACTTCCAGCAGCATATTTAAAATGTAAGGAATGCTCATTACGGCCAACACCAGCCCACCGGCCAGTATGCTATAACCCAGTGAATCAACATGAAAGCGCGGTGCAAGTGTTTCACCCACAAATGGCACAACCACAATTACCCCCCAAACACCATATACCACTGACGGTATGCCCGCCAGTATATCAATAACAGGCCGCATAAATTTTAATACCCATTTTGGTGCAAACTGTGTGAGGTATATTGATGCCAGCAAACAAAGCGGGATACATATTATAAGCGCGATAGCGGTAACCAGTAATGAACCCACAATAAAAGGCCAAAAGCCAAACTGGCCATCAGAGGGCGACCAGTTTGACGAGGTGATCAATTTGCCCAACGAGTGTGTTTTAAGCAACGGCAGAGATTTTAGTACCAGCCCGGTGCCAATTGCCAATGGCAGCACAAGGCACAACAGCAGGCACAGCAACATCCATTTTGATGAAATTATATCAATGAGCTTGCGGGAGGTCTGCATTTGAGTTTGTTTGAGCATTACAGGACACAGAGTTTCGCAGAGTTTTATACGGAGTTTCACAGAGTTTTTTGTGAACTTTGTTTTCCCCAGTTTGCCAACTCTTTGAGTGTTATTTTCAAGACTAAAAACCATTATTTTTCACTTTTGCCTTTTCACTGTTAGGATTAATTCGCGGCCAGCTTTTTCAACTGATCGTTTATCGCGGCTTTTGGTA
>JABDGS010000090.1:0-2866 GCA_013285915.1 Bacteroidota bacterium
ATCTGCCAGCTCCACCAGAAACCGTTAAGCTTATACAGGAACACCCATGCGCCTACGTTGGCTATAACACGTTTGTTGGTACACTTGCCCTGCACAAACAGGTGCACATTTACCAATTTTGGCACCACAGGGTTTATGGTAATATCAATTACGCGCTGGGTACAAGGGTTAAAGAATGCTGTTTCAGCAATTTTTGATGTTGGGTCGCCCCTGCGGGTATACACTACCAGTTTTGCCTTGCCAATATTTGGTACTACAGGTATTACGGTGGTTAAGCCATCATACAGGGTAACAACAGTAGCCCATGTATTGTCAGTATACAAACCGCCTAAGTATTGCTCGTTAGCGTCAACAAGTACCAGCTCATATTGTGGCCTGAAACCCGGTGTGCCTATGTGTACGTTTACACGCAAGGAGTTTCTGCAGGGTGAGTAATACCACCAGTCAATATTCCAGCAGCTAAGGTGTGCCGCCTGGAACGAAAGGCTTGTTTTACCGCTGCCATCAATCACAACAGTAGCAGTGGTTTCGTATTTCCATTGGCCTGTTTGTTCGTTCATGCTCCATATAGGTATAGTATCACCTGCCTGTACTGCCTGGTCTGTTTCAGGGTTAATAAGGGCGTTATTAAGCTGTGCTGTAACTGTAATTGGTTTGCTGAAGAATTTTACATCAGTATTGCCTGCTTTCATTTTTATTGACAGGAAACCGCCTGTTTTAAATGTAACATCATGGTAAGCCTGGCCATCCCTTTGTACGTCAATGGGGTTAAAACCACCGGGAAACGCATTCATAGATGACTGTGTAGAGGTACCAAAGTGCACAATATCGCTCTGCAATGTTGTTGCGCCAGATATTACATTACCGTTGCCATCTTCCATTTGTGTACCATCCTGTATAGTAATGGTAGCTTTTTCTGTCATGGCGCCTGTGGGCGATGTTTGCAGTGTTGTAGCAGGTGCAATACCGGCAACCAATGGTGTGCTTTGCTGCAGTACTGCAGTACCGTCAGCAGGGTGGGCATACTCAAGTGCTGCAATTACATGGTCAACAGGTAAGGTATCGTTTGTAACCGTAAATGTTTGCGATATAGGTGCAAAGCCGGGTATGGCCGCATATACGTTAAATATTACCGGGTTTTCGGGCGATGGGTTTGCTGAAGGGTCAAGCGCAAGAGGTAATATACCATTTGATACCTGGAAATCGGTACCACCGCTGCCCATCATAACCTTGTCTGCATCCTTACCGGATATTGTTACAGAAAAGTTGGTGGGCTGTGTGGTTGAAGAATTATTGGCATTTACAAACCTGATCAATATGGGTGATTTAAACACATCGGTATTAACACTCCAGGTAATGTTATCATCAGGTTTTTTGCAACCAGTAACAAGGCAAACGGCTAAAATGCCTGCGAAAAGAGCTGTTAGCGTTACTGAAAAATATTTTGTTTTCATCGTTTAAGTTTTGAGATATTTAAAGTCTAAAGCTGAAATTCAACTGCAGTACTGGCAACCAGCGGTAGCTGCTTATGTTTTGCTGTAACTGCGCGTTATTGTCGTCATTAGGTACAAGTGCTTTTGTGCCCACTATAGTGGTTTGGGGCGCGCTTAAATAATAGGTTCCAAGGTCAAGGTTAATGTTAAACAACTGGCGTGGAAAGGCCCTGAAAAAACCCAGTCCTACATAGGGGGCAATGCCCTTCCAGTCGGCCGTCATTTGTAAAGTTCCCAGCTCGTCGGGCGTATAGGTAATATTACCCCAGCTGGTGCTGCCTGTTGGCGTTATATTGGCAATTGTTTTTGCCTTGGTAAAATAACCGGCGCCAAAAGCAAGCCTGAACCCGCTGCCGCCAAATGGCTGAAAGTCGGCAATAAGGTGCACATTGGTAAAGTTTACATTCAGGCTAATTTGTGAGTTAAAATCGTTAACCTGGAATGCATTGGGCACGTTAACCGGTGTGGTACCTGCACCCAGCCTTGCTGAAAGGCGGGGTAAAATGCCATACCTGAAATCTGCGCCTACACCCGCCGTACCACCATATATGGTAATTGCTTTTTTGTGCGAAAAGCCGGGTATAATGGAGTTGGCTATGTAGCCATCGCCGCTTGGCATACCACCGGGCATAGCCAGGTTTTGCAGGGTAGCGATCGGCACCATTGGTTTTTCAAAGTCCTGTGCGTTGGCCATAATGCATACGGCGGTGCACAGTAATGCGGTCATTAATGTCTGTTTCATGCAAGTGAGGTTTGGGTAAACAAATTATAAGCAATCTTTATGGTATAAAAAGGTAAATATTGGATTAAGACTATCTAAAAATACTTTTTCTTACCATAATTAAGAAAAATAATAATTATCTGCAGATAACTATTGTAGGGGCTATGATTTTAAAAACATATACTACATACCTAATAATACGGGATGTGTTAAATTTGGTTTATTGCAAACCAAAAAATATATTTTATTTTTTTGAAGCAACCAAACTTTTTTTTTTGCGTATTAACAAGGTTTTCTATTGCAGAAAACAGCCATTTTTTAACTGCAGATCATTTTAATAGCAGGCTAAAACCCAATACAGGTAAGGTTTTTAACTATTATTAAGTAATATTTAAGCTCTCGGTAAAATGGCTGCAGCTAAATCAGGCAACTGTTGCTGCTATATATATAATATATGGTGTGCAGGTAAATATTAAGACTTTTTCATAAAGGGCATCACCATAAATGTGTAGGCAATACAGCCTAAGCAAATACCAGCTGCACCTTCAAGCACCGCACAAAAAAGTAATACACCGGCTGTAATATATGCTGCCAAATAATAATTTAAAAACATTAAAAGGGCAATAGCCACGCAAAACACCAGGCCTACACC
>JABDGS010000090.1:2876-18693 GCA_013285915.1 Bacteroidota bacterium
GCTGCAAATTTTTTTGGTGCTGCATCAGTTGGTTTATTGGGTATGCCAAATAAAAGCACAGTTTGTTTAGCCAATAATTTTAACGGGCTGGCATTGCCATTTGTAAAGGCACGCAACGCAAAATCAGCAGCCAGTAATAATATAAGTATGTAACTGTTAAACCAAATAGCTACTGTGGTAATTATAATTACATAAAACGCGGCAGCGCGTGCAGCGTTCTCATTTATTCTTTCTGCCGATACCGGGCAGCTAATATTAATTGAATCAGCCATAACAACACATTTATAATAACAGTACAATAAAAGTTGGTGGAGGTATGTGTGAGAGTAACTGGAATGAGTAGCAAAGATAAGAATTTTTTTGATGAGATCTTGCGGCAGTGAAGGAATGGTAGTGACGCAGTTTGAAATTTAATTAATCTTTCCACCAACATAATGCCAATGGAATGTTATGTATGGAATGTCATTTATGTTTTCGAACATATTCAAATCCGTGCGTGTGACTAAAATCTTTATATTGCTGTGTTAGCTCGTCTGCCATCTCATTTTGATATTTCTGTTCTGTCCTCATTCTGGCAAATGAATTATTTATCTCATTTCTTTGGTCTATAGTTAAGTTATTGGATCCATTTTGGTAGAGTTTCATTGATATTGGTATCCACTTTTCCCAAAATTTTATTTCACTCGACCAAAAAGAAATATTGCTCTGTATTAAATTAAACTTACTATCATATTCTGGAATACTATCCAATTTATGAATACAATTCTCAATTTCTGCCATATAATCTTCAAAATATTTATTTAGAGAGTCTGACTTTTCCTTAATTATGGGTATTCGATTATTTGCTACAAATTCTCTAACTATCTTTTGATTATATTGGTCAAATAGGTCGCCTTTTATATCGATTGCAGTTGTCGCACTATCAATTCGACTAAGAAATAACATTGAGTTTTGCTTATCCAAATTACTCTGTCCACATGAACTGGCTATAATAAAAAATGCTGCAAATAATAAATTTGCTTTTTGAAGTTTCATTTTACTATTTTATTGATTTACAGATAACGTTTTGTATTGGCTATATGATAGATTTAAAGATAGTAATTATTTACTCTCTGCTACTTTCTTATATGGCCTCTTTTTTTAGGTGCTTCGACACGATTAAGTTTGCAATATCTTCAATAGTCATTGGCTTTTTTGTTGGTCCCGCCTGCATTGCAAGGGTAACAGAAAGGCTTTTATGTATTTTACAAAAATTATAATAAACGAAATATAATGCAAGTGAATGGCAATGATTTTCAAATTTTTTACTGAACGCATTTGTCAAACGAGTAAACCTTCTTATGTGCATACGCATTGTTAAGTTTTTCGTTCAACATAAGAAGTAGAAATGAACTTTGGATTAGTGTCGCCCATTACTCTTGTCTTTTTACAGCCAGTACATTCAGCAGGGCTATATTTCTTTTCATTAGTGCGCTACTACCGAAGGAACAGCTATCGGTGTTGTAAAAAATAACAATTGCATATAAGCTCGGTAGGAGCGAAACGTTAGTAGTAAAAAACATATTGTTTTTCACAGCCCCGAAGGGGCGATAATATATCAGCACAGGGTGAAGCCCTGTGAAAAGAAAACAATATTTAACCCCAAAGCCCTGTAAGGGCGTAATAATCTATCAAACATAGCCTAACAGCATTACCGCAGTACAAGTGAGTGATACAACAAAAGTTGGGTAATAAAGGCACAGACCTATAAGGTTTTAAAAACCTTATAGTCTTATCTATTCCGTTAGTGAACAACACAAACGTTATCGTAATAATTCGCACCATGTGCAAAAAGCGAAGCTTTTCTATGTCTTCTTTTTTCTCCTGGGCTTGCTAATGTTCCTATGTTTCTATGTGTTGAAAAAAACTTCGCGTCAAAAACAACCTGAAATAAAAATCACTTCTTCTTCCGCACTACTGCCAACTGTATAACGATAGACCCCGAGGGTTTTTTAAACCCTCGGGGTCTAAAATTTTTAATCTTTGGCTATTCTATGTGCTCCTTTATATTCTATGTGCCTATGTGGTTAACTTCTTCTTCCGCATTACTGCCAACTGTATAACGATAGACCCCGGGGGTTTAAAAAACCCCGGGGTCTGAAATTTTTAATCTTTGGCTATTCTATGTGTTCCTTTGTATTCTATGTGCCTATGTGGTTAACTTCTTCTTCCGCATTACCGCCAACTGTATAGGCAGCGATAACGCTACGGTTACTACGCCTACAATTATACCCGCAGCAACATCAAACGGAAAATGCTGTGCAAGATATATACGCGAGTAACCAACAAGCACTGCATAAATAAGGCCTACAATAAGCCACCATTTTTTACGCAGCAAAAGACAGAAGATAAGATAGATGGAAACCGCAGTGGCTGTATGCCCCGATGGAAAACTGGATATTAACCACGGCTGTATAAACCATACATGGTGTATAAGGCTGTGGTCAGTAATTTCCTTCCACGGGCGGGGCGCATCGGGTATAATAAGGTATTTGCATACCTGTGTAAATATGGTTGATATAACAAAGCCCGCAACCAATAACGGCCATGCCTTTTTTTGCTTTAATACAAACAACGTAATAAGCAATACTGCTATCCATATAAGCGCATCGCCCATATTGGTATATACGCCAAAAAAATAATCTGCCACGGCGCCCAGATCAGTATTAAGTAAAAGAAAAAATGCATCCTTACCCATGCTGTACGATGTATAAAACAGCACGCCTGCAATACACAGTGATATTACACAACCGTAAACAAACTGTTTTATATTTAATGGCTGCATGGTTAAACAAACCTGGTATTAAAATGAAGGTAATATATTATTGCAGTTGTTGCAGGTGCTGCTCATTAAACTCCTCCAGCGATGATAAAATTATGTCCGCCGCGCCCCAGCATGGTTTGGTAAATACCTCTTTGTTGGGTACCACAACACATTTCATTCTTGCAGCCTTGGCGGCGATCATGCCATTAAAACTATCCTCAAAACAAATACACTCAAGCGGGTGCGAGCCTAATGTATCGGCGCAATTTATATACACTTCGGGGTGGGGTTTGGCATATTTTAAAAGATTGGCAGAAGCATGGTGGTGAACACTTTGTTTAAGACTATACATTTCCATCACCAGTTCAATAAGCTCAATGGGTGATGATGATGCAATGCCCACTTTAAAACCCCTGCTTTTAAAAAAATCAAACACATGCTGCACACCCGGCATGGCAATATATGCGTTGGCAATTTTTTCCATCACCACATCATAAATTTCCTGCTCAAGCACTGCCTTGTCAGCAGTAATATTAAAATGGCCGGCCCACCATTCAACAAACTCCCTTGTGCGCAACCCGGTGGTAATAAGGTAATCTTCATCAGACAGCGCTATATTATACTTTGCAAAAACTTCGTTGGCTGCTTCGTTCCACAAAGGCTCGCTGTTAATAAGCAGGCCATCCATATCAAAAATAACTGTGTTAAGCTGCATTACTTTTATTAAGGCCGCAAAGGTAACAGTTTACAGTTTCAAGTTTACAGTTTGAAGTTTAAAGTTATCCGAAGGTGAAAGGTGTGGGGTGTAAGTTTGCCGGAAGTACTGTAAGTAATAGGTAAACCTCCGTGCCCGCTGTGTTTCTTCACTCCAAAAAATCTGTAGTGAAACATCCTCCACAAAAACTTTAAACTTCAAACTGTAAACTCCCTACTTACTGCAACCCAAACACCACATTAACCTGGAATTGAAATTTTATCTTCTTAAAATCTGTCCCATTATCGGTTACTTGCTTTTCACTCAAACGGGCGCTTGTGTTAGCATACGCAAACTGGTTAGCCCTGTAATTATAAAGCAGGTCGCTAACGGCGTTATCTTCAACATCCGTTATACTCACAGCCCCACCAATATGTTCACCAATGGCATCAGTTAAATAAACCGCTTTCTCCTTTGCTGCTTTAATAGCGTTTATCTTCAGTTGTTTTTTTAACTCTATCCTTTTACTGTAATCAACCTTTGCGATAAAAAAATTTTGTGTGGCCTCATCATCCAGCTTATCAACAAGCTCATCCATTTTTTGCGTTGTGCGCAGCTTTACCCAATAACTAATGCCTGCTTTAAGGTCAGGATCTTTCTTGCGGTTGTGCCTAAGCTGCCAGTAACTGGCATTTCCTTCATAAGCCTCAACGGTAATATCGCTGTCGTTAATACCCACGCTTTTACATGCGGCCATAAAGTCGTTTTTAATGTTATCGAGGGCAATTTTGCCAACACCTTTTTTATCATACTCCCTAAGGTCAACCTGAACATAAATTTCATCGGGGGTAACTTCTGTTTCGGCGGTGCCGGTAACGCTAACGGTTTTTTGTTTGGCAGCATCGGTTTGTGCCTCAGCAAAAATGGTTATGGCGAACAGCATAATAACAAGGCAGGTTTTTTTCATAAACGTGGTTTTGGTTGATAGATGCAGGTAAAGTACCATATTGCATAAACATAAATTTTACCCGGCCGCATCTTAACAATACATTTACAATGCTTATTTTGCACGCTGTTTGCCAAACCTGTAATAAATGAGTGCTTTTTTTGAGAGATTAAAACATGTAAAAATTTTCCGGGCCTGTATATACGCCATAGTGGGTGCTATAACTTATCCCGGCCTTGTGCTTATAAACAAGTTAAAAATTGAAGGCACCGAGCACCTTGAGAACCTGCCAAAAAGAAACGTGCTTTTTGTTAGCAACCACCAAACATATTTTGCCGATGTTATAACTTTTATACATATTTTTTGCGCGGTTAAATGGCGCAAACGCAACAGGCTGGGTATACCGTTTTACCTGCTTAACCCATTTACGCGTATATATTTTGTTGCGGCTGAAGAAACCATGAACGGTACTTTTCTAAGCCGGATATTTAAACTGGCCGGTGCATTAACCGTAAAGCGCACCTGGCGGTCAGAAGGTAAGGAAGTGCGCCGCGGCCTTGACCCCAGCGACACCCGTAAAATAACAGCGGCCCTTAACAGCAACTGGATAATAACTTTTCCGCAGGGTACAACCAAGCCCTTTGCACCCGGCCGTAAGGGCACTGCGTATATTATTAAAAACTGCAGGCCTGTAGTTATACCCGTTGTTATAAATGGTTTTTGGCGGGCATTTACCAAGCGCGGGTTAACATTTAAAAAACGCGGATCGCTGCTAAGCATACGCTTTAAAGAACCGATGGTAATAGACTATAACAACACCGTTGACGAAATACTTGACCAGGTAATGGATGCCATTGAACAAAGCAAAAAGTTTATGCTAAAAGGCAAACACCATGTTATGACACTGCTGGATAAGTAAATATCTGAACGGGGATTGTCCGAACCTTGATTTTGCAGGATTTTAGGGATGATGAGGATAAAGAACAAGGCTTGAATAATTGTTGACTTGTTCTCTCAGCGGTAAGCCGTGCATAATATACACGTAGTACACCAGTTAAAAATTATAAACATGAGTGATTATGCAGTATCAAGCAGCGAGTTAAAAAGTAACTACATGCGTTGTTACACCTTGGGTGGCGTTGGCACGGCCGAACGCGGAGGTTCGGGTCGGCCTTGAACTTTTCTTTGTTTCTTTCTTTTCTTTCAAGAGAAAAGAAAGAAAAAGATAAAAACTGAAAACGCAAACATTAGGAGACGATTGCAAACACCAACGGCGGCGAATGGCAAACACACTACAATAACCCAACCTTAAAAACAAACATTCAAAATGACAAAAATATTTTCATCCCTTACCTGCCTTACCCTGCTGTTTATCAGTTGCAGTAAAATCCCAAAAAATAAAGAACAGCTTGATAAACAATTGCTGTCAGATACCGCGGGCGTATCAGCCGCACCCGTAAAAATAATATTGGCAAAAACCATTGTACCATCATTTGGCAGCACCAGGAAAATTTTGTGCGCTACAGAAACATGAGCAATGACCTGATTGACAGAGTAAAATTTCATTGGTATGAAGCAGACGCCGAAGCTACCGGTAACGGCAAGGATACGACAGTTACATATATATTAGGGTACGGGCTTATGAATGCTATAACGGGCGTGAATGAAGAAAATTCAACCACTATAGACCTTGTTAACCCCAGCACTGGCAAATTAATTGTAATATGGCCATTTGAGGTTGTGTTTAGCAACGGCGCCAAATGGGAGCTATCCCCAAATTGAGCTATTGTTTTTCTTTGGGCCCTTTGCGCTTCTTCACCTTTGCGCCCTTTGTGGTTAACTATTCTCACAAAAATTTTAAACTATAAACTTCAATCTGTAAATACTCACTTTCCATCCTCGATAAAAACTATAAACTGTAAACAGTAAACTTTCTTGTTTCATCCTCCACAATAACTTTAAACTTCAAACTATAAACTTTAAACTGTATTTTCTTTCTTTACAAAAATCCTTTTTATAGTATCGGTAAACCTTTTATCGGTAGGGTACTTTCTGTAACTCGTCATGTTATTTACTACAAGGGCTACTATCAAAAGTATTATGCAGCCGCTTAAAACAGGAAACAGCACATACATATAACCCAGCGCTTTAATTTTGGCCGAGCCAATCACCGCAATAAGCGCAGTAGCGCCACCGGGCGGGTGCAGCGTTTTTGTAATCTGCATTAACACTATTGAAAGCGAAACGGCAAGCGGCGCTGTAAGCCAGATAATATCGGGCATTATCTTGTATATAGTAACACCAATCAATGCCGAAACCACATGGCCGCCAATTAAGTTGCGCGGTTGTGCCAACGGGCTTTGTATTACACCATACACCAACACACACGAAGCCCCGAACGAGCCAATTAAAAAAACATTCTCGTATTTAGTTATCATAAGGCTTTGTAAAAGGGCAATAAGGCCAATGCCAACAAACGCACCGGTAAATGCCCATGCATGTTCTTTATAATCAACCAGGGTTTCTTTGTAAATAATGTACCGGGATGCTTTAAGGCCGGCAGCTATTTTTTTTCGGGTCATTGGTACGCGTTAAGTGTTGAGGCAGGTAAATTACGGGTTTAAAAATTACCACCTGCATAATAATTATATAAAAAGGTGAAGAGGGTATCATCCGTGCCACTCATGCTACGAAAAAAATATGTATAATATGCAGCCCATTTCGCAAATCTGTATCGTCAACAACAAAATAATAAAATAAACCGAAGTACCATTTAATTGCGCACGAAACGGCATAGACTAAGAAGAGAGCAATCATTTAGGGTTAAAATATCTCTGGCAACTTTTTCATATAACATTTCTCTGGGATAATATTGGCTTCATTAACATTAATAACTCCGAATTCTGATATCATGCTTCTGGATTCGCTGCTTAATTTTTGAACCCAGTTTTTCTTGCGATACTCATTCTCATATGGTATAATATCTTCACCTACTTTCCACCTTACAGAGAAATGCCAATAATTCCAACGCATAGGCGAGTGAATAATATTGCATTCTGCTTTATGGGTCATATTTTCTTTTCTGAAATCGACAAAATTTTTATTAATGTCACCAATTTTTAAAAAGAAACATATTTTGAATTTGCCTTGCGTATAGTCTTCGTCCAGAATAGGTATTGCTACTTTCTCATCCGGGGAGCACTCATGGTTATATTTGTCCAAACCATGGCTTGTTAACTCAAGTTTTAAATGTTCTGTCTCAAAAACCCCTAAAAGGCTGGTTGATAAGTCAATGATATTATCTTTTGGCGAACATATATGTTTTATATAGACTTTCTTCGTTTCTGGGTCAATTAGATCTGCTTCCGTATTCGCAGTGGTACTACGCACTAAATACAGACTGGAACAATCACAATCGATATACTTAAAATTGGGGTTGGGTAAAATTTTAACAGGATAACTCATTTTTAGATATAAGCGATGGATACGGTTCCCCGAACAGAAATTGGTTTATTTCCAAATTTATATGCTCTAGCGAAGACGATAGGCTAAAAATTTTTTCTTTTTTCTGATACACGCTCACAATAACTTCATCCATATCATCCTCCAATTGAACAAAATGATCAAAGTAGATGCTTATGTCATTTTTAATCAATGTATAAAAAATGCTTTTATCATAACTCAATTGTAGAGAAATCTTATCGGGGCTTAATCCTAGTAATAACGGCACTGACTGCTGCATAGCTTGCTTAAAATATTCATAATCCTCTTTGCTATATACATCCTTAAATTCCTGCCATTGTTTTTTTAGGGCTTTTTCCAAACGAATAAATTTTCTATCATTCTCGCCGGGTTGATATTCTTCATAAAGCATAGGGGCGGATGAAGTATTAAAATTAAGGTGTATATTATGTGTATCTAAGTAAGATGGTATAGGAGTATAGGAACCCGCACTATTCCAGGTAATTTTGGCCTGTTTGGCTGACGATTCCCAATTTTCTTCCAGATTCTCAATTTCGTATTTCATATTAATATTCAGGGTTAAGTGTTTTTAAAAATTCTTCGCGAATTAGATACCCAAAAAATATTTCTTTCTCCATTTTTTTTGCACGATTCATCACTTCAAAGAGTTCAGTAGTATCATTTGTATTTAAGCCATCCGCCAAGACATCAATATCAATTATAGAAGTTGGAGTAATCAAGAACTGGTTTACATCACTTTGGCTCAACACCGGAACTTTGTTATTTAAATTCAAAACAATCCTGAAGGGATCCAGATTAAATTCCGTTCTAAACACATAAGAGTCCGATCTAACTTGAGCCATCCCGAAAGTAAACTCAAATTTTATGCATTCCTGCAAATTAATATTGGGATATTCACTAACGTATCTTATTCCAACCCTTGTAAAATGTGTAATAACGTTTGTGTTATTTAAAGCTAATATTACTCTTTCTATTTCCGCACTATATGTCTCCCATCCAATATATTCATTCAAACACGAAAAGACGATAGAATTTGGTAACAATGCCACAGTAATTTTGTCATTATAGAACAGAGATTTTCCTCCAAATTGTAAAGTTATTCCCTGAGAATTTTCCGTTGGTAAGATTGCACCTTTTGGCTGAGGTAATGGACGATTTGTATAAGTGTATGTATCATCCATGGCGTTAAAAAAGGTGCCAAGTAAAACCTCAAACGGTCGCTTTGAAGAATACCTAAATTCAACAATTGCCTGTTTAATCCGGTCTGGTGTAATTTTTTTTGGTAACGTCATTGGTCTGTGAAGCTAAAATATCTTATAAATTTAAAAAAGCAAGAATTTTTCTATGAAAATTACAAAAAATGAGCACTTTGGGTTTTTAAAATATAAATTTTAGGTTATCATTATGCTTTAGTGATTAGGATGCAGTATGTTGTCACGTTAGGCAAATCTAAGGCTAATCCGATTATATTATTTAATCAAAACTAAAATCAGGCCTTTTTTCAACATAAAAATTAACCCGGCTATTCGTTCGCCGATACGTGAATTATTAAATATCTTCTTGCAGAACTGAAAAATTTGTTCGGCTGCCTAAATAGTTAAACATATCCGATATATGAATCTCCTGTAAATACTTTTCAAACCTTAAACACTTCTCTTTTCTTCAATTCTATTAATATTTCTCAAAAAACAGCTTAATACAGTTCAAGGTTTTATTATGGCTTCAGTGCAATGTTTTATCTTCCTGCCTTAATCTTCATACAAAAGCCATGTTTGCCAAAAAATTTTTTACCTGCCTTGTGGCAGCCGCTGCGGTGTTTAATGTTCATGCACAAAAACCAGTAATAACTGAAATGGGCAACACCAGCCTGGTATTTATGGTTGATGCTGATGGCAGCCCGGTGTACAGCGTTACATATAATAACCGGGCTGTTATATTACCCTCATCCCTGGGGTTTGTATTGGCTAACGACACCAGTTTTTACAAAGGCTTTGAGCTTACCGGCACTGATAAAAAAAGCTTTGATGAAACATGGCAGCCGGTATGGGGAGAAACAAAAAATATACGCAACCACTATAACCAATTAACGGTACACCTGCGGCAAAAAAGCGCACCCAACCTGCTGCTTGATATTGTGTTTCGTGTATTTGAAGATGGTGTTGGCTTCAGGTATGTTTTTCCCAAACAACCGGGGTTGCAATATTTTGTAGTGCAGGATGAGTTGACCCAGTTTCATCTTGCAGGCGACCATAAAACCTTTTGGATTCCTGGTGATTACGACACCAACGAATACCCTTACACCACCAGCAAAATAAGCGAGATTGATAACAGCGATTTGGTGAAGAACAGTACCGCCATTGCAGTACGTGTAGCGCCTGATAAGTACGCTGTGCAAACACCGTTGATGATGAAAACCCCTGATGGCCTGTATATAAACATACACGAAGCTGCGCTTACTAATTACAGCGCCATGCAACTGCATGTTGACAGGGCAACGTTAACGCTTACATCATCATTAGTGCCAGATGCAGTAGGCAACAAAGCCTATTTGCATGCGCCTTTCAGCACACCATGGAGAACGGTTATTGTTAGCGATAACGCTGCTGGTATTCTTACCTCAAAAATGATATTGAATTTAAATGAGCCTTCAAAAATTGCCAATACATCATGGATAAAGCCCATGAAATTTGTAGGTGTGTGGTGGGAAATGCAGACTGGCAAAAGCACCTGGAACTACAGCGATTATGCTGATAGTCTTGACGCTAACGGCAAGCCCATACCAAACGGCCGCCACGGTGCAAACACTGCCAATGTAAAAAGGTATATTGACTTTGCCGCTGCCAACAATATAAAAGGTGTGCTGGTTGAAGGATGGAATATTGGCTGGGAAGACTGGTTTGGAAACTGGAAAGAAAATGTGTTTGATTTTGTTACGCCTTACCCCGATTTTGATGTAAAGGGCCTTGAAGAATATGCCGCACAAAAAGGCGTGCATATTATTATGCATAACGAAACAAGCGGCAGCGCTACCAATTACGACAGGCAGATGGATACCGCTTACAGGTTTATGAAAAAATTTGGCTACACATCTGTAAAAACGGGGTATGTAGGTAAGATAATTCCGCGTGGCGAGCACCATGATGGCCAGTGGATGATAAACCATTACGAACGCGTGGCGCAAAAGGCTGCGCTATACCAGGTAATGCTTGATGCGCATGAGCCCGTGCGCCCCACAGGCCTGCAGCGTACATACCCTAACTGGCTTGCCTGCGAAGCCGGGCGCGGTAACGAGTACAATGCTTTTAGCGATGGTAACACACCTGAGCATGAAACCATATTGCCATTTACGCGCTTAATAGGCGGCCCAATGGATTACACACCCGGAATATTTAAAATAAAAGGTTACTCAACAACGCCCAACAGGCAAATACATACCACGCTGGCAAAGCAGCTTGCATTGTATGTAACGCTGTACAGCCCGTTGCAGATGGCTGCTGATTTTCCTGAAAATTACGCAGCACATAAAGACGCTTTCCAGTTTATAAAAGATGTGCCAGTTGACTGGGATGATACAAAAATTATTGAAGCTGAGCCCGGCGACTATCTCACCATAGCAAGAAAAGAAAAAGGTAAAAATAGTTGGTTCATAGGTGCGATAACAGATGAAAACAAGCGCACAGCAACCATCAGCTTAAGCTTTCTTGATGCGGGTAAAAAATACAAAGCCATCATCTACAAAGATGCCGACAACGCCGACTGGAAAAATAATCCCGAAGCCTACACCATAACAACACAAACTGTTACCAGCGCATCAACACTAACCATACCACTCGCCCCCGGCGGCGGCGCAGCAGTAAGTGTTGTGGAAGAGAAGCCGTGAACGTCATTGGTCATTGGTGCTCAAAGCTGTCATTCCGACGTTAGGAGGAATCTGCTGAAGTTAAATGCCACTGCCTCAATATGAACAGAACGTCAATCTTCGCCATCGTTGGTGTTTCACCAACATTGCATGCGGATGTTATTTGCAGGTGAAAACACCTGCAACAGCTAAAGCTTTTTTTTAGATTTTGCCGTCTGCACGGCGGCCTGCAAATGCCAATTTATTTTATTATCTTGATGGCTTAATTTAACACAGCCGTGATAAAATATTCACCCGCCCTTAGCCTTGTCATTTTTTCGATTTTGATTGTTATGCTATCGGCTTGCAGCAAAACTAATACAAGTGCAGTTTTACAGGCCGTGGATACTGTAAAGTATGAGGCTATTCTTAATAAGTACAGCGGTGATTGGTGTGTAAATTCTACTTTGCCCGGTAGCTATAAATCAATGAACGGTCAATCTCCGGTAATTCCCCCGGATAGCGATGGCAATTATCGTTTTGGAGAATGCGGAGAAACTGAAAACCAAGAGTTTGAATTTACCATAAGTAAGTATGTTAATCGATCCATAACTTTCAAAATGGCGGCTTATAACCAATGGCCGGCCGTCCCGCCTTATCCTGATACTGCTATTACGTTGAACATTTATATAAATAACAAAATAGTCGCAACTAATACCAGTATAACAAAGGACTCAGTTCAATATACGATTCATTAAACAGAAGGTAACTTATTTAGAGTTTACCCTTTTTTGCACACTCCGCATGTACTACCTTCTTCACTATCGTTAGCTGTTTCACCAACAATGAACTGCCTTGTTCATTGTCGGTGAAAACACCTTTAACACTCAACAATTTACCCCGCTGCAACCCCGCAATCCCTCCTGCTTGCCCTTTTCCTGGCAACAATCATCTGCCAATAAAACGTTAATCACCATACGCGGCACTATATGTGTGTACATAGCAGTACAATTATTATTTATTATGAAAGCACTTGTTTATCACGGCCCCGGCAGCAAAAGCTGGGAAGAAAAACCGAAACCCGTAATTACACACCCTGCCGACGCTATTGTTAAAATATATAAAACAACCATTTGCGGAACCGACCTGCATATTTTAAAAGGCGATGTGCCTGAAGTTACAGATGGCAGGATATTGGGCCACGAAGGCGTAGGCATTGTTGAAGAAACAGGCAGCGCTGTTAGCAATTTTAAGAAAGGCGATCATGTGCTTATATCGTGCATTACATCGTGCGGCAAATGCAGCTATTGTAAAAAAGGCATGTACAGCCATTGCGGGAATGGTGGATGGATTTTAGGGCATCTTATTGATGGCACACAGGCCGAATATGTACGCATACCATACGCAGATACAAGCCTGTACCCCATACCCGCCGGTGCTGATGAAGAGGCGCTGGTAATGCTTAGCGATATATTGCCCACCGGCTTTGAATGCGGTGTGCTTAACGGGCAGGTAAAGCCCGGCGATACTGTTGCCATTATTGGCGCAGGTCCTGTTGGACTTGCCGCATTGCTTACGGCGCAGTTCTATTCGCCCGCTGAAATTATTATGGTTGATATGGACGATAACCGCCTTGAAGTTGCAAAAACATTTGGTGCAACGCATACCATAAACAGCAACCAGGTAAACGTAGTGGATGAGATAAAAAAGATAACCGCCAGCCGCGGTGTTGATACCGCAATTGAGGCCGTAGGTGTATCAGCCACTTTTGAGCTGTGCCAGGCTATTATTGCCCCCGGTGGTGTTATTGCAAACGTGGGTGTGCATGGTAAAAGCGCACAACTGCACCTGGAAACATTATGGTCTCAAAACATTACTATAACCACCCGCCTTGTTGATACTGTTACTACACCTATGCTGTTAAAAACAGTACAGGGCAATAAACTAAAGCCGGGCCAGTTGATAACACACCGCTTTAAACTAAATGATATTATACAGGCTTACGAAACCTTTGGCAATGCCGGCCGCGAAAAAGCTTTAAAGGTTATAATGACGAATGAGTAGTGTGTGGATGAATGTTGATTGCATGCGAAAAGAAACATGCGATCAACATTATTTTTTAGCAGGCGCCGGGTAACAGCTTTTATTTTACCGCAGCTTACGCGCAGCGGGAGAATATGTCGCGTCAATCAACCGGCATGGCCCTTTGACGGGCTTAATAAGTTGTCCAGTTTCTTCCTTGTTTCAATATCCTCTTTAAGCAATAATGATTTCTTGTAGCTCGCGATAGCTTTAGTGTTATCGCCTTTGGCAGCATAAAGGTCGCCCAGGTAACGGTACGCCACCACCCCGGACGGGTAATTTTGAATATTCATCATAAACAGATCCTCTGCTTTACTAAATTGCTTTTGGCTCATCATAAAAAAACCGAGATTGTTTACCACATCTTGCGGCGGTAATAAATTGCTGCCGTCTTCATTAACCATCGCATATTCAGAGGATAAGGCAGCGTAGTGCTCTTTAAGAAAAGCTGCCAGTTGAAAACTGGAGTCGGTAAAAGCATCTCGCGGGTACTTCAGCGTGTAATCTTTAAAAATAAAATGAAGCCCATCATTAGTAGCAGCCAAAGGCACCGAGGTATGTGATTCATCATCGTAATATTTAAAAGAAGCCCGTAAGCCGTTTTTATTGTCCAGCATATAACGGGCCAGTTGAAGTATGCTGCGGGAGTGAATGGTACCGCTGGTAGTATCTTTTTTAGCCGTTGCGGTATCCATGCCCGGCGGCATGGTATTGGCCATGGCCAGGAATATGGTGGCCCCTTCATACAAATTTGTTTTAAGTGTGCCGGCCGCTTCATGCAACAGCCTTTGCTGGTCCCACCACATGCTGGGGTCTATAGCTATATAACTCCTGAATAGTTTTGTGTGATGCATAAGCGTATTGATAACCATGATGCCTCCCAGCGAGTGCCCGATAAGCATGCGGTATTGCATGGATGGATACAATGAATCTATGTGAGGAACCAGTTCTTTTTCAATAAACGATGTAAAAGCTTCGCCGCCACCCGAATTAGCGGCCGTAAAACTATCAATCCACAAGCCACCAGTTACTTTTGTGGGTGTAAGATCTCTTGTGCGGATGGTGTTGGGTATACCAACAACGATCATTTCGGGGAATACATTGTTGTTATAAACCGAGCTTAAAAAATCTATCATCCCAACTACGCTTTCAAAATTCTTTTCAGCATCCAGCAGGTATCCTACCGGGTATTTCCTTTTCTTGTCATACCCGGCGGAGGATGGCAGGTGAACCCAAATTTTTCTTTCCTCATGCAGTATGCCGGAGTGTATGCTGTCGATAGTGCCTATGGCCAGTGAATTATTTTGTTGCGCCGTAACAGAAGACCAAAAAATACTTAAGAAAAGGCAGATCAATACCAAATTTTTCATCACGCGATTTTATTATATAAATACACGGCTGTTTCAAGAGTGTTGCATATAATGAACCCGCACACGCTTATCTTTATAAAAACCAATGCTGTTATGGATAGCAAAATATGTTTTAATACTAATAAGGTTTTACGCACAACCCCCGTTTTTCCGCAGGCGGTAATTAAAGGCGGCCTTGTTTTTCTTTCTGGCACCACGGGTATTATTACCGCGACAGGTAAATTTGGCGAAACCTTTGAAGAGCAGGCGTTGCAAACATTTGAGAATGTAAAAACAATTTTGGAAGAGGCAGGCAGCAGCATGGGGAACGTGTTGAAAACAACCATATTTATGGTGGCCGGCTGCGACAGTGATTTTAAAATAATAAACAAAGTGTACAGCCAGTATTTTCCTGTTAACCCGCCCGTGCGCAGCGCCCCCCAGGTAATGCCCTTTCCCGGTGGTATATTAATTTCAATGGAGTGTATTGCGTTTGTGTAATGCTATGTTCTACCCGCAAATTAGCAGCTATTGCCGGGCTATCTGTTAAAAAATAAGGGGGTAATAAATGTAATAAAATCAGGTAACATGTGTTTCTTCGTAATATGCCCCAGAGGGGCAA
>JABDGS010000091.1 GCA_013285915.1 Bacteroidota bacterium
TTAACCGACACACTTGAATTGCACTAACCATGTATATTTTTCCAATAAAATTTCAAAAATAAAGTAATAATTCGTCCCGAAGAAATGTTACACCAATGTGGAAATTTTGTTGTTGAAATAAACTTTGCATACAAGGCAACAGGTTACTTTTACCGGCAAATAAAATGATGTATGCCTGCCGCAAAAAAAAAGAATAAAGCCAATATTAAAATACCTGTTTCATACGTTCGCAAGCCCGATGCAATGACTGTTAATGAATGGCAAACGGCGCTTCGCCGGCAAATGGCAGAGAAAGAAAATTTTATTATAACAAAAAACGGGGAAGGGCAGGTATATACAGATTATAACGTTTACAGCCCAAAGTCAAAAAACACCTATAAGGTTGCCCTTCGCAGTAAAGATAACACGCTCAACTTTTGTTCATGCCCAGATTTTAAAACCAATTTGTTAGGCACCTGCAAACATATTGAAGCAGTGCGGCTTTATTTACAAAAAAGGCGCGGCACTAAAAAGTATATAAACGATATACCTGTGCTCCCTTATACGTCTATGTATGTATCGTACATTAATGAACTTAAAATAAAATTGCGCATAGGCAGTGAAAAGGAAAAAGAATTTAAGGCTTGGGCTACAAACTATTTTGACACCGACCGCACCTTACTTCCAGGTGCTTACTATGAAATAGATAAGTTGTTAAAAGGGGCCACGGAAATAAACCCTTCCTTCCGGTGTTATGATGATGCATTACAGCTTATTATCGGTCAGCGTCAAAAAGCGTATAGGGAGGCACTTGTTGCAACTGATGGAAAAACGCTGCTTAATAAATTGGTAAATGTAAAAATGTTTGCCTATCAGCAGGAGGGGGTACTGTTTGCCGCAAAAGCGGGTAAAGCCATACTTGCAGATGATATGGGTTTGGGCAAAACACTGCAAGCGATTGCATGGGCAATGTTGCTGTATAAATTTTTGCATACAGAAAGGGTTATTATAATATGCCCTACATCGCTTAAATACCAATGGAAGACTGAGATTGAAAAGTTTACAGGTATTACTGCAACTGTTATTGAAGGTAATGCGCTTGCCCGCAATGCATTATACGATTATGACGACAGTTATTTTAAAATAATTAGCTACCAAATGGCCGGTAATGATTGGGATGCTATTAACCAAATGCGGCCTGATGCAGTTATTTTGGATGAAGCGCAACGCATAAAAAACTGGAAAACTAAAATTTCTCAAAATATTAAACGTATTAAATCACCCTATGCGCTGGTGCTTACCGGCACACCATTAGAAAATAATATTGAGGAACTGTATTCACTTGTGCAATACATCAACCCGTTTATATTAGGCTCCTTATACCATTTTTTATCTGCACACCAGGTAAAAAATGCGGAAGGTAAAATTACCGGCTACACCGGGCTTAACCAGATTGGCAAAAAACTGGCTGGTACCATGCTTCGCCGCACTAAAAAAGAGGTATTAAAACAACTGCCGGGCCGTATGGATAAAAACCTTTTTGTGCCGCTTACAGTGCAACAGCTTACAGTACACAATGAATATAAAGATTACGTAGCCAAACTTGTAAAAAAATGGCAAAAATTGGGCTTTTTAAATGAAGATGACAGGCAGCGCCTTATGATATATATGAATACTATGCGCATGGTATGCGACAGTACATATATTGTTGATCAGCAAACAAACCATCAAACCAAGCTTGATGAACTTTTTAATATACTGGAAAAGTTGTTTATAATTGATGAAGAAAAAGTAGTAATATTTAGCCAGTGGGAACGTATGACGAGGTTAATTGCAGCAGGACTTACTGACAGGGGAATAAAATTTGAATACCTGCATGGCGGCGTGCCCGGCAAAAAAAGAGAGTCCCTCTTTAAAAAATTTAATGACGACCCCCAATGTAAAATATTTCTTTCTACTGATGCGGGTGGTGTAGGCCTTAACCTGCAGGCGGCATCATGCCTTATAAATATTGATATACCCTGGAACCCTGCCGTATTAGAACAACGCATTGCACGCATTTACCGGTTGGGGCAAAAAAGAAATGTATCTGTTATTAACCTTGTATCGCAGGGCAGCATTGAACACAAAATGCTTGATGTGCTTAAATTTAAAACCTCGGTTGCTGCGGGTATACTGGACAATGGCGACGACAGCATATTTATGACAGATGACAGGTTTAAGCAATTCATGAAGTCAGTAGAAGCATTAACACAGGATATTCCTGCGCAGGCGATGTTGTTTGAAGCAGAAGAAGCGCAGGCAACCGGAAAGGAGCAAAAGGATGAGGCACCACTTGCAAACATTGAGGAAATAATACTGGAGGCTGAAGCTGAAAAAGAAAATATTGCCGTAGAAACTGATAGGTTAGTTATGCAGGAAAATAAAGGCCATGATGTGCAGGGATTGATACAAAACGGCATGCAATTCTTATCAAAATTTTTAAACACCCTGAGCGATGAAACTGCTGTGAAGCAACTTGCCAAAAGCATTACGGAAATAGATGATAAAACGGGAAAAACCTATTTGAAACTGCCGGTTGATAATGAAGATACTGTTGAAAAAGCTTTGAACATGATAAGAAAACTGTTTAGTGCTTTAGGAAAATAGAAATTGAAAACAACAATAAACTGCTTGCAAGCTTAGCATTTAATTTTTTTTTTAAAACCATGAACGACGAAAAGACCGCTTAAACATAATAGACTTATATTATGATTTCAAAAACCAGGTCTATAGATATGCCAGCGAGGCGGGATTTTCTGCGTTAGGGCTGGGAGGTAAAGTAAATGCTATTTAAACAACAGTTATTGGTACATTTATTTTTTAAGATACACCCGCATGCTACCATTCATCAATATAAATAAATATATACTTGCAGCCTGCATATTTGCAACGACAACAGTGGCAAATGCCTATGCACAAAGCCCTGTGTACATACAAGTTGATGTTGCGAAGCAGCAGGAAAAACTGCTACCTATATGGGCTTTTTTTGGGTACGACGAGCCCAATTACACCTACATGAAAGACGGTAAGAAATTATTAAGCGAGATAGCGGCATTAAGCCCTGTGCCGGTATATGTAAGAACACACAACCTGCTTACAAGCGGCGATGGCACAGCGTCTTTAAAATGGGGCAGTACCAATGCTTATACCGAAGATGCAAACGGCAGGCCTGTATATAATTGGGCTATAGTTGACTCAATTTTTGATACCTATATCACCCGTGGCATGAAGCCTATTGCCGAAGTGGGTTTTATGCCAGAGGCGCTTTCAACGCATCCGCAGCCTTACAGGCATAGCTGGAAACCCGGCGCACCATACGACCAGGTTTATACCGGCTGGAGCTATCCACCAGCAGATTATAAAAAATGGGAGCAACTGGTATACCAGTGGGTAACGCATTGCGTGCAGCGTTATGGCGCGAAAGAGGTGGCCACCTGGTATTGGGAGGTATGGAATGAACCCAATATTGGGTATTGGCATGGTACGCAGGAGGAATACTTTATGCTGTACGATTATGCGGCTGATGCCATTAAAAAGGCATGTCCCGCTGCAAGCGTTGGCGGGCCAACATCAACAGGGCCGGGGTGGGATAAAGCTGCTTTGTTTCTTCAAAACCTTTTAACGCATTGTGCAACGGGTACTAACTATGCAACGCATAAAACAGGCGCACCGCTTGATTATATTACGTTTCATGCAAAGGGCAGCCCCAGGGTGGTGAACGGGCATGTGCAGATGAATATGACGAGCGAGTTAAAAGATGTTGCAAAAGGCTTTGACATTGTTGCCCACTCGCCATTTAAAAAATTACCGGTAATTATTGGTGAATGTGATCCCGAAGGCTGCGCTGCCTGCGGCATGAGCACTAACCCCGAAAATGCATACCGTAACGGTACCATGTATTCATCATACACGGCATCATCTTTCGCACGTATTTATGACCTTGCCAAACGCTATAATGTAAACCTGCAGGGGGCAGTTAGCTGGTCATTTGAATTTGAAGACCGGCCCTGGTTTTTTGGATTCAGGGACCTTGCTACCAATGGTGTTGATAAGCCTGTGCTGAATGTATTCAGGATGTTTGGATTAATGAACAGCAACAGGGTGGCGGCATACTGTGATAATGCACTGCCTTTAGACACTCTGGTGTATTCGGGCGTAAGGGGTAACACAGTTGATGTAGACGTACTGGCTACTGCTGATGCAACAGGTGCTTCTGCTTTGGTTTGGAATTATAGTGATGAAGACCTGCCATTTAACGATGTACCTGTTACGGTTACATTTAAAAATGTGCATGCTAAAAAAGTTTTGCTGCAGCATTACCGTATTGATGAAGGCCATAGCAACGCATACCAGTTTTGGAAACAAATGGGCTTGCCCCAAAATGTAACACCCCTACAATACACACAGCTTGAAAAAGCCGGCCAGCTTGAGTTGCTGCAATCGCCATCATGGTTAAATGTACCGGCAAATGGCAATGTTGCAATTAAGCTCAGCCTGCCGGGGCATAGCGTATCTCTCCTGAAAATAAGCTATCAACAATAAGTTAAATATTCAGGCCGTACTGAGGCAAACGCACAGCGCAGCCCGAAGCAAAATGTTAATACTAATCTTCAGTGCCAATGCCCGTATATAAATTTTAGTAAGTTGCATTTAATTTAAAAAATATGTTGCGCCTGCTTGTAACGCTTTATGTTTTTATTGTTGTAACTGTTTGCGATGCGCAGCCGAAAACCACCGCTTGTGCCGGTAAAGACAGCATGCATTGGGCACCCACTACGCTTGGGTGTTTGCATTTTAATGTGTATAAAAGCGAAGGCCTTACAAACAACCCAACACTGGTAATTGTGCTGCATGGCGATGCGCCTTTTAATAAACCCGGTTATCAGTATGCAACGGCAAAAATTATTGCAGGGCAAAACAAAAATACCATTGCTGTTGGCATGCTGCGGCCCGGATACACGGATCCTGATGGTAACAGATCTGCAGGCACGCGTGGCTTAACTACCGGCGATAATTACACACCTGAAAATATTAATGCAATTGCTGAGGTTATAGCATATCTAAAAAAATTATACCATCCTTCAAAGACAATTTTAGCGGGGCATTCAGGTGGTTCCGCTATAACTGCTGACATTATTGGTGTACAGCCATTATTGGTTGACGATGCTGTAATAGTTTCATGTCCTTGTAACGTGCCGCAGTGGAGAGATTTTATGAGTAAAAAGCAACCAGGTTATACTGCCTGGCGTAATGCAGTAAGCAGTATTTCGCCCAACACGGTTGCGGATAAAGTTGATAAACATACAAAGGTGGTAATAATAAGCGGCAGCGACGATGATGTTGCCCCAACACAGTTAAGTGTTGACTACTACAACCAGTTAAAAAAACGCGGTATAGACTGTAAACTTATACAGATACCCGGTGAGAAACATGAGATACTGCTTCACGATACCGTATTTGCTACTATAAAAACATTGATAGGGCATTAACTGAATTAAATAAAAAATGAGGCGGTTAACGCCTCATTTTTTTTGCTTATTTAAAGCTACGGTTTAATTAAGCACAAGCTTTTGTGTTTCTGTAATGTATTTTTTATCGGGTGAAATAAATTGCACTATATACACTCCTTTAGGCAGCTTGCTTACATCAAAATTAGCAGCGCCTTTCACCATTTTGGTGATAAATGTTTTGCCGCTCATGTCAACAATTTTTACAAGGCTTGTGGCAGGTGCGGCGCTGGCCGAACTTGCAATTGTTACCGTTACACTGTTATGACCAGGGTTGGGGTAAATTATTTTTGATCCCGTTACCGGAGTAACAGCCATAAGATGTGAACCACACGACATTGCTGAACCGCCGTTGGTAGAAGTACCCACAAGATTATTATACCCAGGATCGCTTAAATTCATAATAAGCCCATAGCTGGTGTTTGTGGTAAGGTTGTTATAATTAATGGTAAACACGGCGCCAGGTAACACGTAGGTACCGCAAGTTGTTGAATATGATGGACCAGGAGCAGGCCTGAAATCCCAGGGGCATGGTATTACGATAGAAGAAGGCAATCCCTCGTTCATGCGCGATTGCACCTGCCACTGTATAGTTCTTGTAGTGCCAAAACATTGGTCCTGCGTTTTTACAACTTTGTAAGGTATGCCAACTGAAGCATAAACCCTGCGTGTTATAATTTGGGAAATGCCGTTAGGCAATGTAACCACAGCTTTTAAAATTACATATCCCTCGCCTGAGCACGCAACACTGGGTGTTAAACCGGTTGACGGCGAAAATGTTACTGACGCGGAAGGGGTTGATGCGTCCGCCGAGTCAGACCACGTGACCGTACAATTATCAAGCTGGCCTATATTTTCAAGCGATAGCCCGATAGACGACGCAATATATTGGCTTGGCGTATTGGACGGCTTGCCATTTATTGATATGGCCAGGTTGTTAAACAAGTATGCTTCAGGCACCGGCACTTTGGTGAGGGGGGTTTTGTTCCACGTGGCGCCGTTGTTTGATGAGGTGCGCTGGTAAACGCCGTCGTTAATAATATTGCCGCTGCCGTCTTTTGTAGGCGCAAGGGCGTAAGGGCCGCCCAAAAGCTGAAACTGGCCGGCATTTATTTGCGCAATAAAATCACCCGTGTCTCTTGAAACAGATGAAGGCCATTTTTCATCAGTGGGGTCGTAAGTATCATTTGAGGGCCAGCTATCTTTAAATATCCAAACAGTACCGGCTGCGGTTGAGTCCCACCCAAACAATAAGTATGCATGGTTGTGCCCTGAGTGAAACTTTCCGGTAATATGCGAGTTTAAGCTCACCGCCAACGGCCCATAATTGAGCAAAATTCTTTTTAGCCTGTCGGTGGTGTTAAGCGAAGTATATAAAGTGCTGAAACTAAGAAGCTGGTAAGATCCTATGTTGTATATATAGTTTGGCGCCAGCGTGGTTGCATATGCCTGGTGTGGTGCAAAACAAGGAAAGTTTGGGTTAATACTTAACTGGTCTGCAAAATAGGGCAGGCTGGCATGGTCGGTTATCGTGTTACCATAAGGCAGGCTATTTTCGTCAACAATGCCGGTGGTGGTAATAAAGTCAATTGACACATGCAAATCTGTGCTGGGGCCAGCCGAGGCGCATTGTGAATAAAGGTGCTGTTCTGCCATGTCGGGTGTTGAGCCATACAAAAGGCTGTACCAGTCTTCAGCAATTGCAGCAGCGGCGAAGGAGTTACAAGGGTTTTGCACTTTTTGATCTTTTTTGGTGGGGGCAAGTGTGCCGGGTATCCAACTAAAAGATTTCGGGTAAGGCGGCCCTGCAAAAACGTTGCAAAAAATAAAAAGTGCGACGAAGAGCATGTAAAGGTTTTTCCTCATGTTAAGAAGTTTTAAATAAGTGTAAAAAATTGTACTTGTATTTACCCGGCGCATGCCTGCGGCCAACGCAGTTTAAACTGCATTACATAATTGTAACAGCACGGCATTATTAAGCCAGCAACAAAGTAGTTTTTTGCAGGCTTTTAGCTGTTTTACATTTTTATGGTACCTGTGATAACAAAGTTTAAAGAGGGACGGGCAAGCAATGGGTATGGGTAAATACTATTACTACTAATGTAAGAAATAAAAATGAGATATCAAAAACTTAAGTATACTTTTTTTTAATTCACATGTTAACAACGATCGTTTATTGAAATTGAATTGTGTATGTGACTTGCGCAAAAAAAAATCCTTCCGGGGAACCGGAAGGATTGAAACCAACACTAACTGCTGAAAAAAAATAAGGGTATGTTTAAATAAACTGGAGTAAAGGTATAATGGAAACTGCCCTGTAATACTAACCTGCATCAGCATTGAAGATGAGATTTATCAACTGTGACGTAATAAAATATTCTTTAAATAATTGTCCTTTCTGTCACCCGTTGTTCGTCGTAGCAATATAAAACCAACAAAATATGACAACACAACAAGTGGCCGACCGCCTGGTAGAGCTTTGCCGGGCTGGCAAAATATTTGAAGCCCAGGTGGAACTATTTAGCGCTGATATTTTAAGCATTGAACCCGATAAAAGCCCGGTAAAGACAGCGAAGGGCACCCAGGCCGTGACAGACAAAGCCAAACAGTTTGCATCGATGATTGAGGCGGTGCATGGTGGCCATTATTCCGAACCGATTGTTGAGGGAAATTTTTTTACGGTAGGATGGTCGCTGGATGCCACGCTAAAAGGTATGGGCAGGGTAAGCCTTGAGGAAATTTGCGTATATGAAGTAAAAGATGGCAAAATAGTGCTGGAGCAATTTTTTTATTAAGCTAAGTAATAGCAGAATTTGAGCGCGGTCTGTAAGGATCAACAACAATATTCCGGGCAAACAGGCTTGTTATAAAATTGCCTATTTTTATCGCATGCCATCCAAAACTAACAGCCTGTTTCAACTTGCGGTTATTGTAAGCGCACTTGGTTTTTTTGTTGATACTTACGACCTGTTGCTTTTTACCATTGTTCGCAAACCCAGCCTAACTGCGTTAGGCCTTAGCCCTGATGAAGTATTTAGTAAAGGTGAATTTCTATTAAATGTACAGATGATCGGCATGCTTGCAGGGGGTATAATATTCGGCGTACTGGGTGATAAAAAGGGCCGCATAAAAGTATTGTTCGGCTCCATTATTTTATACTCGGTCGCCAATATTTTAAACGGCATGGTGCAATCTGTTACCGAGTATACCATTCTGCGTTTTATTGCAGGCATAGGCCTTGCGGGTGAACTGGGCGCCGGTGTTACACTTGTTAGTGAGCTATTGCCAAAGGAAAAAAGGAGTGTTGCGGCAGGCATTATTGCAGGCTGTGGTGTGCTGGGTGCTGTTGCGGCTTTTTTTATTTATAAGGCATCTAATAACTGGCGTTATTGTTTTTATATTGGCGGCGGCCTTGGGGTTTTATTGCTGGTATTGCGTATAAGATTAAGCGAAAGCGGCTTGTATAGTAATGTGAAACAAACCGGTATTCACAGGGGCAATTTTTTATTATTCTTCACCCGAAAAAGCCTGTTTAGCAGGTATATTAAATGTGTGTTTATCGGCATACCGGCGTGGTACATTATTGGTGTGCTTGTTGCTTTTAGCGACCAGTTTGGTAAAGCCTTTGGAATAAACAACATTGATCCCGGCCAGGCTATTATGGTGTTGTATCTTTCAATTGCGTTGGGCGATCTCAGCGTTGGGTGGCTCAGCGAAAAATTAAAAAGCCGTAAGAAAACACTCTTCATCTTTTACGGAATAACCATCTTATTTATCATCCTGTACTTTTTGCAAAGCGGCGGCAGTGCCTTTATGTTTTATGCAATATGCGCAGGCATTGGCTACGGCACAGGCTTTAACGTAGTGTATATAACCATGGGAGCCGAGCAATTTGGCACCAACCTGCGTGCGTCGGCGGCTATAAGTGTTCCCAATATGGTAAGGGGTGCACTGCCGCTGATAAGCTTACTGTTTAAATTTACGCGCGGCACCTTTAACAGCATTATTACCGGCGGTATAGCTACAGGTATAGTACTTTTTGCAATAGCAATTACAGCGGGCCTGCTGATACCCGAAACGTATGGCAAAGAGCTGGATTTTGTTGAAGAATAGTTAAGCAATCCCCTCATAAAATTATAATCCTGCCGTTATTACAGTAACTTTTGTAAAATTGTTGCTGCGAACTGATGGACAAATTGCTGAGGTACATAACGGCGTTTCTATTTATATGCTTTGCGGCAACCCCTCTGCATGCCCAAAAGCCATGCAGGCTGCTAATAGACCAGGTTGATACAGCTAACACTCTAACAGGGGTTGACATTAAAACAAATTTTTCATCACGGCCAGCCTGTGATGCTTATGTACAGCAACTGCCTGCGATGCTTATGGCGGCGGGATATATCAGCGCCTCAGTTGATTCCGTGCATGCAGATACCACCCAGGTACTTGTTAAGCTTTTTGTCGGTAAAAAATATATATGGGATGATATTAGGGTTGATGAAAAGGATTGGTATGTATTAAATCAGCTTGGTTTTAACAGGCTAACTTTTCATAACAAACCATTTGACCATAACAAAGTTGCGCAGGTTTACGAAACATTGCTTGACTACTTTGCTAATAACGGTTACCCATTTGTGAAGGTGGGTATTGACAGTGTTGAAATAAAAAGCGGAAGAATTACTGCAAAACTGGAAATTGATAGAGGCTTGCCCTACCGTATTGACAGCCTTGTTATTAACGGTAATGTAAGGCTGTCGCGCAATTTTATTTATCATTACCTGGGCATAAAGCCCCATGACATTTACCAGCAAAACAAGCTTGATAAAATAAACCAGCGGCTGGCAGAACTGCCCTATATTGAACAATCGGAACCGTGGCGCACAACCATGCTTAACACCGGCGCTGATATTGTGTTAAACCTGCAGCCACGGAGAAGCAACCAGGTAAATATCCTGGTTGGTTTTTTACCTGCCAACCAGGATATTGGTGGAAGGCTGTTAGTTACAGGCGATGCAACACTTGACCTGCGTAACCCTTTTGGCAATGGAGAAACTATTGGTGTTAACTGGCAGCAGTTGCAATCGCAATCGCCAAGGTTAGACCTCGTGGTTCAAAGGCCGTATATTTTTAATTCTCCTTTTGGGTTTAATTTTAATTTTGAACTGTATAAAAAAGATTCAACCTATATAAACATCAACGCGCAGGCCGGCGTGCAGTATGTATTATCCGCAAATCAATCAGGCTCGGTATATATACAAACTGTAACAACAAAAGTGGTGAATATTGATACGGAAACGGTAATATTATCAAAACAGTTACCGCCCGTTATTGATGCCACTGCAGTAAGCCTTGCACTGCAATACGACTTTAACAACACTGATTACCGCTTTAACCCACGAAGAGGCAACCAATTGCAATTGGTTTCAAGCTTTGGCAACAAGCAAATAAAAAAAAGCAATATCATCCTGCAGATAAAAGACCCTTCTTTCAATTACGCCAGCCTATATGATACGCTTAAGCCAAATAGCTACCAGTTTAAAATACGTTTGTCAGGCGCACATTATTTTCCGCTGGGTAAACAATCAACGGTTAAAGCAGCAGCCAATATTGGCTGGTACCAATCGCCAAGCTATTTTCAAAATGAACTGTTCCAGGTAGGAGGTTATAAACTGTTACGCGGTTTTGATGAAGAAAGCATTTACGCCAATCGTTTTGGCGTGGGTACGCTGGAATACCATTACCTGCTGGGCCAAAACTCATACCTGTTTGCGTTTACCGATGAGGGTTGGGCAAAGTATCAAACCATCCTGGCAAATTTTTCGCACACATATCTCGGAGTAGGTGTTGGCCTTGCGTTTGAAACAAAAACAGGCGTGTTCAATATATCGTTTGCCGAGGGTAAGCGTGATGATACCAGCTTTGATTTTCGTCAATCAAAAATACATTTGGGTTTTGTGAGCGTGTTTTGAGGGGTGAGAAGTGAAAAGTCAAAAGTGAAAAGTCTGTCAATGGTTAAAAGGTGATCATGAACTTGTAACTTGCAACCTGTAACCACCTAATTTATATGCTTGAAGGTAACGGTGGCTGTAACGTTTACATTTAACCCTCCGTAGTTATAAGTTGTCGTGTCCTGCACCTTCATGTCGTTGCTGTTTATTTCTACCAGCGTTAAATTGGCATTGGCGCCGCTAATTGGGTCAATCGTTTGTAATTGAGTGTTATTGTTTAACAGTTTCCAGTTGCCGGTAACAGTTTGAGGTGAAGCACTATTGCATTTTGTGGCACCTTCATCAATGGTTACCGTGCTGTCCGCCGCAAAAGCATAAAAGTTATCCCTGATGCAGGAAGGAATTGAATCATAAACATCAATGATTAGGGCTGTGCCCGGTATTGTTACTGTTGCATCGCTTACCTGCCACTTACCTGTGGTTAGAATGGCTTCATCGCTTTGAGAAGTACCATTTTTTTGACATGCAGCTATCGCCAAACAAATAAGTGAGCCGAAGAACAGTGTTTTTCCAAGTTTCATAAAATAGTACTTTAAGTTAGCAATTTAAGCAAATCTACAAAAAGCTTTGCCAATACGGTTAGGCTGCATAAAAATAGTTTATTTGTAAGCGCACTTATCCCGCCTTTACAACACATGCTGTAGTTTATTAATTTAGCAGCTCGGTCATCCCCATTATCTTTATATATGCTTTATATTATTGCCGGTTTTGCAGTAGTTGTAGTATTAATGTTTTTTGCCTGGCGCAATGCCGCACCAAGCCCTACCCATGCAGGTGGCCTTGTGTACAGGCAGCAGGAGGGGCGTGCGTTGTATTTAATAGTATCATCACTGTCGCATAAAGATAAATGGGTGTTGCCCAAAGGAAGAATTGAAAAAAATGAAACACCTGAATTTGCTGCCGTGCGCGAGGTTATGGAGGAGACAGGCATCAAGGCAACGCCTGTTAAGAACGCAACAACTATAATGTATAAGAAAAAAGGCAGGCGCATAACTGTTGTGTATTTCCTGATGCAGTTCCAGGAGTTTTATAATACCTCTGCTGAAAAAAGACAATTGAAATGGGTGGGAAAAGAAGAGGCTATGCAACTGTTAGGGCCACATAATTCAAGCCGGGTTTTGGAACATGTGTAAAATTTTAACGCTATATCTTTTCTGCAGGCAGCCGCGTAATAGCCGGGTAAAGACAAATTAAAGTATACGGTTACTCTAAAATCCGCTGACAGTTTATTTCTTTCCATACCTTCATTACTATAATTGTTTGCTGTATGAAAATGCGCTTAATGCTATTGTATGCTTTTGCAACAATAGTTTCCCTTTCTGCCTCTGCACAAAAGCCGGTACAACTTTTTTCACCCAATAAAGAAATTGTTTTAAACTTCAACCTTATTAACAATGCACCGGTATACAGTGTTGCTTATAAGGGCAAGATGATCATTGATAAGAGTACATTAGGTATTGTTTTTACAGATGGTGCGTTTGATAACAATATTACCGCCGGAAAGCCGGCGTTTGTTGACTCCACAGAGGATTATACATTAGTTACTGGCAAGGCAAGTCATGTACACGATAGTTACAGGCAGGTTACTATTCCGCTGCAGCAAGCCTCAACGGGCAGGCAAATTAATCTTGTAGCAAGGGCGTTTAATGATGGTGTTGCTTTCAGGTTTCAATTCTTGTCTAAACAGGGCAGCGACTCAATGGTGATAACAGATGAGAATACGACCTTTAATTTTACTGATAACCCAACGGTGCATGCGTTGTTTCTGCCAAATTATACTTCTTCGCATGAGGGGCCTTATGCAACGCTGCCGTTAAGTGCATTGCCCGATAGTTTAATGGATATGCCGGTACTCTTTCAGCGCGCTGATAATATTTTTATTGGAGTAACTGAGGCACAATTACTTGATTATGCGGGTATGTATTTAAAAAAACAGAACGGAGTAATAACGGGCAAACTTTCGCCATGGCCAGGACAAACGGCGGTAAAAGTAAGGGCATCGCTGCCGCACAACAGCCCGTGGCGTGTGATGCTGATAAGCGACAGGGTAGGGGCGCTGATCGAATCAAACATAATTACAAGCCTTAACGACGATTGTAAGATACAGGATGTAAGCTGGATAAAACCGGGCACTTCAACCTTTCCCTGGTGGAATGGCAATGTTACTCCTGATACACTTAATGCGCCAGGCAACAACTTTGTAACCAACCAATACTATATTGATTTTTGCGCCCGTAACCACATTACATATCACTCAGTGGTAGAATATGGCCTGCACCAATGGTATACCGATGATGGCATTGGCTTTCAACCGGGGCCACATGCCGATGTAACCAAACCTGTGCCCGGTCTTGACATGAAAGAGATATGTGATTATGGTAAAAGTGTTGGAGTGGGCATACGTGTTTGGGTGCATTTTTATGCACTTTACCCAAAACTTGACAGTGCTTTTGCCATATTTGAAAAATGGGGTTTGCAGGGCATGATGGTTGATTTTATGGACAGGGATGACCAGTTAATGGTTAACATGCAAACCGAGATATTGCAAAAAGCGGCGGTGCATCATTTGCACATACAATTTCATGGTGCGTACAAGCCAACAGGGCTAAACCGCACGTACCCGAACGAGTTTACGCGGGAAGGCACCCGCAATTACGAATGCAACAAATGGGGGCCGGGGCTAACTGCAGACCATGATATAAATATGCCCTTTATAAGATTGCTGGCTGGCAGCACAGATTACCATCTGGGTGGCTTTAGAGCGGTGCCAGACAATGCTTATGTAGCCCAATACACGCGCCCGCTTATGCTTGGTACCCGTTGCCACATGCTGGCCATGTACGTAGTGTTGCAAAATACCCTAAGCATGGTGTGCGATTACCCTGCTGCATACGAAGGCCAACCCGGTTTTGAATTTATACAGCGGGTACCGACAAACTGGGACGAAACAAAAGTACCTGATGCTAAGGTTGGTGGCTATGTTGCAGTAGCGCGCAGGAAAAATGAAAACTGGTATATTGGCGCCATTACCAACCACGAGGCAAGGCAAATAAATGTGCCGCTGTATTTTTTGGGCGATGGTAATTATACCGCCGAAATTTATACTGATGCACCAGATGTTGCCACTAACCCCAACCACCTGCTAAAGCAAACGAAAACGGTTACCAAAAATGATGTGCTTAAATTGCCTTTGGCGGCCGGCGGCGGCGCTGCGGTTAATATACTGAAATAGCAAAGCAGTGCAATTGCCACTTATATAAAACCGCAATGGCTGCTTGGCCTATTTTACTTAAATTGAAGAAAATTACGGGCATGCACGCGGATGACAGCATATTTATAATGAGAGATTTTCCTGACTTTAGTGTTCCAGGGTTTGACATGGAAAAGTATAACGAGCGCTTTTTAAAGAACAATGTACTTATTCACGCGCTTTCTTCAGACGTATCGTATGGTGAACATTGGGGCTGCCTTTCTGTAAAATGCGCTTACAATGGCAATGAATATTACCAGAGCAATGGATGTTTTTATGCGGTAAATGATAGCAATTACCTCGTTTTTAATGAAGGCAAAACATATTCAAGCTATATTTTTTCTGACAAGCCGGTTGAATCATTTACCGTTAATATCTCACCTTTTTTTGAACAAACCGTTGTAAGCGGGCTGCTTTCCCGTACAAGCGATCTGCTGGCCGATGCGGAATGCGCTTACCCGGGTAAAATTGAATTTACCGAAAAGCTGTACAGTCATGACGATGCGGTAAGCCCTGTGTTGCGCCGGCTATACCACTTATCACTACTTAACAAACCAGATAGTAACACTATAACCGAGCTGTACTATACGCTGATTGAAAAAATGCTGCTGGTACAGGACGGGGTAAATAATGAAATAAAAAAAATTGAAGCTGCAAAACCTTCTACGCAAGCTGAATTGTATAAACGCCTTCACTACGCGAAGGACTTTATAGATTCCTGCTATATGGAAAATATTACGCTACAGCAGCTTGCAGCGGTAACCTGTTTAAACAGCGCTTACTTTTTACGGCAATTTAAAAAATACTTTGGTTTAACGCCCTACCAGTATATTATAAAAGCAAGATTAAAAGCTGCAAAACACTTGCTTGAAAACTCAAGTGAGTCTATTACAGATATATGTTTTACCGTAGGTTACGAGGATACAACCTCGTTCACGCGGCTGTTTAAACAAAACTTCCTCCTCACACCGGAAAAGTATCGCCTGGCCCATCAAAAAAAGTCAGTTTTCGCCTGTTAATTGCCTGTTTAACCAAGCATCTTGTGCTGCGTAAAATTGCGTATTATTTATGCCTCACAAGATTAAAAAATTACTGGTTGTTTTACTATTGCCCGTAGCAATAAAAGCCGGCGCACAAACAATGTCATTGGCGTCTGCGGACGCATTGTTTGCAGCGCAGGATTATAGTGGCGCCAAAGCGATGTATGAGAAAATATTGGCTGATACATCCCATAACAGCATTGAATGGAACCGGCTGGGCTTTTGTAATTACAAATTGGGTAATTACGATGAAGCCCTGGGCGATTATAAAAAATCTGCTGCCAATAAACCACCACAAGGGCTACAACCAATTTTATTCTCAAGAATGGCTGCCGTTTACAGTATAAAAAATGACAAACAAAACGCACTTGATAACCTGGATAAAGCCACCGCCGCCGGTTATATAAATTTTGTTGAGCTTGACACTGCCAAGGCTTTTTTGGGTATGCGTAATGATGATCAGTTTAAAGCAGCCCGGCAAAAGGTTTACACATTAGCCTACCCCTGCATGGGAGATACTTTACGCCGCCAGTTTGATTTTTGGGTTGGTGACTGGGATGCTTATGCTACAGGAACAAAGCAACTGGTGGGGCATAGTGTTATTCAACAAGCATCGGGCGGTTGTATGATATTGGAAAACTGGACGAGCGCAAATTTGCCCTATAGCGGCAAGAGCATGAATTTTGTTGACGCAGGTACCAATAAATGGCAGCAGGTATGGGTTGGTGCTGAAGGTGGCCCGCAGCATGTTTTTGTAAACGGTGAGTACCGCGATGGTGCTATGCGCTTTGACTTTACCACTAAAAATGCGCAGGGCAAAAGTCTTAAAGGGCGTTTTACCTTTTTTAACCAGGGCCCAAACCAGGTAAGGCAATTGCAGGAAACACTTGCAGACGACGGACAAACCTGGAATACCGTGTATGACTTTACTTATATAAGAAAAAATAGTTAACAGAAAAACACCTGTTAAGGTTTAAAATTTCATGTGTGTTAAAGGCGTTGTTTTAACAATGCCTTTTTAATTTGCACCAGTGCAAATAGTATGTATAAACGAAAGTTTTTGAATTACGTGCGGTGTAATAACAAAAGGGTAAATATCACTAATGCCCATGCTGCGGTTTAAACTGTTCATAGCGTAGGTTAACGGCAGCCATTCGTTTATTAACTCGCTAAAATATTTTTCAGCATAGGGGTCTTTTTTTATTTCAGCATGCATGGTGGCATTTTTTGCTGGCAGCGGCTTAATGTTCAGGCCAAAATAATATGCAGTTTCAATTGTGTCAATAATGTGCATGTAATGCGCCCATGTTTCCGCCCAGTCTTCCCACGGGTGGCTGCTGGCGTAGGGTGTTATAAAATTATCCATCCAATTTAACGGCGCCCCTTTTGCATAATGCCGTTTAAGGGCTTTTCCGTAGTCTTGCCGGTCATCACCAAACAACTGCCTGTATTCATCAATACTTGCAGTATTTTTAATAAGCGTGTCCCAGTAATAATGTCCCACCTCATGCCTGAAATGCCCAAGCACCGTTCTATAGGTTTCCTGCATGCTTTTACGCCTCATTTCGCGCTCAATATCATCTGCTTCGGCAATGTTAAGGGTAATTAAACCATTTTCATGGCCGGTAAAAATTCTCTTATTTTTTTCATCGGCAACAAAATCAAAACAAAGGCCTTTTGCTGCGTTTATTTTTTTGCTCACCAGTGGCAGCTTCAACCGAAGCAGACTGTAAATAAGCCGGTGCTTCGCCCGCTCAATAATTTGCCAGTATTCCCTGTACTTCTGTTGTTGCAGGTTAGGTATAGTACGGTTAAGGTCACAGGCTTTACAAAAGGAGGTACCAGTATTCGATGGTATAAGCCAGTTGCAAACGTCAAACTGGTGGTTAGCGCAATATTTATAGCCGGCATTGTTATGCTGAAAACTTTCATCTGTTTTAGCCGATAAGGCAAACAGTTGATTATTTTCCTCACAAATACCTGTTGAATACCCGCAATACCCGCAAAAAGTGTTTTCGAAGTATAATATACCACCGCAATTTGTACAGGTAAAAAGT
>JABDGS010000092.1 GCA_013285915.1 Bacteroidota bacterium
TTTCACTGTTCTTAATGTCAGTTGCTGAGAGATAGACTGGTACCGGCTTTTCTTCAATAATCCCCTTCCATCCCTTGGTTTTTATAAATACTGTGCTGTATTTTTTTACATTGCCATCAACTATAAGCCTCGCATTAAAGTAGCCGGGGTAATAGTAAATTGACGTTACCTGCGTGCCTTCGCCGGGTATTTTTTGCCTTCGTGTAGTATCCCAGCTTTGCTGTAAATACACACTGTCTGAGTGGAACGCAGCAACGTTATAATTAAACACCACCGAATTTGGCAGATCGTCTGATGTTTTTTTGCTGTCGAAGGAAACGTAGGCTTCTTTTACGACCACATTTTTTTTTAGCAGACTTAAAAATAGTAATCAGGCTAAGCGAAATAATAAGCACAAAACCCAACACAGCCGCAACCAGCAGTTTTTTGCCCTGTTTTATTTTTATTGGTTTCTCAATTTGCACCGGGATTTCAGGGATTGTCACAACTTTCTCAATTTCCACGGGCGCCTCGCAAACCTTTTGTTTTTGCTGAAATGCCCTCCAGTTTTCGTATTCTAAAAACTTGGCGAGAGCGTTAAGGGTGGCAGCTGTTGGTGAACTATTATATTGCACCCTACCCCATATTCTTTTCAGGGTTGATACGCTCAACCTAACATTTGTTTTCTCTTCAATCTTTTCACTCAAATTCTCAAAGTCTTCGTTGGTCCATGCGGAACTATCACCCCAATCAAGGGAGGCTTCAATTAATTGCCTGTACTGTACTAAAAATGTATCGCTGTTATGCAAAACCAATTATTTTGGGCTATGAAAATTACAGCAATCTGGTTAATTGGATAGTTATTAAATGTTTAAAGGCGATTTTGCGCCTGTTTCAGCCTGTTTAAGATACAAAAAAGGTATAATTGAAAACCGCTATCGCTACAAAAATAAGTCTACCTGTAAATTGGCGCCCGGTACTACTGCATACCCGGAAAAGTCTGTTACCCCTTCAGTCCGCAATACATCTTCGTCAATAAAATTGTTACCGGTACACATCGCCGAAGGCTTGCCGAGAATGTGAAACGCCGCATCGGCAATGATATCCGTAGTACGGCTGCGGTCAATTAACGCCTGGCCGCCTAATAAATTTTTCACTGCGGCTGTGGCGATAGTTGTACGTGGCCATAATGTGTTTGATGCTATACTATGTTCTTTAAACTCCTCTGCCCACCCCAACGCAAGCATACTCATATTGTATTTGCTAATGGTATAAGCCACATGCGCGCCCAGCCATTTTGGGTGCAGGTTTAGTGGTGGCGATAAAGTAAGAATATGAGCGTTAGCTGATTTTTTTAAATATGGTATACAATGTTTGGTAACAAGAAAAGTGCCGCGAACATTTATGCTGTGTATAAGGTCAAAACGCTTGGTATCTGTTTGCTCTGTATTGGTAAGTTGTATAGCAGATGCGTTGTTTATTACAATGTCAATGCCTCCAAAAGCTTCAACGCCCTTTGCCACTGCGGCAATTATTTGTTCTTCATAACGAATATCGGTTTGCACGGCAAGCGCCTTGCCGCCAGCTGCTTCTATCTCTGCAGCGGCCGAATATATTGTGCCACCCAGTTTTGGGTTTTCTTCGGTGCTTTTGGCTGCAATAATAATGTTAGCGCCCTCTTTTGCCAGCCGCAAAGCAATGGCTTTACCAATACCCCTGCTTGCCCCAGTTATAAAAACCGTTTTGTTATTAAACATAGTATGAATGCTTGAATTAGAATATTTGATTAATTTCTTTTACATTATTTACGAACCAAACTCCTATATCGAGTCAATATAATCTGCTTCCCTTATTACACTGTCTAACCCATAAAATAGCTGTGTGGTATTTATGTTCATCCATGTTACCAGATCAATAATCTCCTGTAAATGCATTCTTGCATAGATAGTTCCAATTGTATTTCCTGCCCCAAAACAAATTGGTTCATGATGTGCAACCCTATTCCTTAGCGCGTTGATCTTATCTAATTTTGCATAGATATTACCTTGATTATGATGTGCCGGTATATTTGAAAAAATTGCAAGCAAAGTATTACCACCCGCCATAAACTGCCTGCCAGCGAATAAATACTTCCAAAAACCAAAACTTAACTCTGACACTAATTTATCGTGTGTATAAGCTGCTCCTAATTCAGCATAAACACTTGTAACTTTATTTAAAGAATTTCGGCAGCCGGTGGTTGTTAAAAAACCTCCGGGAAGTGTTGAGCAAAGAAGCCATTCGCCATTGCCAATTACAGGATAAAATTGCCTTTTATAGTGATTATCAATTTTGTTTCTTAAAACCACTTCAAAAATGCTTAAAATTGCAAGAAATGCCTGCGACATGCGAATATTTGCTTTGTAAAGCTGCCTTGTTTTTTTCTTATTATGGGCACAGGAAATTTTATAGCGGGGTAGTCTAATGGGGGAAATAAGGATTTCAAATTCGTTGTAATCCATTATTCGTTTTGATTTTTATATATTATTTCTTACATTTGCACTGTTATTCCCCGTTTGGCGCTGCTTCGGTATCCATCGGGGTTTTTGCTTTTATACCATACTAACTCACAAAAAACCTGCTTGGGACTATTAGACTGCCTTGTCACCACCCTAAAAAAGCGCAGATAACCGCTTCTGTTTCATGGCAGGCTTTTTCAAGATCATCATTTACTATCACCTTATCAAAATGCTCTGTGAAAGATAACTCATATTTGGCTTTACTTAATCTTGTTTGAATGCTTTCCAGCGAATCAGTTTTGCGTAATTCCAATCTTCTTTTTAATTCGTCAATTGAAGGTGGCTGGATAAATATTGACAAACACGTACCAGGAAATTGTTTTTCAACATGTATTGCGCCCTGCACATCAATATCCAGCACTGGCACTTTACCGGCGTTCCATATTCGTTCAACCTCATTTTTTAGGGTGCCATAGTATTTGCCTTCATATACCATTTCCCATTCAATAAAAGCATTTTCATTTATTTTTTGCTGAAAATCCTCTGCCGAAATAAAATAATAATCAAAGCCGTCTTTTTCGCCTTGCCGTGGCTTTCGAGTGGCTGCCGATACAGAAAAAGACAGCAAAGGGTACTTATCCAGCAGGTAGCGTGTAATGGAGGTTTTGCCCGCGCCCGACGGCGCTGTAATAATAATGAGCTTTTGTATAGGCATTTGCAAAGAAAACAACTTGACCGGTTATAACAAATTCGTTTTTAAATCCCAAAATTTAAATCCCAAAGTCCAAATCTCAGCAAACTTCAAACTTTACATCCATTTTATCTTGTCTTCTATGGGTGTGCGTTTACCCGTTTTGGCTGGTTCGTCTGTATAGCCCATGTACAAAAGGCCAATCATTATATCCTCTTCATCTATACCCAAATATCCTTCCATGGCAGGCAGTAATACAGCGCCCCCTGTGCTCCATAAAACCGCTATACCCAACGCCCCGGCACCTAATAAAATGTTTTGGACTGCTGCTGCAACAGCGCAAATTTCTTCCAGCATCGTTATGTTTGGGTTGCTGCCCCTTTTTAAATACACGGCTATTATGTGCGAGGCTTTATCGCCATTATGCAGTTGCTTTTCGTATTTGGCTGAACTGAATTTTTCGGGCTCTGTTGTCTCTTTATACATTTCCGCGTTGCGTTGGCAAAACCGCGGTATTGCATCGCCGCTAAATACCACAAACCGCCACGGCTCAGTAAATCCATGGATAGGTGCCCAATTGGCCAACTCAAGCAGCGCTTTAATTTTATCCTCGCCAATTTTTTGCCCGTTCAATGCAGCAGGCTTAATGCTCCGCCGACTAATAATTACCCGTTCCAAAACATCAAAACTATTATTCACAATCCTTTTTTAACGTTTAAAGAAATTCAAATGCAATGAAATATTTTTTTACACCCGTTTGGGGGTAGGGTCAACCTCTCTTCTCAATCCGGTCATAAAACCCGCCAAAATTATTTTGCCTTACCCCGTCTTCTTTAAAAAATTTACCAGGAAAACCCAAGTCAATTTCGCTGGCCGCGTTCAGCTTGGCCAAATCTTCAGCAGGAATAACAACATCAACCATTTTCAAATTGTCATGCAACTGTTCGAGCTTTGTTGCGCCAACAATAGGTATGCAATTAAAACCCTGCTGGCGTGTCCATTGCAGTGCAACGTGGCTTGCTTCCACACCAAGCCTTTCAGCAACGGCCATTACCTCTTTGGTAATGCGCACGCTGTTGCCGTCGCGGCGGTTACTCTCAGCTTTTATCCTGCCAGTGTCACCCTTCAAATACTTGCCCGTTAATGCGCCTCCGGCCAAAGGTGCCCAGGGAGTAACAGTCATTCCAAAATGGTTAGCCATCGGTATAAGGTCACGCTCAGGTGAGCGTTGTAACAGGCTGTATTCAACCTGCAGGGCTATAAACTGGCTCCAGCCCATCAGTTCGGCCATTGTATTACCCTTACTTACAACCCAGGCTGGTGTATCGCTAATCGCTGCATAATTTACCTTGCCCTGTTTAACCAGGTCGTCAATACCTCGCAGTACTTCATCAATCGGAGTGAGGTCATCCCAAATATGCAGGTACAGCACATCAATAAAATCGGTCTGAAGTCTTTTTAAACTGGCCTCAACACTGCGCATCATATTCTTCCTGTTATTGCCGCTGGCGTTAGGGTTGGTGGTATTATCCTTTAAGGAGTATTTTGTAGCAATAACAAAATAATCACGGTCACGCTGGCTAACAAACTCACCAATAATTTTTTCACTGGTACCAAGTTTGTAAATATTTGCGGTATCTAAAAAATTGCCGCCAGCATTGGCAAACGCATCCATAATGGCAAAGCTTGTCTCCTTGTCAGCACCCCATCCTGCTTCAGTACCAAAACCCATGGTGCCAAGACATAATTCAGACACTTTCAATCCGCTCCTGCCTAATAATCTGTATTTCATAGTATGTTAGTTTAACATTATAACTTCGTACATCATTCAATGCGCATTTACAATTTATCA
Organism: Bacteroidota bacterium; assembly: GCA_013285915.1. Lineage (GTDB taxonomy): Bacteria > Bacteroidota > Bacteroidia > Chitinophagales > Chitinophagaceae > JABDFW01. The sequence continues at coordinate 5,021 of JABDGS010000092.1, forward strand.
ATAACGTGCGTCAAAGGTAGCGAAAGCAGTAAGTTATGGAGGATCTCAAACACTTTTCTTTATCTTTAGCAACTGCAAAGCAACACAACTATGCCAAACATCAAAACCGCTATTCAGCCTTGGTTAACAATAAAAAATGCGGCTAAAGCCGTTGCATTTTACAAAGCCGCTTTTGGAGCAGTGGAAACCTACCGCATGGAAGAAGGTGGCCTGGTGGTGCGATTATCAGTTGACGGAGCAGCATTTTGGGTAAACGGTGACTTGGGTGAAGATGATGCTGCAACTGAAAATATAAACAGCGAAAATGTGCGGATGATATTAACTGTCGCTGATCCGGATGGCTTGTTTGCGCGGGCAATACAGGCAGGGGCTACCGAAATATTTCCTGTGGGGGAAGAATATGGATGGCGTCTTGGCCGCCTTGTTGACCCATTTGGTTTGCATTGGGAGATAGGGCATGAACTAAGTGGCCACTAAGGTTTTAATTTATAAACCCATAACGCTGCATCATTGCCACCTCTTACCGGCACTGCCAGCAATAATTTTTTTTCAGATGGTATCCACAAGCTGGTACGGGCGCCACTACTGTTTTTAATATGATTGATGAGTTTGTAATCACCGCCACTCATTTTTACTGCATCAATGAAACCATCACCACAAGATACAAACAGCAGACCCGACAGATTATCATAAAAGATGTCGTCGGCATCACCTGAACATCGTATTGATTGTATTACCTGCCCGGTTTCTGTGTTTAAAACCTTTATCGATGCGGGATGCCTGTATACTACAAATAAGCGTTTGTTGTTCGCATCTAGAGCCATCGGAAAATTGGCTGATGCTCCATCATTTTTCCAGGTGCCAATAACCTGGTGAGTTTTTAAACTTGCAACCTGTATTTCATGTGCGTCAGGAACATTTATGAACAGCTTGTTATTTACTTCATCCAGCTGAAATGATTCAGGATGCCCGTCAAGCTGAATGGTAGCTACTTGCTCCATTTTCACTACGTCAATAACGCTTATCCCGCCATCACCGTAGCCAACAAATACTATATTGTTCGCCGCATCAAACCTGGTATTATCAGCATCACCGCTCAATTGTATATGCTTGATAACGGAGTAGTTTATACACTCATAAAAAACGCAGTCACCATTATCGCCATTTGCAACAACAAGCCTGTTAACTGATGGTATATAGCACACTCCCTGCGGCCCGTGCAACCCGGTAATAGTATGCACACGTTGATTTGTAATTGTATTAACTACCTCAACCGTGTTATTACCAAGGGCTGCAACAAATACAAGATGATGTACACTGTCGTATGTTAAATGGTCTATCCTGCCATTAACCCCTGCCAGGGGTATTTTTGTTGTTAGCACTAAAATGTCATTTTCAAGGCTGTTTGTGTCAATATTGTTATTGCAACTTATTGCAGGCAGGCAAGCGGTAACCAGGCAAAACAATATTAGCGTATGCAGCAAATTTCCATCTTTCATGTTACTGTTATTGCACATATCTCAAATCAGCAATGCAACTACATTTTAGAATTTGTTTGCGATAAAGCTGCTTTTAAACCGGTGGCTAACTTCCCTGGCTCATCAACGGCCCAAAAATGCAGCATAAACAACCTGGGGTCATCAAACAGCATGTGATTGTGTATGGCAGTAACTGCAATGCCGCTTTCAGTCAATGCTTTAACAACTGCCTTTACTTCGCTGGCCAACAACACAAAATCACCAGTAATGCCTGTTTTGTCCCCTTCCATTTGAAAGTTAATGCCGGTAGCCATTCCTATCGCTGGCGGCATTTCCATTCCGCTTTCCGTCAACCGCTCCTTCCGGGGAAAACTATACTGTAACAGTTTACCATTATGTTTGCCTGATTTGCCCAGTATTGCTTCAACTTTTGACCAGTCAATAGGCTGCATTGCGGGCGCTGCTGGTGGCGGCGCCAATGGTGTGCCGGTAATGGCTAAAACCGATTTAATATCCGTTGCAAGCTTTATAGCATCGCCGCTTCCTGAAAAATGCAGGAACTTTATTGCAGGTTGCTCATTTACCAAATGGTTATGAATGGCAGTTATGCCTAAGTTTAAGCTAACCAGCTTTGCTACCACTGCCGGCTCTTCGGAATCAAGCATTACCAGGTCGCCCATCATCATTGTTTCACCCCCCATCTGTAAAAAACCTATCCAAGATGTTAATGCAAGGCCCGGTGCTACAGGAAAATCATTTACTTTAACTTTCAAATCAAACCTGGGGAAGGTTATCCTGTAAACATTTCCCTGTACTGCGCCTTTTTTGCCAAAAACTTTTTCAATACCTGTTGAGTCAACTTGTGCAAAACCATGATTAATAACGACCATGGTCAAAATAAAAAGCAGTATTTTTTTTAGCGGATTCATATAGATTATTTTTACGTTTGAGTGCGTGGTGATTAAAAAAATGTCCTTATTAAAAGACCTGCTGCCGCTGCTGCAAGAATGATATACGGCTCCCGCAATTTTTTAATATACAGTAAAGATAAAACTGTTATTACAGCGATAATCGCAGTAGGTATGTCGTAAATGCTTTTGATCCCGATCACAATTACCGACCCTGCTAAAGCACCAACAACTGCAGCTGTTATTCCATCTACAAAGGCCTTTATTGAAATATTTTTTGCAAAGCGATGAAAATAAGGTGCCGGAATTACTGTAAATAAATAACAAGGCAAAAAAGTTGCCAGGGAAGCTACAATTGCCCCAGGAAAACCAGCCACAAGGTAACCTATAAAGCCCACCGTTATTACTACGGGGCCAGGCGTTATCATTGCTACCGCTACGGCGTCTAAAAACTGCTGCTGGTTAAGCCAGTGGTATTCTTTTACCACACCCGATTGCAAAAATGGTACAATAGCAAGGCCGCTGCCAAATACAAATGCGCCGGCTTTTAGAAAAAAGATCGCCATCTTTTCAAGATCACCATATTGGTATTGCCAAAAACCTGTACCGGCAAACAACAGCCAGCTAAAAGCCCTTTTATTGCCCGGCAATGGTTTGGGTGGGGCCTTTACAAACATATACAACAATCCCGCAGCTATAAAAAGCAGCACTTGTTCGGATTGTGTTATCGCAGTTATTATACATGCCGCAAGAAAGAAAAGCCAGAGCAGCCAATGTGCCGATATGTCTTTTATCGTCAGTTTGCTTACTGATTTCAGCGTTAGCTTGTAGGAACTTATAGCAATAATGCCAATAACCGCCGCGCCAACGCCATAAAAAATGCCCTGCATCCATGGCAGGCCACCAAACATTTTATATAACACGCCGATTATTACAACCATTATAAACGAGGGCAGCACAAATGCTACCCCAACAAGTGTAGCGCCTAACAACCTGTAATGAACAAAGCCAATATAAATGCTTAATTGCGCAGCCAGCGGCCCCGGCGCCAATTGGGCTAATGCAAGCCCTTCTTTATATTCGTCTTCACTTATCCATTTCCTTTTTTCAACCAGGTCGCGGTGCATATAGCCAACCAAAGCTACAGGTCCTCCAAAGCCGCTGTAACCCAATTGCAAAAAATATAATGCCAGTTGCTTTAACGTATATGATGATTGTTGCGGAGCAAGGCCGGTATTATTCATTGCAGGCAAACATAAACTACGCCGTTCGTGCCAACATAGAACAGAAATGACTATTTGTATACAGCTTACTTTTTTTGTAAGCTTTTCTTGAAGGCAGAAGGGTTTTTGCCGGTGTGATTTTTAAAAATGCGGGTAAAATGGCTTTGATCTGAAAAACCTGTGAGGTATGCTATCTCCGTTAGCGAATAATTAGTTGTTTGAATATATTGAATAGCCTTTTCAATACGCTGTTTTCGTATATACTCGCCAAAACTTAAATTGTCAAAATATTTAGAGAATTCACGGGAAAGATAAGATGGATTAACATCCAGACCGCGTGATATATCCCGCAGGCTAAGACTAAGATTGGTATCAATTTGGTCTTGTATAATGTTTTTCATTTCTTCAGCCCAAACAGGCACTTTCTTTTTTGCGCCTTTTTCCTTTTTTATAAATTTATTGAAAACACCCAGCAAAAGGTTTTCAAATGGTTGCTGGGTATGCCGCTCTTTTTGTAAATACTTTGCCCAGCTATACAATGCATCATACATTATCATACCATATTCAAGCAGGACTAAGTCTGATTTGTAGTTATAAGCTAATCCCGCGGAAATTGCCCATAAACCAGCTGTTTGCTCCGCGAGTTCATGATGGTCTGTATCAGCGCCGCGTACGATCAACGCCATTGTTAGTAAAGCTGCATCGGTCAATTTGTGCTTTTCAATAATAAAATCAAATGTGCACCGGTCAGCATAGTGAGTATATTCAACGGCCGGGAAGTCAAAGGGGATTGCTGCTTCCTCTTCGGCGGTTTGCAGAACTTTATCGTACGGCACATAAAAAAATTCCGCATCACTATCTACAAACCGCTTAATAAGCCATGGGCAGGCAATGCGGTCAATTTTTGGTTTTTCTCTTGTTACCCATTTCATGTAATCAATAATAGTTATGCGTTATTATTTACTACTCCACAATCCTCAGCCTCGCATAGTTCAGCATTATTTTTTTCTCGCCATTTAGTTCAAATTTAACGGTGGCAATGGGATTGTGGCCGCTGCCTTCCATTTTTGTAACTACACCAAAGCCAAATTTTTGATGCTCTACTTTTTGGCCTGCCTGCAGGTTGGCTGTATCACTGGGCACAAAATCGGCAGATGGCGTATGGCTAATGGCCTGCGGTTTTGGTGCCACAGGTATAAAAGATGGCTTTGCATTACCTGTCGCCGGTTTACGGCTATCGTTATACTGAATACTGCTTTCGTTACCAAAACCCCGGTGCATACGCTCAAACGCTGAGCCCATATTTACACCGCTTTGATTGCGTGCGCCACCACCGGCGAAACTTTTATCAACATAGTCGGCGGGCAACTCCTCTAAAAACCGGCTTGGATCATTTTGTACCAGGTTACCAAAACGGTAACGGGCATTAGCGTAACTAAGCCATAGTCTTTTTTTTGCGCGTGTTACTGCAACATAAAACAACCGCCGCTCTTCTTCAAGCTCTTCGCGGGTGTTTATGCTTAGCGCACTGGGGAACAATGTTTCCTCCACACCGCCTACAAACACCACCTCAAATTCAAGGCCTTTTGCCGCATGTATTGTCATCAGCTTTACCGCGTCAGCATTGCCTTTATCATCATCGGCATCAGTAAGCAGGGTTATTTGCTGAAGGTACCCGCCGAGGGAAGCCTCACCCCCCTGTCCCCTCTCCACAGGTGGAGAGGGGATAAGGCTGCCACTTACGTTATCGTTGGGGTCAAGGCTCTTCGCACCCCCCTTCTCCACTTGTGGAGAAGGGTTGGGGATGAGGACTATTCCATCCTCATCAATTACTGCCCTGTTGTTCCTGTCATCCACCCACTCTTTTATTGAGTTAAGTAACTCCTGTACGTTTTCATACCTTGCCAGGCCCTCAGTTGTTTTATCACTAAATAATTCTTTCACCAGGGCGGTATGTTTGCCCACCTGCACAGCAACATCATACGCATTTTTTGTTTCCAGCATACTTTGAAAGTAGCGTATCATGGTTACAAAATTTTGTATTGCTTCAAGCGCGCCAGCTTTAAAACCATGCTCTCCGGCTCTGCTTATAACTTCATACAGTGTTATGTTTTGCTCGTTTGCAATAGTAACAGCCTTTTCAATGGTTGTTTTGCCAATGCCGCGCACGGGGTAGTTAATAATTCTTTTCAACGCTTCTTCATCCCTTGTATTTACAATCACGCGCAGGTATGCCAGCATGTCTTTAATTTCCTTACGCTGGTAAAAACTTACACCACCATAAATGCGGTAAGGTATGCCCATACGGCGCAGGCTTTCTTCAAAACTGCGGCTTTGTGCGTTGGTACGATATAGTATAGCAAAATCACGATTGTAATAATGGTTACGCAGTTTCTGCTCCTGTATGGTATCTGCAACAAAACGGCCTTCATCGTTATCCGTCATTGTACGCACCAGCCTTATTTTCTCGCCGCCTTCATTCTCCGTCCACAATGCTTTTGGTATTTGCCCCTTGTTATTTTTTATAACCTCGTTAGCAACATTTAAAATGCTTTGCGTGCTGCGGTAGTTTTGTTCAAGCTTTATAATTTTTACATCATCATAATCCTTCTCAAACTGTAAAATATTTTCAATGGTAGCACCGCGAAAACTGTATATGCTTTGTGCATCATCACCCACCACGCAAATATTCTCGTGCGCCGCACCCAAAAGCTTTGTTATTTCGTACTGCACCGGGTTGGTATCCTGGTACTCATCAATCATAATGTATTTAAACTTACGCTGATACTTGCTAAGCATCTCCGGAAAACCTTTCAGCAGCTCATGCATTTTCAACAGCAGGTCATCAAAATCCATCGCGCCATTTTTAAAACAGCGTGCAGTGTATGCCTGGTATACCTGTGCAATGGCAGGGCGGTTGCTGCGCATATCTTCCTGCTGAATATAGTAATCCGTAGCATATTCAGCCGGGCCAACCAATGCGTTTTTTGCCTGGCTAATGCGGTTATGCACAACGCTGGGTTTATAATGCTTATCGTCAAGATTAAGCTCGTTTATAACCGTTTTTAAAACGCTTCTGCTATCATCAGTGTCGTAAATAGTAAAGTTGTTGGGAAAGCCAATGCGGTGCGCCTCTGCCCTTAATACCCTTGCAAATACGCTGTGAAAAGTACCGATATATAAATTACGCGCCTCAGTATTGCCCAGTATCTTTTCTACGCGCTCCTTCATCTCCGCTGCTGCTTTATTGGTAAAAGTTAACGCCAATATATTAAAGCTGTCAACACCATTCGCCATAAGGTGTGCAATGCGGGTGGTAAGCACTTTGGTTTTACCGCTGCCGGCACCAGCCACTATCATTAAAGGCCCTTTTAAATATGTAACTGCCTCACGCTGAGGCGCATTCAATCCACTCAAATATTCATACATGGGTGCAAGTTAAGTTGATTGCGGGAATGAGGGAACGGGTGTGGAGAGAAAATGATAAAGTTGCACAACCGGAAGAATAGATGTAATAAAAAGTAAAGGCGAAGCACTTTCGTGCCGCGCCTTTTTTGATTGGTTGCGTGGGGAAAATTTGCGCCTGGTTACCGTAGGTTATTTTTGAGTTCTGCGGAACTGGCGAAAAGGTTATACTAAGGCATGCCTGAAACAGCAGGCCATTTAATGAACAAGGTGTAATGGCGTTGCTGCCATTTAATTTGCAGGCTACATTAAAAGTACCTGCATTGGTACTAATAAGACAACGCGTAAAAGCAATAAGTTGCTTAGCAGGTGTTTTTCTTTTTCCCGATGGCGTAAACTGCATTCCTGATACCGTAAGCCAAAAACTAATGTAAAAAATACTTTTGCCGCATTATGAGGAAAGCAATTTTATTGAGCGGATTTATTTGCGCCATTAGTGTATGCAGTGCACAATTTCGCACCAATGCCCAACAGTTAATTACCAATGAGGACTCATTAAACGCCGGTGCGGCAAAAAATAAAACAGTTGTATCGGGTTATGGCAGTGCGTTTTACCAAAGGGATTTCGACCAAAAATTTTCAACTGTAACACTTGAAAGGGCGGTGTTATTTGTGGGCCACCAGTTTAGTTCCAAAATTTCATTTTTTTCAGAGCTTGAAATTGAAAACGCAAAAGTTGAAGGAGGTGCTGAAAACGGGGCGGAGATCGCCATGGAGCAGGCTTATCTTAAATTCAGCCTCACACCCCACCAATACATTGTTGCAGGGCTATTTGTACCAAGAATAGGCATTTTGAATGAGAATCACCTGCCTGTAAACTTTAACGGTGTTGAAAGGCCGTTGGTTGAAACATTTATTATTCCGGCTACCTGGCGTGAGCTTGGTGTTGGCTTTTATGGCAGCGCTAACCGCCTGCCTATAAATTACACCGTTGCCTTGTTAAACGGTTTAAACAGCGCGAATTTTGAACATGGCGATGGTATAAGAAGCGGCAGGGCAGAAGGCAATTTGGCCAACGCTAATAATATAGCCGTAACGGCATCGCTGCAATACAGCCCGGGTGAGTTTAAATTCCAGGTATCTGGTTATATGAGTGGCACTGTGGCCTTATCGCCGCGCGGGGCAGACAGCCTTGGGCTTAACAGCGGTGCATTTGGTACGCCTGTTTATTTAGGTGAGGCGGATGTACAGTATAACCACAATGGCTTTTCTGCAAAAGCGCTTGGTACATACATTAGCTACCCCGAAGCTGATAAAATAAATGTTGCTTATGCAAAAAATATAGCAAGCGGCATGTATGGTGCGTATGCAGAGATTGCATATAACTGGCTGTATGCCAAAAGTAAATCACAACAGTTTATAACATTTGTACGTGGTGAAGCATTTGATATGAATGCAAGCACGCCAGCGGCACCTAAGGCAATTTATGATGGTACTGAAAAGCAAACGCATATTATAGCGGGTATAGGTTACCTGCCACTGCCAAACGTGGTAATAAAAACAGATGTAAGGCTTATGCATACAGGGCCTCAAAACCCTGACCTGGTTATTAACCCGCCGCCAAACGCTTTGCCTTATAGGCAGTCAAACCAGTTTTTTAATATCGGCATCGGGTATTCGTTTTAAGAAGAAGTCCGAAAGTCCGAAAGACAGAAAGTTTGAAAGAACTAAAGCTCTCAATTATTATTATTTTTTGTTCGCAAACAATATTTTAAAACAACGCACAACGAAATAAAGAGGAAAGCTAGAATCTGAAAGAGAATTTCTTCAGACTTCCCGTCTTCCCGACTAAACAATTATGCACCGCCGCCAATTTTTAAAATCATCCTGTAATATCTGCATCCTTGGGGCTGCAGGCTTTGCATTGCCTGGGCTTACCGGCTGTAGCTCTGCATCGTCATTAGCGGTGTACAAAACGGGCGTAGTTAACAAGCGGCTGCAGGTGCCGGTTAACCTGTTCTCGTCATCAGCCGTGCAAATTGTACGCCCTGCAGGATGGTATTATGATATAGCAGTAGAAAAAAAAGAAAACAATACTTATAAGGCGCTGTTAATGCAGTGCACCCACCAGTCAAACCAGCTAACTGTAACCGGCAGTGGCTTTACCTGCAGCCTGCACGGCAGCCAGTTTGATAAAGACGGCAATGTGCGCAAAGGGCCTGCTGAGGAGGCCTTAACCCATTACAAAGTATATAAACAAAATGATTATTTAATTATTGAAGTACCAACAACACCTTAACATGAAAAGAATATTTTTTATAACTGCTGCAGCTATTATCACATGCTGTGCTGCATGCCACAAAGCAACACAACAACCCGGCGGCACAAATGACTTTGCTGCGCTTGAACAATCTGTTATTACTGATTTTGTAAATAACACCGGCCTGCCACAATATGCAAATCTTGTAAGCGCGGGGGTATCGTTAAACAGCGTAGTAAGCACGCTTAATACTAACACCACCGATGCAAACCTTTTGGCTGCCCAAAATGCCTGGAAAAATATGCGGAGCACCTGGGAGCAATGCGAAGGGTTTTTAATAGGACCTGTTGAATCGCTTGACTACGACCCCAATACCGACACCTGGCCTACCGATAAAACGCAAATGGACTCGCTGCTGGCAAGCACTAACCCGCTGCAAACAGATGATGTTGCTGCATTGCCACAATCGCTACGTGGTTATCACCCCATTGAATATGTTTTATTTGGCGTGGGCGGCAGCCGCACTGCGGCCAGTTTAACTGCAAGGGAAAGGCAATACCTGGTAAGCCTTTCAGCAGATATGCTTAACAATAACATACAGCCACTGTACCAAAGCTGGGCGTCAGCACCCACAAACTTTGCACAGTCTGTTACCAAAGCAGGTGCGGGCAGCGCAGATTACACAAAAAGGCTTGACTTTTTTTTAGATGTTACCGGTGATAATGGCATGGCGGGTATTTGTAATGAAGTTGGCAGTGAAAAAATGTATGAACCTTATGTAAACAAAGATTCAACTATTACAGAATCGCCTTATTCAGGCTTTACACTTACCGATTTTAAAAATAATATAATTGGTGCGCAAAATGTTTATTTAGGGCTTAACGGAGGCAAAGGAATAAAGGACCTTGTGGCTGCTAAAAACAAAGACCTTGATAATAAGATACAGGCCCAGTTTGCCGCTGCCGTAAGTGCTTTTGCAAACATAACAGTAAGGTACGAGGTTGCTATTTATACACAACGTGTTCAGGTGCAGCAATTGATGACTCAACTGCAAAGCCTGAAGGATATTCTTGATAACGACCTTACAGATTTTTTAAAACAGTACGTAAAAGATTAGCAGCATAAAAATTAAATGAAAAAGTTTTTAATAACAACCGGGATAGTGATTTTTGTGCTTGCATTCAGCATGTGCCATAAAGCAGATGTTTTTCCTGATGATGGTTATGATGAGCGTATGAGTGGGGGGCAGGCAACCGTGCTTGACGCATCATCCAAAGCGTTTACCATAGGCATAGAAGGCCTTAGCGCCCGCGATGAACGGGTACATGAAATTGGCGACCAGGTATTTGATCAAACTTTTGTAGCGCCGCCCTCGCCTATTTTTACTGGCCTTGGGCCGGTGTACAATAATGTTTCCTGTGTTAATTGCCACCGGAACGATGGTGAAGGTATACCTACTGCGGGCTTTGCTAATTCAGGATTATTATTTCGTATAAGCCAGGCGGGTATTGATGCAAATGGCGGTCCGCTTGCAGTACCGGGCTATGGAACACAAATACAGGACCAGGCAGTGCTGGGCGCAAAGCCCGAAGCGAACATTAATATCAGTTACACTGATTTAACTATAACTTATCCCGACGGGAGTACAGCTACATTGCATAAGCCTTTGTATGTTATGCAAAACCCCTACCTGGCCATAAACGGCAGCTATATGCTGTCGCCAAGGCTGGCGCCGCCTGTTGTTGGTTTAGGGTTGCTGGAGAATATTCCCGAACAGACCATTCTTAGTTATGTAGATGCAAACGACATGAATGCCGATGGCATTACCGGTAAAGCCAATTATGTGTACAACCCGTACACGGGCAAAAAAGAAGTGGGACGATTTGGGTTGAAAGCAAATACGTCAACATTATTAACGCAAATTGCTACAGCCTACCAGCAAGATATGGGCGTAACAAGCTATGTACAAAAGCAGGAGAGCGCTTATGGCCAAAGCCAAATGAACGGTATTCCCGGCGATGTACAGCCTGAGCTTGTTGACAGCTTGCTTAAATATGTTTTATTTTATGTTAAAACCCTGGCAGTACCTGCGAGAAGGGATGTTACCGACCCGGATGTTAAAGCCGGGCAGGTGATTTTTAACCAACTAAACTGTGCAGGATGTCACAGGCAAACAATACAAACAGGTGTTGATGTTACCCTGCCGCAAATTAGCAACCAGCGCATTCATCCCTATACGGATTTGCTGGTACACGACATGGGCGATGACCTGGCGGATAACCGGCCTGATTTTTTAGCTACCGGCAGGGAATGGCGTACACAGCCTTTATGGGGCATTGGGTTATTGCAAAAAACAACCGGAACGGCCTATTACCTGCACGATGGACGGGCGAGAACACTGGAAGAGGCCATTCTTTGGCATGACGGCGAGGCTAAAAATGGCAAGGAGGCTTTTATGCAGCTAAGCAAGGCCGATAGGGATAGATTGTTGCGTTTTTTGCAGTCGTTGTGATGACATGAATCGTGAAACGTGAATGTGGTGATGCCCAACGGCTAAGCACTGATTCAGCGTTCTCAATCCGCAATCTAAAATCTGCAATCTGCAATATCATTACCTTTGCAAAAAGGTTGAGGTATGAGCAGAGGTAATCCATCTTATGTATTGAGCGTTTTAAAAAACCACTGCCCGCGTTGCCGGCAGGGGGAACTTTTTATTACTAAAAACGCTTATGAGATGAAGCACAGCAATTATATGAAAATGCATGATCATTGCCCTGTTTGTGGCCAGCGTACTGAATTAGAGGTTGGCTTTTACTATGGCACATCGTATGTAAGTTATGCAGTAACCGTTGGATTTACTATTGCTACATGCATTGCGTGGTGGCTGCTGATCGGGTTTTCGATTAATGACAACCGTATATTTTGGTGGCTGGGTATAAACTCTGTGGCTATGGTTGCCATGCAGCCTCTGTTTATGCGCCTCTCGCGAACGTTATGGCTAAGCTGGTTTGTTAAATATGATCCCGACTGGAAGATACATCCTGCACATGAACCAGAACGTATTGTTGAGGGAGAGATGAATAACTGGTAAGCAATGACGTGAAACGTGAAACGGCAATCGTGAAAGGAAGAGCGAGGAGATTTTAAATGACGGCTGGCTGTATAACAGCGTTTACATTCCGTTTTATCATCAGCATTTCTATTTCACACAACGCAAAGTCCCACCTCTCACTTTTTATCGTCTTACGATTGACTTAATTTCTCTCGGCTCAACTTCCTTTTTGTAATAAAGGCAGATGCTTCTCAAACCACACTCATTGCATTTAGGGTTGCGTGCAAGG
>JABDGS010000093.1:0-419 GCA_013285915.1 Bacteroidota bacterium
GGAATTTTACCGTGTTAATGGCATACCCACCATTTTGTCCAAGGGCCAGATTGAGCAGCAGGTAAACAGGCTTGTTTATAAACGGGTTGGTGCTGTCTGCATTTATAGTTTGGCTGAGAGGCGTGGAATTAAGCAACTGCCCATCAAGAAACAACGCTATGGAGTCTTTGGTCCAATCCATGCGCCAAACGTGAAATTTATGTACCCAGTCGGGGTCGGCATGGGTAAATGCTCAATTGCCAATTAAATATGAGGTTGATTATGTGAGGTACTGGAGGCAAGTTGATTAGTAAAAGCAAGTTGATTAGTAAAAAGATGAGATAAATTGATTTGGATAAACACCTTTTCATTGCATGTTCCTTTGCGCCCGAAACTTCGCGCTTGGCCCGAAATAACTTTCGGTTACGCCTGTTTAAACA
>JABDGS010000093.1:429-4589 GCA_013285915.1 Bacteroidota bacterium
GATAACAAAGGCAAAACACTGAATATAAAAGATAAAGTCCGCCTGTTTAAACATCACAATAAACCTGTTGGTTTTTTCATCAATTGCATCGTAAGTTATTGTACCCTGGTGCAGTTGCACAATGCGCTTTACAATTGACAGGCCAAGGCCAAAGCCCCTCTTTCTTACCGCATTTTCGCCCCTGAAGAATGGTATAAACAGGCGGTCTTTATCTTTTATATTCAGTGTTTTGCCTTTGTTATCAAAATAAACTTCAATGTTTTGCTCGTCAGCCTTTATAGCGATGGACACATTTTTATCATCAGAATACTGGAAGGCATTTTTTATAAGGTTGCGAAATGCCGAACGCAGCAAAGTATAATTACCACTTATGGATAAGCTTATTTCGTTCTCGGGCATTTGTAAAAACTCAAGGCTAACGCTCAGGCCTGGAAACATGCGTTTAACAGCGCTTATAGTATCATAAAGTAATTCATCAATTCGCACCATTGGCCAATCAGATGAATAACTTATTTTCTCGTACTGCGAAAGAAGCAATAATGAGTTGGTGAGTTCAATAAGTTCCTGCTGGTCTTCCTTTAACGACATCAGCACTTCCTTTGCCTCTTCCAGTGTAAGGTTTTTGCGCAACGCCAATTCTGTTTGTGCAAGCATACTGGCAAGTGGTGTTCTCAATTCGTGCGATGCATGATGAGTAAAGCTTTTTTGCATTTCAAAAGCCTTTTCAAGCCGTTCAAGCATACCATTAAAATTGGCGGCTATCTGCATTATCTCATTCTTTTTAATGTTTCCTGGGCCAACATTAAAACGCTCTTTTAAATTATTTTCCGAAATTTTTCGCATTTGCAGGCTTAAATCAACAAGCGGCTTTGTTGTTGACATTACATACAAAAATGAAAATGTTGACACTACCACAACTGCCCCCAGGCCTACCAGGATCATAATGATCCTCAATTTTTCCATTCGCGCCAGGCCATACTTGTCGTTGCTGCGTGCAATAACATATTTATCGCTGCCTGTTATGTATGTTCCAAAACAGGCGAATGAATCTTCTCTAAAAAAAAACTGCTGATTAATTTTTATATCAGCCAATACCGACCCCGATGGGGTATATGATGGCGATAAAGGCCTTTCGTATAATAACTGGCCGGTGCGGCCCACAATGGCAATATGCAGCTCAGTTACAGCGCCCTGGGGAGAATTATTTAATATATCGGTTTCTGCTGTAGTAAGTGTATAGTTGCTGTCAAATTTTTTGTAATTCGTTATTGCCTGCACCCAAAGCCGTTTACTAAGGTCATCGCTACGGCTGCTGGAATAAATGTAGTAGATAATGCTCATAGCCACCACAAGTATCACAGATACAAGCAACGTGTGTAACACAACAAATTTTAGCCGTAGGTTCATGTCAGGGGCGTTTCACGCACATAATACCCAAAGCCGGGCTTAGTGTGAATAAGCTTTGTTTCAAATGGCTTGTCAATTTTGTTTCTTAAAAAACTTATGTATACTTCAATGGTGTTGGTGCCGGTATCAAAACTAAGGTCCCATACTTTTTCAAGTATATCCTGCTTGGCTATTACTTTGCCTTTGTTACGGCTAAGCAGTACTAAAAGCGCAAATTCTTTGGCGGTTAAATTTATATTTTTACCACTGCGATTAACTGTTTTATTGCTCATGTCAATTTCCATGTCCGCAATAACAATTCTTTCACCGCTTTCCTGCCCGGCATCGGTCCGTTTAATAAAAACTTTTATACGGGCTATAAGTTCATCAAAGTGGAATGGCTTTACAATATAGTCATCGGCGCCAAGGTTAAAGGCGTCAATCTTGTCATTAATTTCACCAAGTGCTGTAAGCATAATAATGGGCACATTCTTGTTTATCTCCCTGAATTCTTTGCATAGGGCAAGGCCATTTTTATAAGGCAGGTTAATATCAAGCAATACTAATGAATAGGGGTGCTGCTTAAAAAGTTTCTCCGCAATAGAACCGTCATAGGCAACATCGGTTTGATATCCCTGTCTTGTTAATTCGTCTTGTATAACCTGGCTAAGCTTAGGTTCGTCCTCTGCCAGTAGGATTCTATATGTGTTTTCCATTACTTTGTGGTGATTTCAAAAAACAAATTAATGAAAAAATTTATATTAACAATACATCTTTTTGCAGTTTGTGCTTTACACGCCCAAAACTTGCCTACTTCTTTTGAGAAAAGCGGTGGAAAACAAACAGCAACATACTTTGAATGCATAAAGTATTATAAACAATTAGCTACACAATATAGCAGTATTTTATTGAAAACAGGCGATACAACTGATGCCGGCTACCCGCTGAATGTATTGCTGTACAGCGCCGGCAAGCAGTTTGACCCTATTGTTTGGCACAAACAAAAGAAAGTAGTAATACTTATAAACAATGGCATACACCCCGGGGAACCAGATGGAGTAGACGCCAGCATGATGTTTTTGAGGGACCTTGCCAGAGGCAAAATAAAATGCCCGCCAAATGTTGCAATAGCTGTTATTCCGCTGTATAATATTGGTGGAAGCCTTAATCGTAGCAGTTTTTCCAGGGTTAATCAAAATGGCCCGGAGAGTTATGGCTTTAGGGGAAATGCCCAAAACCTTGATTTAAACCGCGATTTTATAAAGGCAGACAGTAAAAATGCGCGCGCGTTTGAAAAAATATTCCAGTGGCTTAATCCTGATATTTTTAGTGATAACCATGTTAGCGACGGCGCCGATTACCAATATACGATGACGCTTATATCAACCCAGCACAATAAGCTGCAGAGAGAAATTGGTGATTTTGCCCACGATGTTTTTGACAGTGCCCTATACAGGGGCATGGTGCAAAAAAACTGGCCCATGATACCTTACGTTAATGCAGAAGGTGATGACCCTGCAAAAGGCTGGGAAGCTTTTTATGAGCCGCCCCGCTTTAGCAGCGGTTATGCAGCCATGTTTGAAACTATTGCTTTTATACCCGAAACACACATGCTGAAACCATTTGCCGACAGGGTGTGGAGCACCTATTACCTAATGCAAACCATGATGGAACAGGCATCAGTTTATGCAAATGATATTATAACAAAAAGGCAGCACAGCATTGAAGCACTGCAGCAGCAAAAACAGTTTGTACTGAGCTGGAAGCTTGATACGACCCAGTATGATATAATTAATTTTAAGGGTTATGAGCCTGGTTACAAAACCAGCGATGTTACCGGTATGCAGCGTATGTTTTACGACCACACAAAACCATACAATAAGCCTGTAAAATTTTACAATACTTATGTACCTGCTGCAACTGCTGAAAAGCCCAAAGCCTATATAATTCCACAGGGCTGGTGGTATGCCATTGATTTGCTAAAACTTAATGGTGTTGAAATGAAGCGCCTTGACGCAGATACAACTATAGAGGTGGAATGTTACCACATTGATGATTACAAAAGCATGCCGAGGCCTTACGAAAAACACCACCGCAATTATGATGTTAAACTCAGCACGCAAACACAAAGCATAAAATTTTTGAAGGGTGATTATATAATATGTACAGGGCAGCCGCACGACCGCTATATTGTTGAAACTCTTGAGCCATTAAGTGACGACAGCTTTTTTAGCTGGAATTTTTTTGATGCCATTCTTCAGGAAAAAGAGGGCTATAGCGATTACCGCTGGGAGGATGTTGCAGGCGAATATATAAAACAGCACCCCGAAATAAAACAAGAGCTTGAGGAGAAAAAGAAAACCGATGCCAAACTTGCTGCATCATCATCGCTGCAACTAAATTTTGTGTATAAGCATTCGCCTTACTACGAGTCTGCGCATAACCGCTACCCGGTGTACAGGCTGGTGAAGTAGGGGATGTGTTAGATTGTCACATTAATAAAAATCATGTTTCATTTTATTAACTTGTAAATTAACTTATAAGTGAATATATTTGCATTAGAAGTTTGGGATGATGAGGCATCCAAATGCACTTTTTATACAGTGAGGTGGCAAGACGCTGAAGAAAATGAAACGGATAAATTCTTTGATAAATATTATGCAATGCCTGAATTTAAGCAGGTTACACAAGAGTTGCTTAGTTTAACATCATAATTGCGGTGGTGTTTTTCGTAAGGCCTCGGCATGCTTTTGTAATCATCAATGTGGTAACAT
>JABDGS010000093.1:4599-17222 GCA_013285915.1 Bacteroidota bacterium
GGTTACACAAGAGTTGCTTAGTTTTATTTTAGACAGTATTGGGGAAGATTACGGTGCAGTAGATGCTTTATTTAATAGATTTGAAAACGAGGTTGTTGGTCTGCCAAATAAAGGGAAAGTGGTTTTAGGAGAAATAGTATTTATATACCCAAATTTTCCGCTAAGGCTATACGCATTGAGGATAAATAACCGGAGTGACCTTGTAGTATTGTTTAACGGCGGTGTAAAATCAGCTCAAACAAACCAGCAAAGCAAAGGCTTATATATAAAATGGCTTGAAGCTTGCCAGTTTGCTAATAGAATTGAAGATGCATTAAGAACTAGGGAAATAACTGTTGATGCTAAAAATAGAAATATTTTAAACAGCGATGGTAGCCAGGAAATTTTCTTATAAAATATTTATTATGCGAAGTGCAGTTGCAAAAAAAATAAAAGATGAGACGCCGGAGGAAGTTCGCATTTTTGTAAGGCAATATACAGATATAGTATTGCGGATTAATCAAATTTTACAAGCCAGGGGCTATACACAAAAAGATCTTGCTGAAAAAATGAATAAAAAGCCTTCAGAAATAAATAAATGGCTGAAAGGTACTCACAATTTAACGCTAAAAACCATTGCCAAACTGGAAGCGGAATTAGGCGAACCAATAATTTTTACTTCACTTGAACAGCTGCGCAAATAGGAAAATATCTTAAAGAGCTTTAAAAGTATCGAACCAAAGCAAGGAGAGGTTTCAAAATCTTCAAGGCCCACTGGTAAATAAGCCAGGTACAGCTTTACGCGTACATTAATTTCCCTTTTGGCTGAGGTATTGGCCTGCCCAATTCTTTAGCTGTATTAAGCCACCCGGTAATAATGGTTTCCGCATTTTCCAAAGCTTCTTTGTATGAAGAACCGCCAGCCATACAGCCTGGTAATTCAGGTACCTCGGCTATAAAAGCATTATCTGGATTACTCCAATAAATAATTATTTCGTATTTATGATTGGGCATATCAAATTTACTCATTTCAGTAATCCTTTTACTTTCTCAATCACCCCTTGCAAATTACTTGCATCCTGGCCGCCGGCTGTGGCAAGCGTTTTTTGACCGCCGCCACCGCCTTTTATAAGTGGGGCTACATGCTCTTTAATAATTTTTGGTGCCTCAAAACCTTTTGCCGCAAGGGTTTCATCAAGCATTACCGCAACGTTGGCTTTGCCCTCAATATTGGCGGCAAGCACCACCAAATAGCTGCTACCCGCTTCGGTAAATGGCAATGAACTCTTTAAGTCAAAACACAGCTTTTTCAAAGCGTCGGCGTTGCTAACTTCAACAATTTCACCGATAAAATCAGTACCGTTTATATGCTGTGCTTTCGCAAGCAGTTTTTCTTTTAATGCTGTTAGTTGCTTTGCCTCAAGCGATTCAATTTTTTTCTTCAACTCGCTATTATCAGCAACAATATTTTCAACAGCCTTTAAAACATCCTTCGGATTTTTTAGTACCTCGCGGATGGCATTTACAGCAGCAAACTGCTCATGTATCAATTCTTCAGCAGCTTTGCCGCTAACAGCTTCAATTCTGCGCACGCCTGCAGCTACAGCAGCTTCATGCTTTATCTTAAAAAAGCCAAGCTCACCCGTTGCGCCAGCATGTGTGCCGCCGCATAACTCAATAGAGTATTTAGGGTCAATAATTACAACCCGTACTATATCCCCATATTTCTCGCCAAATAAGGCCATGGCACCAAGTGCAACAGCTTCATCCTTTGGCATTTCTTTTATAACAACGGGTATGTTCTCGCGTATTTTTTCATTAACAATAAGTTCTATCTTCTGCAGTTCTTCGTCGGTAACTTTTGCAAAATGGGAAAAATCAAAACGCAGGTGTTCTTCGCTAACTAAGCTGCCTTTTTGTGCTACATGGGTGCCAAGCACATTACGCAGGGCAGCATGCAGCAAGTGCGTTGCAGTATGGTGTGCTGCCGTTTGCAGGCGCTTGTTTACATCAACAATGGCTATAATCTCGCCACCAACATCAACCGGCAGTTCATCAGCAAAATGAATGATGAGGTTATTCTCTTTTTTTGTGTTAACAATCTGCAATCTGAAATCGCCAATCTGCAATTCTCCTGTGTCCCCCACCTGGCCGCCGCTTTCGGCATAAAACGGCGTAACATTAAGCACAAGCTGGTAAGCCTCTTTACCCTTTGCTTTTACTTTGCGGTATCGTGTTATTTTGCTTTTTACTTCCAGCGTATCATACCCTACAAACTCGTTTGGCGAGTGCTCATCCAGTATCACCCAATCTTCGGTATCAACAGCCGTTGCGGCGCGGGAGCGGTTTTTTTGCAGCTGCATTTCCGCGTTAAAGCCAGCCTCATCAACTGATAAATTATTTTCAACAGCGATTAATCTCGTCAGATCAACAGGAAACCCGTAGGTGTCAAACAATTCAAAGGTTTCCTTTCCATTAACTACACCAGACGATTTGCTATCAGCGATTATTTCATCAATTTTTTTCAACCCTTTATCCAAGGTTCTCAAAAATGAATCTTCTTCTTCTTTAACAACTTTAGTCACAAAATCAAGCTGGTGCGGCAATTCAGGAAAAACGTTTTCAAATTGTTTGGCCAATAATGGTAATAGCTGAAACAGCAATGGCTGCTTATAATCCAAATAAGAATAATAGTATCGCACGGCACGGCGCAAAATTCTTCTTATAACATAACCAGCGCCGGTATTGCTTGGCAGCTGCCCATCTGCAATTGTAAAAGCAATAGCGCGAATGTGATCAGCCAATACGCGAAAAGCTACAGCTTGTTTACTGTCGCCGAAATCGTACTTTTTGCCTGTTATCTTTTCGACTTCGGCAATAGTTCCGGTAAACACATCCGTATCATAGTTACTCTGCCTGCCCTGTATTACGCGCACTAACCTTTCAAAGCCCATGCCTGTGTCAACATGCCGGGCGGGCAAGGGCTGCAGACTGCCATCTTTCAGGCGGTTAAACTCCATAAACACATTGTTCCAAATCTCAATTACCTGTGGGTTGTCTTTATTTATTAGCGTTGCACCATCAACCAGCTTTCTCTCTTCATCGCTGCGGCCGTCATAATGTATCTCGCTGCAGGGCCCACAAGGGCCGGTATCGCCCATCTCCCAAAAGTTATCTTTTTTGTTACCGGGTAATATCCGCTCTTCACTTATCCATTTTTTCCACTCATTATAAGCGTCTTCATCTTTCCCTAAATTCTCTTTTGCATCGCCTTCAAAATAGGTAACGTATAAACGGCTTTTATCAAGTTTGTATCTTTCGGTCAGCAGTTCCCAACTCCATTCAATGGCCTCTTTTTTAAAATAATCACCAAAACTCCAGTTGCCCAGCATTTCAAACATGGTGTGGTGGTAAGTGTCTACTCCAACTTCTTCCAAATCGTTATGCTTACCGCTAACACGCAGGCACTTTTGTGTATCTGCCACTCGCTTATTGGGGGCTTTTTTATTACCAAGAAAAAAGTCTTTAAACTGGTTCATACCCGCGTTGGTAAACAGCAATGTTGGGTCATTCTTTATAACAATGGGCGCGCCCGGCACAATAACATGCCCTTTTTCTTTAAAAAAATCAAGAAAGGTTTGTCTTATATCAAAGCTGTTCATCATTTCCATTATAATATTTTATATGTATTGCCATATACATCTATATTTGCTGCCTCACAAAGGGGCGTAAAGGTAAACATTTTAGCGCTTTTTGCTTTTCAGGTATAAAATTTGCTGCAAGAATGTGCCATTACAAAACCGTAAGGGTTTAACTGCTGTAATAACCGTACAATTTGTTGGGGGTACAAATTGCCTGGATTTATAAGCATTTTTTTAACCATCAGCATTTTTGAATGTAACGCTTAAGCCTGGCATTCAACCAATGAAAAAAATAAAATACTTCTATAATACCCACACGCTCCGTTACGAAAAGCTGGTTATACCCCTGCGGGTTAAACTTTTGCGCGTATTTGCCTTTTTAGCTACAGCCGTTGTTACAGCCGGCATTATTGTTAGCATTGCATTTCACTATATAAAAACGCCGGGTGAAAAGCAATTGGCACAGCAGAATGATGAATTGCAGGAAAACTATTCGCTTCTTCAAAACCAGGTGCAACAGCTGCAGCAAAAAGTTGGCGACCTTGAAAAGCGGGACAATGATGTTTACCGCAGCATATTTGAATCGTCACCCATACCCGATAGTGCACGCCTTAAGGAAATGGCCGATAATAAAGAAATAAAGCTTTTGCAGAGCATGAGCGAACAGGCCCTGGTAAAAAGCCTTACCACGCAATTGAACAATCTTAGCTTAAGGGTTGCATACCAGCAAAAATCTTACAACGATATTGGCGCAATGATAAAGAATAAGGAAAAACTTATTGCAGCCATACCAAGCATACAACCCGTTAGCAATAAAGACCTAACCCGCATTGCCTCCGGCTTTGGCTACCGCATTGACCCCGTATACAAAAACACACATTTTCATGCCGGCCTCGATTTTACGGCACCACCCGGCACACCTATTTATGCTACTGCCGATGGCATTGTAAAAGAAGCTGGTTTTAGCACGGGCGGTTATGGCAATCACGTTGTTATAAACCATGGCTACGGCTACGAAACATTGTATGGCCACATGTACAAGGTTAAAGCAGTTGCCGGTAAAATGGTAAAGCGCGGTGAGGTTATTGGCTATGTAGGCAGCACCGGTAAAAGTACCGGCAACCATTGCCATTACGAGGTACACAAAGGCGGCGTACCTGTGGACCCGGTGTATTATTTTTATAATGACCTTACACCTGAACAATATGACCGTGTGCTGAAAATGAGTGGCCAGCAAAACCAAAGCTTTGATTAGAAGGGCCTTAGGTCGCCAAATTGTTCAGCTTAGTTTTTTAAAGATTTACTTAAACCGGGTTGCCATTTTAAACTTAAGCCTGCCCAGTCCCCGGTAGAAGATAACCCAAGTGAAAGGTCTTTATTTTTGAGTTTTATGCGATGAAGCTCGGGGATGATAATACCGGTTGCTGCACCAATCATAAACCCGGTCATCACATCTGACGGAAAATGCCTTAGGGCTTTAATTCTGAAATATCCTAACACCAGCGGCGGAACAGAAGCGGCTGCATAAAGCCAATATTTAGTGCCTCCAATTTCAGGGTGGTAATCGCTGTATACTTTAACCATAAAAAAAGTGGCGGCTGCAGCAGTTGCCACGTGCCCGCTGTAAAACGAATTTCTGTTGTTGCCGTCGTTTCTTTGCGAATAAGGTAATGCATCGTAATATACAATAGGGCGAAACTTACTTTGAAAAGCGGGCCCTATAAAACTTTGTGTGTAAATGTTAGACACAACGGACATAGTTTCAAGGTACATAACCAACAATTTACCCCAGTCTTTTTGTATGCTTTTATTTAATGCAAGCCCGGCAGGGGCAGCCATGCACAAAACAAGCGTAATATCAGTATAGGTATTGTACTTGCTTACCTGTGTGGGGTCAAGGTTTAAGGCCCACCTGTCAAAGCCAGGGATAATGTCGCGGTTAAGATTTTGAAATTCAGTAATGCTTATCTCCTTTTTCCGCACTATAGGCAGAATACCCAGGTAATTAGTTACTCCGCCAACACCGGCTATTGACCCATCCAGCCAATAATTAATTTTGTAAGGATGCCTTGAGGAATCGAGCAGGTTATTTTGGGCACTGCCTTTAATACAGCAGCTGCAAACAAAAAGAAAGATGAGGATAAGTTTTGCAAAAGGTATTTTCATGGTTAAATGCTTATTAGAAGGGGGTAATTGAATATAACGTAACTAACAGCCTGGGTTTTCTAAAAATTTACTGTGGCTATAAATGCGGCTGCCGGTGATTAACATATATTGTTTAATTTGTGCAAATCGGGTGCCATTGAAATTAAACGTGCAAATGGCTGCGAAAACAAGCTGCCGCCTGTTAGGTGTGTATTGTATTCCGCAAGTATTTATTAGAAGTGTTGTAAAAAGATAATCTATGTATAGGTCATTAGTTGTTCTTGTTGCCTGCTGCCTGTTGAGTACGCAATCTATATTAGCTCAAACAAAGGACGAAACAGCGATAGCAAAGCGTATGGAAACCCTGCGCAATGCTTTATTGAAACCTGATAAAGCTACCCTTGCAGATATTGCTGCCGATAACCTAACCTACGGCCACTCAACCGGGCTTATTGAAGACAAGGCAGCATTTATTGAAGACCTTGTTTCGGGCAAAACGGTTTTTACTGCGGTTGATTTTTCAGCACAAACTATTAAAATTGATGGCGATATTGCCATTGTACGCAACCACATGGTTGGCGCTACAAACAATAATAATGTACCCGCAAAAATTGATATAATAGTGCTGCTTATTTGGCAAAAACAAAAAGGTGAGTGGAAATTGCTGGCAAGGCAGGCAGCAAAACTGCCAGTAGCTGCACCGTAACTACGAGAGTGATCCTTTTAAAGAGTGGGCTGTATAATATCATCTTTTGAGTATGCTTTAGGTAATGTTGCTTAGTTGAAAAACTATTACCATAAAGATTAGCAAACTTGAAGAAGCATAAAGAACGCAGAGAAAAAACCCTGTGAAACTCTGTGCAAAACTCCGTGGCACTCAGTGTCCCGAGCTTCTCAACTTCTTCACCCCCTTAGGGGATCGGGGTTAATCTTCCCATACGGTTAATCCTTCGCTGCAATTGGCACAAATGTCAATGTTCTTGCGGCTGGTCATCAGCTCACTCCGAAATTGTTTGTAGTTGTCGTTGTGCCATATCTGTTTAAAAGACTGGTTTTTTAAATTACCCAGCCGGTGCATAGCATCCTTATCAAAACAACAGGGTACAACAAGGCCATCCCAGGTAATAACATTGGCATGCCATAACTTCCAGCAATGGTTGTTCAGCCCGCTTTTTATGGTACGCTTACCGGTTTTATCTTTTCTGTAGCGACTGTACTTAAGATTCTCGGGTATCAGGTTGTTAGGGTCGTTTTCATAATCATATACCTGCGCAGTTTTAAAACGTACCTGGTCAACGCCAACCTCTGCGGCTAATTTCTTTATATCTTCAATCTGGTGCTCGTTAGGCTTTACCACCAAAAACTGGAAGAACACAAAAGGTGTTTTGCTTTTCAGTTCCCTTTTCCACTTTACAATATTGCGGGCGCCCTGCAGCACTTTCTCAAGGTTGCCGCCCACGCGGTACTGCTGGTAAACATCTTGTGTAGTTCCGTCAATACTTATAATTAACCTGTCCAGCCCGCTTTCAATAGTTTTACGTGCTTTTTCATCTGTAAGGTAATGTGCATTGGTGCTGGTTGCGGTGTATATACCTTTGTCGTGCGCATACTTCACCATCTCCAAAAAATCGGGATTTAAAAACGGCTCCCCCTGGAAATAGAATATCAGGTACAATAGCTGTTTGTGTATATCATCAATCGTCTCCCTGAAAAAATCTTTCTTTAGCATCCCTGTCGGGCGGGTAAATTCCCGTAAGCCGCTGGGGCACTCCGGGCAGCGCAGGTTACAGCTGGTAGTAGGCTCAAACGAAACTGATACGGGATAGCCCCATTGTACCGGTGTTTTGCGCAGCTTGCTTAGCTGGTAGCTTGCCATTACCTTAAAAGCATTCCACGCACGCCGGGGTGTTAGCTTGCCCAACAAATTCACACTATCATTCCAGTTAAAATACGGCATATTGTAAAATTACGCCTGTAATCGCTAAAAACCATAAATGCAGGCTTGCGGCTGGCATTTTATCGTTAATAGTAAATAAAACCACTTAATAAATCTGTGCACTTTATTCGGCCAATGCCCAAATTTCGTAAAACTCTTTGGGTGTATATATCTTAACGCCCATAAACTCCTGCACGGTAAAATCATTCGTATTGCCAGTTACCACGCAGCCTGCACCGGCTTCAACAGCTGCCTCTAAAAACTTGTTGTCATCCTCGTCAGGCAAAACGTTTATTCTTTCTGTTGGCTCAACATAAACGGCAATTTTCTCCAGTCGTTTAATCAACTTATTCGCCGTCATAGTAAAATTCAAATACTTTGCAAACCTTGGCCTGTTCGCTACTTCATGGTACTCTTCCAATATTTCCCGGGATAAACATATTTTCACTTCAAGAGTTAAAACCAACTCATCAAATATTTTGTGTGAATATCCATGCTGTCCTATAAGAGAAGAAATAAGGACATTTGTATCAATTACTATTAAGTTTTTTCTCAAGGCGATGGGCTTTTATTTCAGCATTTATATCATCCATCGTTAATTGTTGCAAATCTGTGCCTTCAGCAAAAGCATTTACCTGTTCAAATAAGCGCCTCACTTCATTAATATCATCAATATAGTCAACAGAACTCACAAAATCCATTGATTTCAACATTTCGATCAATGCATTTGTTTTTGTTGATTCGCTTATTTTCACCACTAACGTATCCATAAGTATCCATCATTTAAGCTATGTAAATATAAGTATTTTAAATAACTTAAAATCTCCTGCTAAAACATACTTGCTAAAGCCTGTGCCCTTTGTGTTTCTTTAACACTCACTGTTAATCCTTATAACTTATAGCATACAGCTTATTTTCGCGGGTATTCGTTAATACACTTTCCCGTCTTTCATAACCCATTGTACATGCTGCAGTATTTTTATATCCTGAAGGGGATCGCCTTTAACGCCAATAATATCGGCAAAGGCGTTGGGTTGCACAACGCCAATCTTTCCTTCCATATCAAGCAATTGAGCACCCGTAATGGTTGCGCTTTGTATGGCTTGGGCGGTTGTCATACCCCACTTTACCATGTATTCAAAATCTTTTGCCTGCGGTTCATCCCAACTGTAGCCGCCAATATCAGTACCATAGACAATTTTAACGCCGGCATCAAGCGCTTTTTTAAATGTTGCGCCAAATGTTTGCATAAAATATTTATCCATCATGCCGCCTTCTTTCGCTCTTGGTTCGCTCATGTAATCGCATATATAAATGGTAGGGCACCAGTAAACATGTTTTTTTGCAAGTAATGCAATACAATCATCATCCATGCCAAACCCATGTTCAATGCTTATAACACCAGCGCTCACAGCGTCCTGTATGCCTTCATGTGTAACTGCATGGGCCACAAGTTTTTTCCTGCTTCCGTATGTTTCATCACTAATAGCTGCAAGCTCATCTTTTGTAAAATTCTTCAAGCCGTGGTAACTGCCATCGGGCGCTTTATAATACCCGCGGTCAGTATAAATTTTTATCCAGTCTGCTCCGTGTGCAATTTGTTCGCGTACTGCTCGGCGTGCTTCATCCGCACCGTTTACAATTTGTATGCCCTGCGGCAAATCAAGTTCCCAGTTAAATTCTTCAGGGCTTAACGCATAATGCCCCACAGTATTAATCGCGCGGGTTGATACAAACATCCTCGGCCCGGGTATAATGTTCCTGTTAATGGCTTTTTTTACATCCACATCGGCATACATTGCACCTTCTGTTTCCAGGTCGCGTATAGTAGTAAAACCGTTTTTTAGGGAGATGAGCGCACTGCGTGCCGCACGCAATGTACGGTAAGGGATAGATTCCTGTAAAAGCTGGTCGGCATATTCTTTTGTTGTTATATCCTGCTGAAGCAGCACGTGGGTATGCGCATCAATAAGACCAGGTAACACAGTGTACCCGCTAAGATCAATAGTTGAATCCGCTTTTTCTTTGAAAGATGATGCCGGCGAAACAGATTGTATAATATTGCCTTTTACCAGTACAACCTGGTCTTTTAAAATAACGCCTGCTTTAGCATCAAACAGGTTGCCGCACTTGATGGCAATTGTTTTTTGGGCGAATAATGACAGAGCTATAAAACAGCAAATAACTGTTGCAGTTAGTTTATTTGGCATAATGAATGTTTTATTCACGCCAAATTACAACGAAACAATGATGCGTTTGAAAGAATATTTACGATGGTATATAAGGGCCGCCCGTTTCACCCCAGCCCCATTTTGGCATAGGCGCATCTTCTTTTAGGGGATTATCATGGGTGGTTGAATTTAATACTGCAATGCGGCTGCCCCACTCAAGATATCCAACCAGGGCAGAGCGGAATTCCGGGTCAGCAGGTAACCCAACTTCATCAACAGTTTCTAAAAACAACGCTATCCATCTTTTACGTTTTGTTTCATCAAGCATCTTGCCAACATGGTGTGCCACCATACGTGCGTGGCTACCCCTATCACCACCAGTGTATAATGATGGCCCTCCAAAAACTTCTGCAATAAAATGTGCTACATGTTTAGGGTGATCAGGCCCCATGCTTTTAAAAACCGGGTATAACAATTCATCTTTTAAAACCTTGTCGTAAAACGCTTTAGTTAGCTTCTCCATCACCTCCTTACCGCCCGCCCATTCATATAACGTTGGTGTTTTTTGCATAATTTATTCGTTGGTTAACAAATTTATTCCAGCTCCTTACAAAAATATCCTGCCTGTTGCAATACTGTTTCAACGCGTTGCGGGGCAATGCTTACTGCTTCAATGCGTAAAACTTTGTCAATATCATGCAGGTCAACATTCCAGCGTAATATGCCGTCCAGCGTTCTCAATACAGGAAATAGCTTGCGCACCTGCTTTTTGTCTTCAACATTCGTTTTAAAAATAAGTATGTCCATAACAGCAGTCTTTTATTTGAAGGAAAATAAAACCAAGAAAACACTCAATACTCAACACTCAATATTCAATGCTCAATGAAAAATCAACACAATTTATTGAGTGTTTTCTTCTTCTCAACACAAACCGCCGGCACATTCTACAGCGCCTCTCCCTGCTTTTCTTCCTGTTTGCCAAAATCCCTGTCCCATCCACGGTTGCCGCGCCACCCGCCACCACAGCGGTTCCTGAATTCCTCTTTAAACTTCTTCCTTTCTTCAGGTGTCATATTCTGCCATTTGCCTATCATCTCCGTTCTCCAGGCATGTTCCTGCGGGCTGCGGTGCTTTTTAAATGACCTGCCGCCAAACCCAAACAATATTTTGCTCAGCAATAATATGCCCGCTGCCTGCCAAAATGTTACTAGGCCCACATGCGTTACTGCTACCAACACGTTATTCCACAACAGCATTACCACATAGCTAAGCAGGCTAAACACTGCCGATACAATCACCAAAATTCCCAATGCCTTCAGTGGCCAAAACCTTCTTTTCGTGTACATTTTTTTAATAGTTTAATATTTCATCGCGCAGCACTTTAAGCCTTTCCCGCAAATGCAGCACTGCATACCGTTTGCGCGATAACAAAGTATTTACTGTTTCGCCGGTTTTTTCGGCTATTTCTTTAAATGGTATGCCTTCCAGTTCGTTCAATACAAACACCTGCTTTTGTTCTTTTGGCAGTTCGTTCAATGCTTCATTCAATGTTTCCCAAAACATACTGCGCAGGTACTCTGCCTCTGGGTTATTGTTTTCATCAAAGAATAATTCTGCCCATCCCAGCCATTCTTCATCGCCTTCGCCTGAAAAAATATCATCCAAAAGGTCAGGTTTATGCTTGCGCTGCCTGTCGGTTATTTTATTCCGCGCTACAGTAAAAAGCCAGCCGCTAAGTTGCTCAATAGGTTGTGTATTATCGACGAACTGGAACAAAACATCCTGCAGAATGTCTTCAGCATCCGATGGATTATCTACCCGTTTACGTATAAAGCCGAGCAAACGCTTACTGTAAGTATTTATTACCTCCGTTATATTGCGCTTGCGGTTATCGGCCATAGTTTCGGTTATCGTCATCGCACCATCCATCATACAATGGCTGACGAACAGGTAAAGCTAATATTTTAAAATGCAGGAAATATTTTTCAGACTGGATTGCTGAGGTAACGAAGCGGAAGATTGTTTTTTTGTGATCTGGATGTAAGCCATTGAGCTCCAATTTACTGGGGAATATTCGGTCAAAAATAAAAAGCTCATCTAAAAAATAACTAAAATATAAAAGCAAGCCTTAACAGGCACAAATCCCACGCTGCCATTCAAGATTGACTCCCGAAGTTTTTGGGACAACGTTTCACAGCAGCAGGCTCACTTTCCACTCTCTGCATTACGTTTCCCATCCCCTCCGTAATATTGTGCAACAAAGCAACTACATGAACAGAGCCGCCATGCTGCAAAACCTGCAGGATGCAAAGGAATGGGACATTATTATTATAGGGGGCGGCGCCACTGGCCTCGGCGCTGCTGTTGATGCGGCTTCGCGCGGGTACAAAACATTGCTGCTGGAACAATATGATTTTGCAAAGGGCACCAGCAGCCGCGCCACCAAACTGGTGCATGGCGGCGTGCGTTACCTGGCGCAGGGCAATATTAAATTAGTGATGGAAGCACTGCAGGAACGGGGTTACCTGTTAAAAAATGCACCGCATATTACGGCAAAACTTGCGTTTGTGGTGCCGGTGTACAGCCTGTGGGATAAAATGTTTTATGGTATTGGGTTGAAGATATACGCTGTGCTTTCAGGCAAACTGAGCATTGGTAAAACCAGGCTGCTCAATAAAAAACAAACGCTTGCTAACCTACCCGGCGTTAGTGCTGCCAAATTAAAAGGTGGTATTTTATATTACGACGGCC